>JANNHT010000205.1:0-4495 GCA_031404555.1 Gammaproteobacteria bacterium
GTCCGCATTCGCCGAATCCGCGAAGCGCGCGAGTTCCGGCAACACCGTCGGGTCCAGCACGACGACCAGCGCCGCCGCGACGATCTCGGCCTCGTCGGGATTGCGGCGCAGCAGCTCGATCGCGACATCGCTGCCGAGCACAGCATCCACATGCGCGAGCCAGGGCAGGAGCGGCGGCACCTTGGACGGCGCGAGCGAGAGCATCAGCGAGCGGATCGGGTCGCGCGCGACGTCGGCGCCGGCATCCACGAGGAGCCGCGCCATCGCCTCGCCGGGCCAGCTCTCGCGCTCGGCGAGCTGCAGCATGATGCCGGGCATCGCGCGCTGTGCGTCGATCCGCACGAGCGCGGCCGCGGCGTAGAAGGACACGAGCGAGTTGACGGAGGCGAGCTGTTCCTGGAGCGGCTTCCAGGACGTCGGGTCCTGCAGATGCCCGAGCGTGCGGATCGCGAGGATGCGGTGGCCGACGCTGCTCGACTGGATCATGCGCCGCGCCGCGACGTCGATCCCGAGCGTGTGCGCCATCGCGTTCAGGCGTTCGGAGGAGATCCCGCGCACCGCGTCGTGCACCGCGTTCCACTCCTCGAGCAGGTAGTGCAGCTGCCAGCGCGGCAGCTTCGGCAGCGCCTGCAGCTCGCCCTCCTCGATCGCGACGCGGGTCAGCACCGGCCGCCAGATCGCGACCGCCACCGCGCGCCGGCGCTCGACGCGCTGCAGGTAGCGGCGCACGAGCAGCGCGCTCAGCAGCAGGAAGCACGCGACGAGGCCCGCGATCTGCGCGCTTCGCCACGCGAGCGTGACGATCAGTTCAGTATCGGTGCTGGAGTCCAAGGCCGAGCCGCACGCGGTCGTAAAGATCGCCCTGTTCGTACCAGCCGGCCTCCCAGGTGATGCCCCAGGCGCGGCTGGTCCAGTGCAGGCCGCTGAGGCCCACGCTCCGGTTCTCCGTCACCTGCACGACGCCGGGCGCGATGGTCTCGGCCTCCTCACCGAAACCGAGCGTGAGCGTCACGTGGTTCTCGTCGCTATAGTCGCGCGCGAAGCGCAGCGTATGCCCGAGGCTCCAGTCGAGATCGGTCGGCTGAGCCGCAGTCAGCGTGTACCCGATGCGATACCGCGGCAGGTATTTCTCGACGCCGGCGGCGACGGAATCCACGTCCACGGTCGCGTAGCTCGCGTGTCGCGCGCGCAGCGAAAGGCTCATGTCGTACGGCAGCGCCCGCCCCGCTTCGGCGACGAAGTTCCACTCCGGCAGGATCTCGCCGTCCGGCGCCATGTCGAGCCCGAGCGCATAGGACCAGTCGCTGCCGATGCGATCGGCCCAGCCGATCGAGAACTGCTCGTCCCGCGCGTCGAAACGCTTCTCTGTCTGCACGCTGCCGATCACGTGGCGGTGTGCCGAGAGCTTCTTGTCCACGCCGAGCGACGCCGACTGCCAGGAATCGCGGCCGCCGGAGAGATCTTCGTAGGCGGCCGAGATCCAGGCCTTCGTGCCGCGTTCGCGCATGCGCCGCTCTTCAGCCGCAGCGCGGGCGTTCGCCTCGACGCGTTGCACGTCGGCGTAGGCCGGCGATACCGCGTGCGCCCTCGCGAGGATTGGGAGCGCCTCTGCAGGACGGTCGAGCGCGATCAGCGCCTGCGCCTTGCCGAGCAGCCAGTCCGGATTGTCCGCATCGACGGCGAGCAGGCGGTCGTAATGCTTGAGCGCTTCCTCATGTCGGCCCGCTCTGGCGCAGGCGCGCGCAACGACGTCGCGCGCATCGGAGTTCGCGGGATCGCCGGCGAGGATCAGGGTCTGGACCGGGTCACAGGCGAACGCGGCCGGCGCGCCCGCGATCAGGGCCGCGGCGACCAAAAGGGGACGCATCCCTTCCAAGAGGGGACGCATCCCTTTCAAGGATTCGGCCCAAGGCTGGAAAGGGATGCGTCCCCTCTTCACGCGCCCGCCTGCCGCGGCAGGCGCCGGCGGATGCGCGCGACGAGTTCCGCCGGGCTGAAGGGCTTGGTCAGATAGTCGTCGGCGCCGAGGCCGAGCGCGCGCACCGCGTCGTGTTCGCGCGTGCGCGAGGTCAGGATGATCACCGGCACCCGTTTCCACGCCTCGTGGCTCCGCAGTTTCTCGAGCAGCTCGAAGCCGTCGAGGTAGGGCAGCATCACGTCGAGCAGCACGAGGTCGGTCGCGTCGCCCGCGGCGATGCGCTCGAGCGCCTTGCGGCCGTCGGCGATCGTCTCGACGGCATAGCGTTCCTTCTCGGCCAGGTAGCCGAGCAGGTAGGCCATGTGAACGTCGTCCTCGACGATCAGGAGCCGCTGCTGTGCGCTAGACTCTGCGGTCATGGTGTCCTTTCCGGTCCGCAGAATACTAGAACCGGACCCCCTTGGGTGCTGTGACCGAACTCGCGGGTGGGCCTGTTTTTGAGCGATTTTCGTGACGAGCGCATCGCGGAACTCGAGCGCCAGCTCGCCGAGGCACTGACCGCGGCCGAAGCGGCGGGCAAGGCGCGGAGCGAGTTCCTCTCGAACGTGAGCCACGAGGTCCGCACGCCGATGAACGGCGTGATCGGCATGACGCAGCTCCTGCTCGACACCGACCTCGATCGCCGCCAGCGCGAATACGCGGGCGTGATCCGCGCGAGCGCCGATGCGCTGCTCGTCGTGATCAACGACCTGCTCGACTACTCCAAGATCGAGGCCGGCAAGCTCGAGCTCGAGAACATCGAGCTGGATCTTCGCGCCCATGTCGAGGAAGTCGCGACGACACTCGCGGTGCAGGCAGCGGCGAAGGACCTAGAGCTCGTCGTCGATGTCGCGCAGGACCTGCCCGAGCGCGTGAGCGGCGATCCGGGGCGCATCCGCCAGGCGCTCTCGAACCTGGTCGCGAACGCGATCAAGTTCACGGCCAGCGGCGAGGTCGCGATCCGGGTCGCGCGGGAATCGGCGATGAAGGATGGCGTGCGCTTCGAGGTGCGGGACACCGGCATCGGCATCGAGCCGGATGCGTTGCCGCGGCTGTTCCAGCCGTTCATGCAGGCCGACGCCTCGACCGCGCGCAAGTACGGCGGCACCGGGCTCGGCCTCTCGATCGTGCGCCGGCTCGCGGAGTTGATGGGCGGCAGGGCGGCGGCGACGAGCATGCCCGGCCGCGGCTCGACGTTCTGGTTCACGGCGCGGCTTGCGCCGGTGCAGCGCGCGGCGGATGCGCCCGCCCCTGCCGCGGTGTTTGCCGACGGCCGGCGCGTGCTGGTCGTGGACGACAACGATACGAACCGCCGCGTGATCGGCGAATTGCTGAGCGGCGCGGACTACGAGGTCGAGACCGCCGGCGGCGCGATCGAGGCGCTCTCGGTGCTGCAACGCGCGGCGGAGAGCGGCGCCGGTTTTCAGGCGGTCGTGACCGATCACCGCATGCCCGGCATCGACGGCCTCGAGCTCGCGCGCCGCATCCGCGCGACCGCGGGCATCGCGGATCTCCGCCTCGTGCTCTACAGCTCGATCGACGACCGTTCGAGCCGGCAGGAACTGCGCGATCTCGGTTTCGCCGGCCATCTGTCGAAGCCGATGCGCCGCGGCGAGCTGTTGGCGACGCTCGAGCGCGTGCTGGCGCATGAGGCGATGGAGTTCACCCAGCGCCTGCGCGCCGTCGTCACGCGGGACGTTATCGTCGAGGAACACCACCGCCGCGGGCGGACGGTGCTCATCGTCGAGGACAACGCCGTCAACCAGCGCGTCGCGCAGCTCTTCCTCGAGCGCGCCGGCTGCGAGGTCGCGCTCGCTGCCGATGGGAGCGAGGCCATCGCCGCGCTCGCGAAGGGCGGCATCGACCTTGTGCTGATGGACATCCAGATGCCGGTCATGGACGGCTTGACCGCGACGCGGCGCATCCGCGCCGACGGCAACCGCGTGCCGATCGTGGCGCTGACCGCGAATGCGATGCGCGAGCAGGCCGAGGAATGCCGCGCCGCCGGCATGGACGACGTGCTCGCGAAGCCGATCGATCGCGAGCGGCTCGACGCGATGCTCGAACGCTACGCGCCGCCGCTCGGGACGAGGACAGGCCGGCACGTCGTGCGGCCGGCGGGCGATCGCACGATCGCGGAGAAGCCCGAGGTGTCTGCTGCGCGCTTTCGCGACGTCAGCTGCGACGATCCCGTGCTCGCGCGCGGGCTCGTGGAGAGTTTCCTGGAGAGTTCGACGAAGTGCCTCGACGAGGTCGAGACCGGGCTCAAACGAGCGGATCTCGCGCTGGTCCGCCGCGCGGCCCACACCATCGTGGGCGCGAGCGCGAATATCGGCGCGACGCGGCTCGAAGCGGTCGCGACCTCAATGGAAGATGCCGCGGTCCGCGACGATTCCGGCGCCGTGCGTGAACTCCTGCCGGCGCTCCGCGCCCGCATGAAGACCAACAAGGGCGAGCTGTCGGTGCACGCCGCGAAGCTGCGCCTGCTCGCCAAGTCGCTGCGGCCGCTGCCGGAAAAATTCCACGGGCTCACCGACA
>JANNHT010000206.1:0-2483 GCA_031404555.1 Gammaproteobacteria bacterium
CGCGACCGGCTATGCGCATGCGCAGGATCGCTACTTCCAGATGGATCTGCTGCGGCGCACCGGCGCGGGCGAGCTGTCGGCGCTGTTGGGTCCCGCACTGCTCGACACCGACCGGCGCATCCGAGTGCACCAGTTCAGGAAGCATGCGGTCGAGTCGCTCGCCGCGCTCGATGCGAAAGGCCGCGCGCTGTTCGAGGCTTACGCCGCGGGTGCCAACGCGGCGCTCGACGCCATGGGCGCGCGCCCCTTCGAGTACCTGCTGCTCGGCCAATCGCCGCAGCCCTGGCGCGCGGAGGATTCGCTGCTCGTCGTGTTCGCGATGTGGATCGACCTGCAGGGTCTCGAGGCGCGCACCGAGCAGCGCCGCGGACGCCTGGCGGCGGTGTTGCCGCCGTCGCTCTATCACTTCGTGATGGATCCCGATCCGGAATGGGAAGCCCCGCTCGACGGCAGCCGGCTGCCGCTGGCGCCGCTGCCGACGGAGGAAGAGTACGACCTGCGTCGGCTCGACCGGAAGCTGTTCGAAGATCAGGACGAGCGCGCCGCGACGGATCGTCGCTCGGCATTCCTGCACGACGGCGACGACGCGGTCATGCTCGGCAGCAACAACTGGGCGGTCGCCGGCTCGCGAGGCGCGGGCGGCGCGGCCTGGCTCGCGAACGACATGCACCTCGGTCTTCGCGTGCCCAACATCTGGTACCGCGCGCGATTCGTGGTTGAGGCGGGTGGCCTCGACGTGAGCGGCGTCAGCCTGCCGGGCGTGCCGGCGATCGTCACGGGCAGCAACGGAAGCGTCGCCTGGGGATTCACCAACAGCTACGGCGACTTCCAGGATCTCGTCGTCGTGCTGCCCGGCTCGGATGCGGGCCGCAACTACCTGACGGCCGAAGGGCCGCGCGAATTCGAGGAAGACGTCGAGCACATCGAGGTCGCCGGCGGCGAGGCGGAGGAATTGGTCGTCAAGCGCACGATCTGGGGTCCGCTGATCGATGCCGATGACGGCGCAGGTCACGCGCTCGCGCTCGCCTGGACCGCGCACCGGTCGGAAGCCACCGACATGTCCCTGCTCGCGATCGAGAACGCGCGGGACATCGACGAGGCCGCCGCGATCATCGGCGGCGCCGGCATGCCGGCGCAGAACGTGATGCTCGCCGATCGCACCGGGCGCATCGGCTGGGTGCTGTCGGGCCGGTTGCCGCTGCGAAACGGATTCGATGCGATGAAGCCCGCTGCGTGGAACGAGCCGGGCGTCGGCTGGAACGGATGGGTGGCAGCCGCCGACACGCCGCGATTTCTCGATCCGCCGCTCGGCTACGCCTGGAGCGCAAACGCGCGAGTGATCGGCGGCGATGCCTTCGCGCGCGCAGGCGACGGCGACTACGCACCCGCCGCGCGCGCGCGGCAGATCCGCGATCGCCTCGCCTCGATCCCGCAGGTGGGCGCTAAGGATCTCCTCGCGATCCAGCTCGACGACCGCGCGGACTACGTCGCGAACTGGCGCCCGTTCCTGGTCGCGGCGCTGGAACAGGCGAATCAGTCCTCCGCCGCGCGGCTGGTCGGCGCCTGGAGCGGACGCGCCGCGGTGGACGACGCCGGCTTCCGGCTGCTGCGCGAGTTCGAACGGCGCGTCTCCGATCGTGCGTTCCGGATGCTGACGGTCGAAGCGCAGGCGCGATGGGCGGATTTCCGCTGGCGCACGCCGCAGCGCTTCACGGAAGTCGCCTGGCGGCTGGTGCACGAGCGGCCGGCGCACCTGCTCGATCCGCGCTTCGCGGATTGGGATGCCTGGCTCGCCGACGTCGCGGCGGAGACGGTGCGCGAGCTGCCGCTCGGCTGCACGGATGTGACCGCCTGCACCTGGGGTCGCGTGAACATCGCAAGCATCCAGCACCCGATCAGCGAAGCCGCGCCGTTCCTTTCCCGGTTTCTCGACATGCGGGCGGATGCGCTGCCGGGCGACTGGTCCACGCCGCGTGTGCAGTCGCCGACATTCGGGGCGTCGGAGCGCTTCGGCGTCTCGCCCGGTCGCGAGGCGGAGGGCTATCTCCACATGCCGGGCGGGCAGAGCGGGCATCCGCTCTCGCCGTACTATCGCGCGGGACACGAGTCCTGGGTGAAAGGGGAGGCAACGGCATTCCTGCCGGGGCCCGCGGTTCACACGCTGACGCTGTCGCCGGCGGCCGATTAGACCTGATCCAGCCGTAGCTTAGTCAATGGCTTGGGCGCGAGGCGGATGTTATGCGGCGGGAAATGACGTAAAACATTGCGTCATGTTCAGGCCCAATAGTAGTTAGACGGCGAACCTATGGACGGTGCAATCGATTACTCGAAGTATTCCTATGAACAACTCCGGGAAGCCGAACTGGGTATCAATCGTGTCGCCTTTCCAATAAATTTTGCTCACTTGCAAGATGAACTTCGGCGCCGAGGAAATCCTTCCGTCCAAGTTCCTAGACCAGGTCTGGTCGAAGATTCGATCGAGC
>JANNHT010000207.1:0-4062 GCA_031404555.1 Gammaproteobacteria bacterium
CCACCGGCACCCCCGGCTTGATAATCCCGGCCTTCTCAAAGGCGATCGCTGAACATGTGTTCCCCAGATACTCCTGATGATCGAGCCGCCGGCCCGGTCATCCAGATCAGCTCGCCGGGCCCCTTCCATTGTATGTCGAGCCGGCCGCCCGGGAGGTCGACTCGCACTTTTTCATCAAGCAGGCCGTGGCGGCGCCCGACCGCGACCGCGGCGCAGGCGCCCGTGCCGCAGGCCCGTGTCTCGCCGGTGCCACGCTCGTGGACCCGGAGCCGGATATGGCCACGGTCCACGACTTCCATGAAGCCGACATTGGTCCGCTTCGGGAAGCGCGGGTGATTCTCAATCGCCGGGCCCAGCCGGGCGATCGCCGCATCGGCGACCGAGGGCACCCGGATCACGGCGTGGGGGATTGCCGACCGACACAGCGCCGATCTCGACGTCGCTCGCGCCGACTGCGAGCGGATAGACATAAGCCTCGCCGCTGGCGTCGAAGGGGAGCGAGGCGGGGTCGAAATCGGGCACGCCCATCGTCACCGAGACACTGTCGCCCTGCATGCGGGTCTGGACCAGGCCGCCCGGGCTGTCGAGCACGAGCTCGCCGTCCGGCGCGCCACCGCGCTCGCGGATGAACCGCGCGATGCAGCGGGCGCCGTTGCCGCACTGTTCGACCTCGCGGCCGTCGGCATTGAAAATCCGGTAGAAAACGGCCGTTCCGGGCCGGCGCGGCGGCTCGAGCATGAGCGCCTGGTCGAAGCCGATGCCGGTAAAGCGGTCGGCCAGGCGGCGGAAGGTCTCGGCGGGCGGGGCGCCCCCGGCGGGGGCATCGAAGACGATGAAGTCGTTGCCGAGTCCATGCATCTTCGTAAAGCGCATCGAAGGATTCTAGCGCGGCAGCCGCTAAAATGCGCCGTGGCCAGACTCAAGCTGCAGGCCCTGCGGGCGGACATCACAACGCTCGCCGTGGACGCGATCGTCAATGCAGCGAATGAGACGTTGTTGGGCGGCGGTGGCGTCGACGGCGCGATTCATCGGGCCGCGGGGCCGGAGCTGCTGGCTGAATGCCGGACGCTCGGCGGCTGTGCGACCGGCGATGTAAAGATCACGTCGGGCTATCGGCTACCGGCGCGGCACGTGATCCACGCGGTCGGGCCGGTGTGGCGGGGCGGGGCGTCTGGGGAGCCGGCGCTGCTCGAATCCTGCTACCGTCGCTCGCTCGAAATGGCGGCCGCAGAGCGCCTGTCATCGATCGCGTTTCCGGGCATCAGCACGGGTGTCTACGGTTATCCGAAGGACGCCGCGGCGCGCATCGCCACCGACACCGTGCGCCGGTTCAGTGCAGAGACGACGTCGCTCCGGGAAGTCACGTTCTGCTGTTTCTCCGCGGGCGACCTGACGATATACGAGGAGTTGCTGCAACCATGATTGACGCTGACCAGTTGCCGACCATCGAGGCGCCGCGCGTGCGCCTGCGCTGGCTTGCGGAATCGGATGTCGACGCCTTGTTCGAGGTGTTTTCCGACCAGCGTTCGATGCGCTTCTGGTCGACGCCAGCGTTGACCGAACCTGCCCAGGCGAAGGCCTATCTCCAGCGCATCCACGATGGATTCCGCGCCAAGTCGCTCTTTCAGTGGGGCATCGAGCGCAAGCAGGACGCGCGGATCATCGGTACCTGCACGCTCTTCCACCTCGACGCCAGCAATGCGCGCGCCGAGATCGGCTACTACCTTGGCAGCGCCTGGTGGGGACAGGGGCTGATGCACGAAGCACTCACCGCGCTCATCGGCTATGCATTCGGGACCCTGAAGCTGCGCCGTATCGAGGCGGACGTGGACCCGCGGAATGCGAGTTCCCTGAAGTCAGTCGGTCGCCTCGGCTTCCGGCAGGAGGGCTTGCTGCGCGAACGCTGGAACGTCGACGGCGAGATCCAGGACACGGTGTACTTCGGGCTGCTCGCGCGTGAGTTCCCGCCGGAGACCGCGTGATCGAGATCGTGCCGTATCGCGCCGGGCTCGCCGACGCATTCCGCCAGCTCAACCTCGACTGGATCGAGCGGCTGTTCGCGGTCGAGGCTGCGGATCGCAAGGTGCTGGACGATCCGGAACAGGCGATCATCGCGCCCGGTGGCCAGATCTTTTTCGCGATGGACGGTGAAACGGCCGTCGGCACGGTGGCGATGGTCCACGTTTCCGCCGCTCGCTATGAACTCGCGAAGATGGCGGTCGCCGTCACCCACCAGAAGCGCGGCATCGGCGAACTGCTCGGCGCCGCCGGGATCGAGTGGGCGCGCCAGGCCGGCGCGAAATCGGTCTTTCTCCAGACCAACAGCAGCCTCGCCAATGCGATCCGGCTGTACGAGCGCCTCGGGTTCCGGCACGCGATCGATCCAGACCCGCCCGATTACGCGCGGGCCGACGTCTATATGGAACTGCGAATCTCAGAGAACGGGAGCCCTCGTTGAAGGCGCGCAGACTTTCCGCGTGACCTTGAGCAATGCGACGGGTGGGGTCACGCCGGGGAGGATGACGACCACCGTGACGATTCAAGACAACTACCGCACGGTGGTGCCGCCGTTCAATTCCGGGCTGGCGGTCCGGCGTGATGGGGAAGTCAACATCCTCACCTGGACCGGCGGTGGACAACTGCAAAGGGCGGACCGGGTGGAGGGACCGTGGCAAACGCTGACAGCCGCCAGGAGTCCATGCGCCGTCCGGTCCCGGGTGCCGGCGACCTTCTATCGGGTCCAACACCCCCGGCCCGTGACGCTCTACGTTCCTTCCGGCTACGACCCCCAAACGCCGTTGCCGTTTGTCATGTCCCTGCACGGTCTTTCCGGCAGCGGGCAGGCGGTGGAGGACTACATGCGGTTGCGCCCCCTGGCAGAAGCGCGGCGTTTCCTCTACTGCTACCCCAACGGCTCGGTTTACTCCCCGGGCGGCTACCTCTGGTTTGACCGGGTGTGGAACGCCGCCGACACTGCCGTCGCAGGGTTCACGTACGTTGATGATGCCGCCTATCTGCGCAGCGTGATTGAGGAGGTCGGCAGAAGCTTCGCCGTGGACCGCAAGCGCATCTTCCTCACTGGCCTTTCGAATGGCGCAGGCATGGCTGATCGAGTGGCGTACGAGTCCGCCGACCTTGTGGCCGGCATCGCCAGTTTAGCGGGTCCTTCCTTACCAGATTTGGGGTCTCGCCGGCCTTCAGAGCCCGTGAGTGTCCTCCACATACACGGCACCGCCGACGGCGAGGTCAGCTACACGGGTGGCTATTTCACAAATCCCAATTGGCCTCGGTATCTCAGCGCGGTGGAGAACATCCAGACCTGGGCCGACTACAATGGCGCCAGCAATCCCGTCAGCGACCCCACGCCTACCTTGGATCTTACCACGGATGTGGCGGGGTTGGACACGGTCGTCACCCGCTACACGACCTTCCCGCCCAGCGGCGCTGTTGAGCTGTGGACGATCAATGGTGGCGGACACGTTCCGGCGCTCTCTTCGCAGTTCTCGCCTCGGGTCATTGACTGGCTGCTTGCTCATCCCAAACCATGAAAGCCGGTCCTGATTTTACCGAGCGATGTTGCGGTAACTGAAGGCGAAACCCTCTACAACGGACCAGGCAACGGCCAAGACCGGCCTCAAACCAAGTCGTCTCTCGCCATCGGTTCGAACGGGGCGGTTTATGTCACCGGCACTTCGGATGCGGCGGGATGGTAGACAGCAGTTGGATAAGGTGAATCTGACGTTGTCGGGCGCTCCGAATTCCTCCTGGGCCATCGAGCGGGCCCTGGAGCTCACCGGTCCCTGGACGAATCTAAGCGCTTTGCTGATTGGCACGAATGGTTCTGCACAGTTTCAAGATACCAATCCGCCCTCTCCCGCTGGATTCTACCGTGCTCGGCAGTAGCAGTGGGCAGGCGTTGAAAATTCACCTGGAGGGGCAGCCCAATCTGAGATTCTCGGCCGTCAAATCCATATTGCACGGGAATCGTCAAGGCGCCTGCGGCCGTCCTGTCCTGCGTGGTGCCCGTGTCGACCCCGATCGAAGCCCTGCACGGCCAGTTGG
>JANNHT010000208.1:0-3720 GCA_031404555.1 Gammaproteobacteria bacterium
GAAAACTCGCTGCCGACCCCGCACCCGAAACTGCGCATCGCCAAGGCGCGCATGGCGCCGCCGGAGCTGCTGGATCAGCCGGGCCCACGGGAACCCTCCTCGCTCGCTCAGCAGATCGGACATTCGCTCGCTCGGAGATTCCCGTGCGCCCGGTCCGCGCGGCCTCGGTCACGACAGCGGCTGCGCGCAGCGAGTGGACGGGACCCGGCGAGCGAGCGCATCAAGTTCCGGCGCGAACGAGCCGGGGTCCCGGTCGCTCGATGCGAGCAACCGATCTAGTGCGCGAATCCGTGCGAGAAGCCGGTCACGAGAATGCCGAGCGCGATCAGGAGCACCTGCTGGACCGAGGTGCGGGCGTCCACCCGCCGGTGCAGGCCCGGAATCAGGTCCGCGACAGCCACATATAAGAAGGACGCGGCCGCGATCGCGAGCGCATAGGGAAGCCATTCGAGCGCCCGCGCCAGCAGGAACCAGGCGATCGCGGCGCCTGCGACGGAAGCCAGGCTGACCGCGACATTCAGGACCAGCGCGCGCCGGCGCGACATGCCGCCATTCAAGAGGACCGCGAGGTCGCCGACCTCCTGCGGGATCTCGTGCGCAAACACGGCGATGGTCGTGACGATGCCGAGATGCCTGTCGGTCAGGAAAGCGGCCGCGATCAGCACGCCGTCCAGGATGTTGTGGAAGGCATCACCCCAGAGGATCAGCGTCGCCGAGGCTTTCGCGCGGTGAAGATCGGTCGGGCCGTGGGCCTCGCAGGCATCGACGTGGCAGTGCCGCCAGAGCACCATTTTTTCCAGCACGAAGAACGCGATGATGCCGCCGGCGAGCGCGATACCGATGCCGTGAGTACCGCCGCCGCTCTCGAGCGCATGCGGCAGGAGCGCGAGGAGCGCAGCGCCCAGCAACGCACCGGTCGCAAAGCTGACCAGATGCGGCAGCAGCGCATTTCTGCGTGCCGCCGGCAGCAGCAGGAAGCCACCGGCGATCAGCGCGGAAAGCGCGCCGCTGCCAGCCGTGAACAGCAGGATGGTGGCGAGGGTCGGCATCCGGACAGCCTACACCACGTTACGCCAGCCAGAGGAGCGCCGCCATGCGCCCGGTCCGACCGTCACGGCGATAGGAAAAGAAGCGCGCGGGCTCCGACACCGTGCAGTGCGTGCCGCCGTGCACGTCGGTGACGCCGGCGCGCGCGAGTCCGCGGCGTGCGAGTGCCGGCAGGTCGGCGAACCAGTGGCCCACGCGACCGCCACGAAAGTCAGCCGCGGATGCCGGATCCGCCGCCGTGAATGCCGCGCGCACCTCCGCGCCGACCTCGAATGCGCCCGGTCCGATGCAGGGCCCGAGCCACGCGACGAGCCGCGCCGGATCGACATCAAGCGCTTCGATCGTCGCCTCGATCACGCCGGCGGCGAGCCCGCGCCAACCCGCGTGCGCGAGCCCGATGCGATCGCCGTCCCGGCTTGCGAGGAATACCGGCAGGCAGTCCGCGACCATCACGGCGGCAACCGCACCGGGTGCGAACGCCACGGAGGCATCCGCCTCGGCGGGCATCCGGCCGTGGATGACGGCAACTTCGGCGCCGTGCACCTGCGCGAGCCATTCCGGTTCCGCGGGCAATTCGAGCGCTTCACGCAGCAGCAGCCGGTTCCCGGCAACCGCAGCCGGCTCGTCCCCGACGTGAGCGGCGAGATTGAAGCTCGCGTAGGGGCCGGCGCTCGCGCCGCCCGCGCGCGTCGTCATGACCGCGCGCACGTTCGCGGGCACCGGCCATTCCGGCTCCAGGAACTCGAACGAAGACATCAGGCTTTCGCCGCGTCGCGATCGCGGCGGAGCGCCGCAATGAGCGCCTGGAAATCCGCCGGCACCGGCGCGGTGACTTCGACGCTCCGGCCATCGGCGGGATGCGGGAACGTGAGTTTCGCCGCGTGCAGCGCCTGGCGGCGGAAATCGCGAAGCGCATTGGCAAGCATCGGCGTAGCGCCTTTCGGGATCACGAGCCGCCGTCCGTAGACCTGGTCGCCGACCAGCGGATAGCCCGCGTGCGAGAGGTGCAGCCGGATCTGGTGCGTGCGGCCGGTCTCGAGCTGCACGCGAACCCAGGTGTGGCGGCGATAGCGCTCGATCACGCGGTAGTGCGTGACGGCATCGCGGCCGCCGGTGCGCACGGCCATCCTGACGCGATCGACGGGATGGCGGTCGATCGGCGCATCGACCTTGCCGCCCGAGGTCATGACGCCGACCGCGATCGCCTGGTACTCGCGCTCGATCGCGCGCTCGGCGAGCGCATCCGTGAGCTTTACTCGCGCGGGTTCGTTTCGCGCCACGATCAGGACGCCGGTCGTGTCCTTGTCGAGCCGGTGCACGATGCCGGCGCGCGGCAGCTTGGAGAGCCGCGGATCATGCGCGAGCAGCGCGTTCTGGAGCGTGCCGTCCGGCTTGCCGGCGCCCGGGTGAACGACGAGCCCGGCCGGCTTGTCCACGACGATCACGTCGTCATCCTCGTAAACGATCGACAGCGCGATGGCTTGCGCGTGCGGTGCGACCGCATCCTCGATGGGCGCATCGAGGGCGATCCGCTCGCCGCCCGCAACGATGTCGCGCGCGCGCGGGACGCCGCCGTCCACGGTGAGCTGCCCCGCATCGATGAAACGCTTCAGCCGCGAGCGCGAGTACTCCGGCAGGGCGTCGGCCAATGCCTGGTCGAGCCGCCGGCCTGCGGCTTCGGGCGGCAGCCGCAGTTCGTGCTGGTGTCTCTGGGAACTCATGGGGCTCGGAAGGGGTCTTTGCCGGTATACTGCGTCGGTTCAACAGTCGGGGTCCAGTCCTTTGCACCGGAAAAACTGGGTGGCGCGAGCCATCGCGATTTCGTGCTGCATGCTTGCGCTCGGCGCCTGCAATACCTTCCGTGACCGGGTGGCGGAAGAGTACCTGGCCGAGACGCTCTACGAGCGCGCCCACACCGCGATGATGTCCGGCGACTTCCGCGGCGCCGTGCGCTACTACGAGGCGCTCGAAGCGCGCTATCCGTTCTCGGAGCTCGCCCGCCAGGCGCGGCTCGACATCATCTATTCGTACTACCGCGCGAAGGAAGCCGAGTCCGCGGTGGATGCCGCCGACCAGTTCATCCGCGAGAACCCGACGCATGCGCGCGTCGACTACGCGATGTATGTGAAAGGCCTGGTGTACTTTGAGCGCTCGCCGAACTTCCTCGAACGCTGGTTCAATACCGAGCTCACGGAGCGCCCGCCGTCGGATGCGCGCCGCTCGTTCCAGGCCTTCCAGACGCTGATCGAGCGCTATCCGCAGAGCGAGTACGCGCACGACGCACGTCAGCGCATGGTGTTCCTGCGCAACCGCCTCGCCGAATACGAGGTGCACGTCGCCGATTACTACCTGCGCCGCGAGGCCTGGGTCGCCGCGATCGCGCGCGCGCGGTACACGGTCGAGAATTATGACGGCGCGCCCGCGGTGCAGGACGCGCTGGACATCATGATCACCGCCTACCAGGGCCTCGGCATGACGGACCTCGCCGAACGCTCACAACAGGTGTATGCGCAGAATTATCCGGGCGGCCGCCCGGAACGCAGCACACGCCGCGACTGGTGGCCGTTCTGGTGAGAGGGGATGTAAAAGGGGACGCATCCCTTTTACAAAGGGGTCGCATCCCTTTTCCAAGGCACCCGCGCTTCTGCACTGCCGATCGCGAAAAGGGATGCG
>JANNHT010000209.1:0-21871 GCA_031404555.1 Gammaproteobacteria bacterium
GGCGCTGCGCGCCAGCACCGTGCCCCGGATCGGGGATTTCACCTCGTAGTTCTGCAGGCTTTCGTTGCTCTGTACTCGCGCAATGACCTCGCCCTTGCCTACGGCGTCGCCCTGCGCCTTGCGCAGTTGCTGGACGATGCCCGGGAAGCGCGCGCGCACGCGCGCGATCCGCGCGGGATTCGGCTGAATCACGCCGGTCAGAGAGAGCTGCTCGCGTATCGGCGCTGGGCCCGCACTTTCGACCTCGATGCCGGCCGCCTTGGCTGCCCCCGCCAGGATTTGCACACGGCCTTCGTAATTCGGAAAGCTCCAGGTCGATGCTTTGCCGCCGCGAGTCGCGGTCACCTTGACGTCAAACGAATGCGGCTCGGCCACCACACCGTCGCCGCGCAGGAAATCGGCCTCAGGGCGAAATGCAAAGCGGTCCGTGCGGCCGCCAAGGCGCACAAGCTCGACACGAAGCTCGATGCCCTGCGGCGGCAATGGCTTGTCGTCCTCGTAGGCATAGACGCGGTACTCCGGCGGCACCCCCTCCTCGAAGATCGTGAGCTCGAGGGCGAAGGCGCCGTCCCTCAACATCCGGCCACGATGCGGACCCCGCTCGAAATCCTCGGCGACCGCCGTCTCATGTCCGGCTTCCGCGTTCTCGCGCGATCCGCATCCCGCCAACAGCACCAGCAGCACAGTCGCGATCGTCCGCAATGCGTGTGTAATCATCTTCATGGGCTCTCTCCGCTCATGGCGTCCACCTCTATCATCGCCGTACCAGTCAGGCGTTCGATTTCGATTAGCAGGCCGTGGTACCTCGCCGCCGCATCCACGGATCCGCTGCGCACATCGAGGAGTTGCTGCTGTGCAATCGCAAGCTCGAGGAAGCTCACGCGTCCCTGCCGGAACGCTTGGTCGGTCGAGCGCAGGACGCTCTCGGCCTTGGGCTGCACCTCGCTACGCAGGCCCTCTACTTCCACGCGTGCAGTCAGGAGCGCTTGGTAGAGCGCGTGCAGCGTCGAGAAGGCCGCGATGCGCTCGGACTCGGTATCGAGCGCGGTCTTCGCGCGTAGTGCCTCAGCCTCCCGGATTGCCGGTTGCGCTCGCCGCCGGGAGCCGAACGGGATCGACACCGACGCCACCAGCGCGGTTTCGTCTTGCGCTTGGTATTGGCGCAGTCCTCCCGACCAGCTTAGCTCCGGGCTTGCCGAGCTTTCAGCGAGCCGAAGCTGCGCGGCCGCAAGGCGCTCGCGCGACAGCATCCGCTGGACGGCTGGGGTGCCGTCGAGTTCGGACGTGAGCTGCTCCAGATTCTTTGTTCCCGGCAGGGAAAAGAGATCTGCGGAAACCCGTTCGAAACCCGGCTCCATCGCACCCCAGGAAGCGGCAAGTCGATGGCGGGCGGTTGAAAGCTTCTGCTCGACCTGTCTGCGCGCAATTCCCGCACGGGCGATCTCGATTTCTGCACGCCAGAGTTCGTAGTCCGGGGCCGCGCCGATTCGAATTCGCTCTCGCACCCGTTCGACGGTCTCCGCCGCGAGTCGGGCTGCTTCCTCGGTGACCTGAAGTTCTTCCTGCCAGGCCGCCACCTCGGTGAAGCGCGCGGCGACCTCGGCCAGGACGTCGAGGCGCTGCGCACGCTGCTCGATGGCCGCGGCATCGGTTTCGGAAGCGGCAAGCGACATGCGTGCCTCGCGGCGGCTGCCCAGTTCGAGTACGCCGCTCAGGCGCAACGTCGTCTGCAGCGCGTCTACGCCGGTCAGCGAGCCGTTGCCCGCAAAATCCTCGAACTCTGCCGCGACTGCGAATGGCGGTGACTGCGCGGCACTGGACTCGCGAGCCCGCGACGCCTGAAGTAGATACTCGCTGCCGCGCAGCGCCGGATTCTCGGCAATCGCGCGCTCGAGCGCCTGCTCGAGAGTGAGGGGCGCGGGCCCGCCCTGCGCGCAGGGCGCGAAAAATCCGGCGAATATTGCCGCCGCACACAGAGTGCAGCGGCCGATGGCCAAACAGATCGGCATAGAACCTCCAGCAACAACAAGCGCGGGACGGACCGGTGCAACGGGCCGGTCCCGGTCATTCAACGAGTGCTTGTTTTAGGTGCGAGCGGGAGGTCGAAGGAGCGGGGGGTGTTCCGCCTGCGGCGGTTGCAAGGAAGGTTCGGCAAATTGGTCTTCGGCGCGCCCGGGACGCGGCAATTGCAGAGCTGGAGCAGGTGTCACGGGGCTTTCGCCGAACAGGCTGAGGTCATGCACGTGCAATCCGCCATCCTGCGAATTCCTGTCGTGCGACTGGTCTTCGTGCGCAAGAGGTGCGTCCTGCGGCTCTCCCACGCTTTCGTGCGCATGAACCTGAGTCCATGGCACGCCCGTCGTAATGACCATGACGGCAAGCGCGACCGTCATGAGCCGGCGGAAACGGGCAGACGAGGACATCATGAAACAAGTCTGCCATAAACGGCGCTATTCTTGTGTAACTGTGCACAGGCCGCATTGGAACCAGGCATGTTGTGGTTGACGCGTCTGCGGCATCCCGGCGTGCTTGCCGCACTTGGCGCGGCGCTGCTGTTTGGCGCGGCCACGCCGCTCGCCAAGCGCTTGCTGCAAAGCATCGATCCTTGGCTGCTCGCGGGTCTGTTGTACCTCGGCTCCGGCATCGGCCTGACCCTCTATCGCCACACGGTTCGTGCCGTTCATGTGCGACTGACGCGATCCCAGGTCTTGTGGTTTACCGGCGCAATCCTCACCGGCGGCATCGTGGCCCCGCTGCTGCTGCTGTTCGGCCTGACCGGAATGGCCGCCTCTAGCGCATCGCTGCTGCTGACTGCGGAGGGCGCATTCACGGCGCTGCTCGCCTGGTTCGTATTCCGCGAGAATTTCGATCGCCGCATTGCACTCGGCATGGGGGCCGTCCTCGCAGGCGGCGCAATTCTCGCCTGGCCAGGCGAAGCTCACTTCGAGGGCGTCTGGCCGGCGCTCGCCGTGCTCGGCGCCTGCCTCGCTTGGGGCATCGACAACAATTTCACGCGCAAGGTTGCGCTCACCGATGCCACCTGGATCGCTTCCATCAAAGGCTTGACTGCCGGATCCGTGAACTTCGTGATCGCCATCTTGATGGGCGCGCGGCTGCCGACGCTTCCCGATGCGGTCGGCGCCTTGATGCTCGGTCTTGCGGCCGATGGCGTCAGCCTCGCGCTCTTTGTGTTGGCGCTGCGGCAGCTCGGCACGGCACGCACCGGCGCTTATTTCTCCGTCGCGCCTTTCATCGGCGCGTCTCTGGCACTGCTCCTCGGCGACGCGTTGACACCCGGGCTGCTTGTCGGCGGCGGGTTAATGGCGCTCGGCGTGTGGCTGCACCTGACCGAGCGGCACGAGCATGACCATGCACATGAGGCGCTCGAGCATGAACATGAGCATGTCCACGACGATGACCCGCATCACCAGCACGCGCACAACCCACCAGTCCCTTGCGGCACGCGGCACACCCACCCGCACCGACATGAGCCCGTCACGCATTCTCACGAGCACTATCCAGACTCACACCATCGGCATCCGCACTGAATCTCCATAGCAGAATCCCGTAGCGCCGTTGCCAACATCCAGCGCCCAACCGTGCATCAGGATGTGCTGGTCTTTTCAAGTCCAAGCTGTCTGTGACCTGAAGTCATGGTCCCCGGCCCCCTTTCGGAGGGCGCATTACACGCGCGCCTGCGGTATCGTTACCGCATGAAAAACCCGCTCCACCCGCTGATATGCGCCGCCGCCGCCCTGCTGCTCGCCAGCCTCCCGGCTATCGCCGACGACGCGGACGCCACCGCGAAACTGATTGCCGAACTCGGCCTGCAGGAGTCGAAGACCGCGCTCCGCGACCGCCCGGGCTGGGCCAGGCCGCGGAAGGTCGTGGTGATGGGCGCCGACGCCGCGCGCATCGCGTGGATGCAGGAAGCGGCGCCCGGCGTCACGCTCGTCGCCCCCGCCGACCGCGCGGAAGCCGCGCGCGAGGTGCAGGATGCGGATGCGCTGATAGGGGAGTGCGTCGCCGACGTGATCCAGGCCGGGCCGCGCCTGCGCTGGGTGCAGCGCATGTACGCCGGCGTCGAACGCTGCGTCGCGATCCCGGCCATCGCGGATGGCGGCATCGTGCTGACGAACATGCAGAAAGTGGCCGGCTCCGTCATGTCCGAGCACGTGCTCGCGTTCATGTTCGGCCTCACGCGCGGCCTCGCGAGCTACGTGCCGGCGCAGGCGAGCGGCACCTGGGCCGACGAGGCCGTTCCCGAGAGCCGGCTGTGGGAAGTGAAAGGCCGCACGATGCTGGTCGTCGGCCTCGGCGGCATCGGCGTCGAAACGGCGAAGCGCGCGCACGCGCTCGGCATGACCGTGATCGCGATCCGCAACTCCGGCACCCAGGGACCGGAGTACGTCGCCGAGGTCGGCCTGCCCGACAAGCTGCTGCCATTCGTCGCCCGCGCGGACGTCATCGTCAATACACTGCCGCTCACGCCGGAGACCAAGGGCCTCTTCGACCGCGAGGTCTTCGATGCCACGAAGCGCGGTGCGCTTTTCATCAATGTCGGCCGCGGCGGAACCGTCGTGACCGCGGATCTTGTCGATGCGCTGAAGGACGGGCGCATCGGCGGCGCGGGCCTCGACGTCACCGATCCCGAGCCGCTGCCGGCCGACCACGCGCTCTGGCACGCGCCGAACGTGATCATCACGCCGCATGTCGCCGCCGGCCTCGAGGGCAACGAAGTCGCCCGCTGGCTGCTGGCGCGCGAGAACCTCCGCCGCTACGTCGCGGGCGACAGGCTGCTTTCCGAAGTGGACGTGAAACGCGGCTACTGATGTCGAACCGAACGCTGCCGCTCGACGAGCGCCTGTACGGCTACCTGCTCCGCCATTCACTGCGTGAGCCCGAATCGCTCACGAAGCTTCGCGCCGAGACCGCGGCCCACCCGAAGGTCAACATGCAGATCGCGCCCGAGCAGGGGCAGTTCATGCAGCTCCTCGTGAAGCTCTCGGGCGCGCGCCGCGCGATCGAGATCGGCGTCTTCACCGGCTATTCGAGCCTGGCGGTCGCGCTCGCGCTGCCGGCCGACGGCAAGCTCCTCGCCTGCGACGTCAGCGAGGAATTCACCGCGATCGCGCGCCGCCACTGGCAGGCCGCGGGCGTTGCGTCGAAGATCGAGCTGGTGCTGGCGCCGGCCGCAGAGACGCTCGACGCGCGGCTCGCCGCGGGCGAGGCGGACCAGTATGACTTTGCCTTCATCGACGCCGACAAGACCGGCTACCTGTCCTACTACGAGCGGCTGATGCAGCTCGTTCGGCCCGGCGGCCTGATCGCCGTGGACAACACCCTCTGGGGCGGGGCGGTCGCCGATCCGGCGAACCGTGATGCCGAGACCCTGGCGCTCCGGGCGTTCAATGAGCGCCTTTTCGTGGATTCGCGCATCGACCTGTCCCTGCTGCCGATCGCCGACGGCCTGACGCTCGCTCGCCGCCGCTGACCCGCTTGATCTCCGCCTCGGAGGCGGGCGTATGATCGGCCCATGAACGGCCGCATTCACGCCCCCTTCATCGCCGCGCTCGCGCTGCTGGCCTCGGCCTGCGCGGGCAGTCCTGCGCCGGAGGCCTTCCCGCAGGCGGCCGTGGATGCATGGGCCGAACGCTTCGCCGCGCACGATGCCGCGGGCGTCGCCTCCTTCTATACGGAGGACGCGGTGCTGCTGCCGCCGGACCAGGAGCCGGTCGCGGGCCGCGCCGCGATCCAGGAGTTCTTCGCGCGCACCAATCCCGAAGGTGCGCCCGCAGTCGAACTCGCGACCGTCGAAACGCTGGTCTTCGGCGACCACGCCTGGCGCCAGGGCAGCTTCCGCATCGAGGGACCGGGCGCGGGACTGCCGACGAACGGCAAGTTCGTCGAGCTCTGGAAGAAGGTGGGCGGCAACTGGCTGATCCACCGCGACATCTGGAACGCCAACGCGCCGCCACCCGCGGCGCCCGCCACGGATGCGGCGACCGATGAGCCTGCGTGACACCGTCGCGGCGATCTATCCGGAATGGGAGCGCTGGTATCCCAGCCTGTTCGATGCGGCCGCCGATCTCGGCGTGATCCGCGCGCGCGTCTGCCCGCCGTCGTCGCTGCTGCTGTCGCGCCGCCACGCGGGGGTCCGCGACGAGGCGATCCGAGATTTCCGCGAGCGCTGGAATGCGCTCGAGGAAGAGGACGCGCGCTAGTCGCCGTCCTGTTCCTCGGCACGGATCACGCGCCAGTCCCCGTTGTCCTCGCGCGCGAGCCGAAGCTCGAGCCGCCAGATGTCGCCGGCGAGATCGAATCCGGCGTCGGGCGCCGCCTCCCGCCCGAGCATGCCGACCGTCACCGCGACGTCCGCGAGTTCCTTGCCTTCCAGCTTGATCGATTCGATGCGCGTGACGAGGTGCACGGACGGGTGCGCGATCAGCCAGCCGTGGAGGAAGGTGCGGAGGTCCTCGGCCGTGTACCCGCGCGGATCTTCATAGTCGTCGGCGACCAGCGCGCGAAGCGCCGCCGCATCGCGGTCCTCGGCCGCGGACTCCGCGGCGTTGACGAGGATGCGGATCTCGTCCTCCGGCGTGCTGCGGGGGCCGCAGCCCGCGAGCAGCGCGGCGAGCGCGATCGCGCTAGCTCCGCGCAGGGTAAGCCTCCCACTGCGGCAGGCCGTCGGTGATCTCGAACCACTCGGCCTTGCTGGTTGCGAAGATGTGGCCGAGCGGTTGGCTGCCGGGCGCGGTGTCGAGGCTGCCGCAGGGCACGACCACGCGGCCCGTCGCGGCCACGACCCGCGGCACGGGGCTGCCGCAGTGGCGGCAGAAATCCTGGCCGAAATATTTCGCGGTCTTCATCGAGTAGCTTTCGATGTCGCCCCGACCGCGCAGCCAGGTGATCTGCTCAGCCTGGAAGAAGGCATTGGTCGCGTGGGCGGCGCTGCGCGCGCGCCGGCAGCGCGAGCAGTGGCAGTTCTGCACGCGCTCGGGGGCGCCGGAGAATTCCCAGGCGACCGCATTGCAGAGGCAGCTGCCCTGGGAGCTGCCGAGCTTGACCGCGGGTGACGGGCGGTCAAGGCCGGCGCCGCCGCCGAACTCCGGCGGGTAGCCGGCGTGCTGCGGCAGGGTATCCGTGATTGGGAACCAGGACGCGCGCGAGGCCGCGAACATGTGCATCTTCGGCCGGACGCCGGGGTCGCCCTGGAGGTTGCCGGCCGGCAGCAGCACCAGGCTCATTTCCTTCAGGATCATCGGCGTGACCGATCCGCAGCGGCCGCAGAACAGGCGGCGCCCGTGTTCCGAGGACTGGAACGTGCGGATCCCGTCCTCGCCCGCGGCAAAACGGAAGCCGGCGAGCGGTGCCGACACGAAGGTCGAGAACATCGACCCGTGGTGCTTTCGGCACATCGAACAATGACAATGCGCCATCATGTCGAACGGACCGGCGACTTCGTACCGGACGGCGCCGCAGAGGCAGGTTCCTGTCACCATGCGGACACGATAGGGAGGATTCGATTCCATGTACACCCTCTACTGGTCGCCGGGCGCAGCAAGCCTCTGCGTGCACTGGATGCTGATCGAACTCGGCGAGCCGCACGAATTAAGGAAAATGGATCTCGAGGCCGGCGACCACCGCAAGCCCGAGTACCTGAAGATGAACCCGAACGGCCTGGTGCCGACGCTGGTCGTGGACGGTCAGGCGCTGTATGAAAGCGCCGCGCTCCTGATGCTGCTCGCGGAGCGGCATCCGCAGGCCGGGCTCGCGCCGCCGCTCGGTAGCCCGCAGCGCAGCGCCTACACAGTCTGGATGTTCCACCTGTCGAACACCATCCAGTCCGCGTTCCGCGACTGGTTTTATCCGCACCACCAGGTGGGCGAATCCTCGACGGATGCGGTGAAGTCCACGGCGCGCGGACGCATCGAGTCCGGCTGGAACCGCGTGGAGGCGCAGATCGCGGGCGGCGGGCCGTATCTCGTCGGCGACCGCGTCAGCGCCGCCGATTTTCTCGCGGCCATGCTGATGCGCTGGTCGCGCAACATGCCAAAGCCCGCGACCGAGTGGCCCGCGATCGCGGACTACGTCGCCCGCATGAAGTCCCGCCCGTCGTTCAAGGCCCTTTACGAGCGCGAAGGCCTGACCGAATGGGCCTGATCCTCAGAGGAACGTGTAGGTGAACGACACGGAGATCGTCCCGAGTTCCTCGTCCTCGATGATCGGGAAGCGCTCGTACTCGGCCCGCACGCCGAGGCTGCCGAAGCGCGCCTGGATGCCCACGCCGTAGGCGAACTCGACGTCGTCATCGTCGATGTCGAAGCCCGGGAATCCCGGCGAGCTGCCTTCGAACTGCCACGAGGTCGCGCCGACCTTCGCGAACAGGTCGATCACCGGCAGCGGCAGGTAGCCGACCGCAAACACCGACGTGGTGGTCGCGCTGAGGTTGGTCGCCGCGGGGCAGGGATCGGTGAAGAACTCGAGGCAGGCGATGCCTGCGGGAACGACGGCGTCACCGTGGTCGATGTAGTTCGCCTCGACGCCGAAGTGCTCGAGCGGCCGGAAGCCGACGATCACCTTGAAGCCGTTGTCCGAATCGTCGAACGGCTCCGCGTCGCCGGGATTGTCCAGGTTGTATTCGCTGTCCACGGCGCCGACGCCGAGATAGAAGCCGTTGTCGGCGGCTTGCGACAGCCCCGCGAAGCACAGCAATCCGAGCAGTGTGAAGAGACGCAGCATATGTCACCCCGAACCAGCCAAGAGGTACGGGTATGACCTATGGCTTGGCGGGGGGTTCCGGCTCGATGAGCATCTGGGCGGGGTTGATGCTGCACGCAAAGTTGAGCAGCGTTTCGCCGATCGTGCCCGCGTCCACCTTCTCCCAGTAGCGCAGGAGATTGGTCGAGCGCTCCGGCGACTCGTCCTCGAGATTGTTCCACTTGTAGAAGAAGAGGCCGCGCGTCGAGCGCTGGCGCTTGGCGCAGTCCCAGTCGTCGCGGCTCACGGCGCTCTTGTGCGCGAGCGGATTCTGCGGGTGTTTGTACTCGATACGCAGCCACATCGTGACGATGTCGCCGTTCTTCTCCGCGTCGTGGCGCGTCGCGAAGTACACCTGCTCGGGGTAGGTCTCGAGCCACTCCCAGTCCATGCGCCCCTTGAGTTCCAGCTCCTTGACCCACTCGTTGCCGAGGCCTTTCATCGGCACGGTCGTGAGCTGCGCAAGCGCGGGTGCTGCGGCCGCGAGCGCGATGGCGAACAGGGCGATGTGTCTCAGTCTCATGGTCGTTTCGACGCTGGCGCGGGCCGCGGGTTCCTGATTATCAGCCGAGGATTGCCTCGCGTCGATACAGCTGCCCGGCGAGCCAGGCGAGCGCGACGCCGAGCGCGAGGCTGCTCGCGATCGAGAGCAGGAGCCAGCCCGTCGGCAGCGGATCACCGCGCATCAGCCCCTGGATCACGAGGTGCTGCGACAGCGACGGCACCAGCATCAGCACGGCGGAGGGCTGCACCGCGAGCACGCCCGCGATCGCGATCGGGACGGTCGGCACGAGCATCGCGACGCCGAGCCAGGATTGCGCTTCCTTGTAGGTTTTGGTGAACGAGGCGACGACGGTCAGCAGCGCTGCGCCGACCAGCGCGAACGGCAGCACCGCCAGGAACACGCGCCAGGCGACGCCCGGCCCGAAGTTTGCGCTCATGCCGAAGGTCTCGAGCGGCACGTAGTCGAGCGTCGCCGCGATCGAGACCGTTACCAGCGCGAGTGCGACAACCATCATGGAGGCGGCGGCTGCGATCTTGCCGTAGATGAGGTGGGTGCGGGCCACGGGCACGGTCAGCAGTGATTCCAGCGAGCCGCGCTCGCGTTCGCCCGCGGTCGCGTCGATCGCGAGGTGCAGGCCACCGAGGAGAGTGATCAGCAGGATCACGTAGCTCAGCATGCCGAGCAGCAGCGTCGCGCGGGCGGACGGGGTCGAGACGTCGATGCCGCTGACGACGATCGGCTGCGCGATCGCGGGCGAGATGCCGCGTGCCTGCAGCCGGAGCGCCGCGATCGTTCCCGAATAAGCCGCGATCGCGTCTTGAACGCGGAACGAATGGCGCTCAGCGCGCGAGCTCGAGCCGTCGGAGTAGAGCTCGACGGCCGCGGGGCGTCCGCCGGTGAAGCGCTCGCCGAAGTTCGGCGGCACGCGCAGGACGACGAGCCCTTCTTCCTCCGTGATCCAGCGGCGGATGTCGGCCTCATCACCCTCCCGCTCCGTCACGGCGAGGCCGGACTCGCGCAGCTGCTGCACGAGATGCGGCGCCGAGCCCGCATTGGCGACCGTGACCGGCGTAAGCTCATCCTGGGAGGCGACGGAGCGGGACAGCGCGAGCTTCAGGATCAGGATGAAGAAGAGCGGCGCGAAGATCGGCCCGAGCACGAGGCTCGTGATCAGTGTCCGGCGGTCGCGCAGCGTCTCGCGGACTTCCTTGCGGGCGACGGTGAGGATTGCGTTCATTCGAGCCCCCGCGTGTCGCCGATCGCGCTGACGAAGGCGTCTTCCAGCGTTGCCGACCCGAACTGCGCACGCAGGCTGTCGGGCGTGCCCGCGGCGACCACGCGGCCGCGGTCGACAATCACGATGTCGTCGCAGAGCGCCGCAACCTCCTGCATCACGTGGCTCGAGAAGAGCACGCAGTGGCCGGCGGCGCGGAGCTTGCGGATGAGCGCGCGCAGCGCCCGCGTCGCGATCACGTCGAGGCCGTTCGTGGGCTCGTCGAGCAGCAGGTGCTTCGGTGAGTGCACCAGCGCGCGCGCGAGCGCGACTTTGATGCGCTCGCCCTGGGAGAAACCCTTGGCGCGGCGGTCGGCGATGGCCGTCATGTCTAGCTCGACCAGCAGCTCGTCGACGCGGGCTTTCAGCGCGGCGGGTGCGATGCCGTGCAGTTCGCCGAAGTAGGCGATGTTCTCCCGCGCGGTGAGATGCGGATAGATGCCCGCGGCATGCGGCAGCACGCCGATCGTGCGCCGCGTCCCGAGCGGATCGCGCGTGACGTCCTGCCCGTCGATCGTCGCGGTGCCGGCATCGGGCGCGAGCACCGTGTAGAGCACGCGAAGCGTCGTGGATTTGCCGGCGCCGTTCGGGCCGAGGAGTCCCGTGATGCGGCCGTCCCGCGCCTCGAAGCCGACGCCATCGATCGCGCGAACGGCGCCGAAGCTACGCGTCAGCCCCTCGACGCGGATCATGGCGCGGTCCCGCTGAACGACAGGAAGAAGGGCGCGGGCCGGATCTGTTCCACACAGGCGGTGTCGAGTCCGGCGGCGGAGCCGCTCTCGATGAAGCGGCGGACGAGGCGCTGGATGCAGGGGAGCCGCGACTGGCCGTGGCCCTGGCCCGGCACGACGACGTGCAGCGCGTTCGTGAATCCGGCGGCGGCCGTCGCGCCGTAGGCCGCGGGCGTCGCCGGATCGAATTCACCGGAGAGCAGGAGTGCGGGCACCGAGGATGACATCGGTTCGGCGAAATCGGCGTCCACCAGGCCTTTCGGCCAGACCTCGCAGATCGCGCGCATGCCGTCCAGCATCAGCGCGCCGAGATAGCTCCGCTCGAGTTCCGCGCGGGAGGCCGCGCCCTCGAAGCGCGGCGCGTCCTCCGCGCAGACGACCGAGTGGTGCATGCCCATCGCGATCATGTCCTCGAGATCCTCGCCCAGCATCTCGGCCTGGGCCGCGAGCGGCAGGTAGTTGCCGTTGGTCGCGGCCTCGTGCAGCACGAGCGGCAGGATCGACGCGCTGCGCGCGGCGTACGTCAGCATGCGCGCCATGGTCATCAGGTGGCCGCGCGTCACCTTCACGGCCCGGAACTCTCCGGTGACCGGATCCGGCATCGAAACCGTGACGGGCGCGCGGCGCAGCTGCCCATCGACCTTCGCGAACTGGGCGGCGAGGTCCGGGAAGCGGCTGTTGCAGTCCGGATCCGCCGCGCAGCGCGCGAATACGCCCTCGAGTGCACGCTGCGATTCGATCGCGATCTGCGGCACGAGCGCGAGCGTCGGCGGCACGACGGCATCGAGCACGATCGCGCGCGTGCGCTCCGGGAAGCGGCGCGCATAGTGTTGCGCGACCCGCGTGCCGTAGGAACCGCCGACGACATTGATCGTCTCGTAGCCGAGCGCGGCGCGCACCGCGTCGAGATCGCGCACGGCGATGCTGGTCGTGTAGAACTGCGGCCGTCCCGACAGCGCCGTCAGGCAATCCACCGCGAGGGCGCGCAGCTGCGCCGGCGAGATGTCGCCGGATTCGAGTGCGTCGTCCGGCATCGCGCAGTCGAGGCGGTTCGAGCCACCGGTGCCGCGCTGGTCCACGAGCACGAGGTCGCGCTCGCGCCGGATGCCGGCATAGGCGCCGAGGATCGGCGCGTAACCCTCGATCGCGCCTTGGCCGGGTCCGCCCGCGAGCAGGAATAGCGGATCGGGTTTCGCCCGGGTCGCGATCGCGGGCACGACGGCGATCGCAAGCTCGATCTGCGGGCCCTTCGGGTCGTCCGGGTCTTCCGCGACCGCGAGCTTGCCGCAGCGCGCGGCGACCGACACGAGCCCGTCGCTGTCGCTGATGCGGCAGGGTTTGAGTACCGGCTTCGCTTCGAGGAACCCGGGGCAGAGCAGTGCGCCCAGCAGGAAAGCGGCCAGCAGCTCGACGCGGGAATGCGAACGGTCACCCATGATTCTTCTCCGGATCGGAAGCGAGCGCCTGCTGCATCGCGGCGAGGCGCTCCGCGCGGCGGCGCTCGCGCCGGCCCCACCAGCCGAGGATAACCGCGGCAGCGCCGGTTGCGACCGCAGCGGACAACAGCATACGCGGCAGGCGCTCCATCCCTCCATCGCGAAACTCGAGGTAGAAGGCGCCGGCGATCACGACCAGGTCCCCGACCAGCACGATCCAGCCGAAGCGGATGTAGCGCAGGCGCGCATGGCTGCGCCTGAGCGCGAGCGCAAGGAAGTCGGCCGCCGATGCGCGGCTGCCGGCGAGCATGCCGCGCCAGTTGACGATCGTGAATGCGAGCACGACGAGCGTGAGCACGGCGATGCCGATCGCGGAGAAACCCATCACCGGGGTATCGATGGAGAACCAGAGCCAGACGGCGAACACGAGAAGCGCGGCGCCGACCAGCCAGTCGAAGCCGATCCAGAGCAGCAGCGTCCGGCGCTCGCGCCGCGCCATGCGCGCGAGATCAGCGGTGGGTGGCGTGCCCTCGCGCCAGGCGGCGCCCCAGCGATCGAGATCCTGGTCGGTCATGTCGGTTCTCCGAGCGCCTGCTTCAGCAGGCCCTTGCCGCGGTGGAGGCGCACCGCGACGTTTCCGGTTGTGAGCCCGAGCACGCGCGCGATCTCGTCGTGGTCGAGCCCCTCGAATGCGAGCACCAGCACCTGGCGGAGCGTCAATGGCAGCGCGAAGACTGCGCGCTGGAGCCGTTCCGCGCTTTGCAGGCGCGCGGCGAGCTCGTCCGGCCGCGGCGCCGTATCCGCCACGCTTTCAAAGGGGACGCATCCCCTTTCGGTTCCCGGAAGGGGATGCGTCCCCTCTTCAAAGGGTTGCGTCCCCTTTTCAGCCCGCCGCGAGGCGATATGCGACAGCGCGCGGTTGGTGGCGATGCGAAGCACGAATGTCTTCTCCGATGATTCCTGCCGGAACGAAGGCAAGGCACGCCAGACGGCAAAGGCGATGTCCTGCAACAGCTCCTCGCGAAGCGCCGGGCGCGACTCGTAGCTTGCCGCCAGGCGGGACAGGGCCGCGGCGTGGGTCCCGAGCACCCGCTCGAACTCCCGATCGCGGTTTCCGTCCCTCATGACTCCCATAGTCTCGCGTCGGCGGCATTCATTACAGGCGGCCGCTGCCGCTGTACCATATCGCCCCCCTCGGGAACCGGGCATGAAGCAGTACGGCATCATCGTCATCGGCGGCGGCCACGCCGGCACGGAGGCAGCCCTCGCGGCCGCCCGCATCGGCGCGCGCACGCTGCTCGTGACGCAGCGCCTCGAGACCATCGGCCAGATGAGCTGCAACCCGGCGATCGGCGGCATCGGCAAGGGCCACCTGGTGCGCGAGATCGATGCGATGGGCGGCGCGATGGCGCGCGCGGCCGACCGGGCCGGCATCCAGTTCCGCACGCTGAACGCGAGCAAGGGGCCGGCCGTGCGCGCGACCCGCGCCCAGGCCGACCGCTCCTTATATAAGAGTGCGATCCGGTCGATCCTGGAGCGGCAGCCGGGACTCGAGCTGCGGGAAGGCGAGGCGGCCGATCTCTTGGTCGAGGGCGGGCGGGTCACCGGCATCGTCACGCTCACGGGCGAGACGCTCACCGCCCGCGCCGTCGTGCTGACCGTCGGCACCTTCCTCGGCGGGCGCATGCACGTCGGCCTCGAGAGCGAGGCGGGAGGCCGCGCGGGCGATGCGCCCTCCAATCCGCTCGCGGCGCGCCTGCGCGAACTGCCGTTCGGGGTCGGCCGGCTCAAGACCGGCACGCCGCCGCGGCTCGACGGCCGCACGCTCGACTACTCGGTGATGCAGCGCCAGCCCGGCGACGAGCCGCGGCCGGTGTTCTCCTTCCTCGGCCGGCGCGAGGATCACCCCGCGCAGCTCGCCTGCCACATCACGGCGACGAACGAACGGACGCACGAGATCATCCGCGGCGCCGCGGATCGCTCGCCGATGTTCACCGGGATCATCGAGGGCATCGGCCCGCGCTACTGTCCCTCGGTCGAGGACAAGGTCGTGCGCTTTGCAGCGAAGTCCTCGCACCAGATCTTCGTCGAACCCGAGGGGCTCGACACGCACATCGTCTATCCGAACGGCATCTCGACCAGCCTGCCGGCCGACGTGCAGCAGGATTTCGTGCGGAGCATCCGCGGCTTCGAGCGCGCGGAGATCACGCGCGCGGGCTACGCGATCGAGTACGACTACTTCGACCCGCGCGGCCTGCACGACACGCTCGAGACCAAGCCGCTCGCGGGCCTGTATTTCGCGGGCCAGATCAATGGCACGACCGGCTACGAGGAGGCCGCCGCGCAGGGCCTGCTCGCCGGCATCAACGCGGCGCTGGCGGCACTCGGCCGCACTGCGTGGTCGCCGCGCCGGAACGAAGCGTATCTCGGCGTGCTGGTGGACGACCTGATCACGCAGGGCGCGATCGAGCCCTATCGCATGTTCACGAGCCGCGCGGAACACCGCTTGCTGCTGCGCGAAGACAACGCGGACCTGCGGCTCACGCCCGCCGCGCGTGAGCTCGGGCTCGTGGACGACGCGCGCTGGGACTTCTTCCGCGCGAAGCGCGAGGCGATCGAGGCGGGCGGCGCGCCAGCGGAGGCCGACCCGCGCATTGCCGAGCAAGTGTCGTTCACCATCGAGGCGAACGCCAAGTACGCGGGCTACATCGAGCGCCAGCAGGCGGAAGTCGAACGACAGCGAAAGAACGAAGAGACGCGGCTGCCCGCCAGCATCGATTACGCGGTGGTGGCGGGACTGTCGAACGAAGCGCGCCAGCGCCTCGCGTCCACGCGCCCTGACACCATCGGCCAGGCCTCGCGCCTGCCGGGAATCACCGCGGCCTCGATCTCGATCCTGCTCGTGCACCTCAAGAAGCGCGCCGCTTAAAAGGGGACGCATCCCTTAAAAGGGGACGCATCCCTTTTCTCTAAGGGATCGACCTTTGCGCGGGGCGACGCTGAAAAGGGATGCGTCCCCTTTTAAGGGATGCGTCCCCTTTGATGTCCGCTGCCCTGTCCGGGGCGGTGTCCGCGGACACTTTGGGCCATTTCCCGGCCCGCGCGTTGCGCGGAATTAACCCACAGATTCAATCAGTTACGAACGTCGTGCAGCTTGGCACGGCGGTTGCAATAGACACAATGCCATGTTGAGTAAGCCATGAAGATAACGAGCCTCAAGCCATTGTCGAGGCTCGGCGGAGGCGCCGACTCGACGGACGATTCAACCATCCGGGGCACGCAAGCCACGGATGTCGCCGTCGAGTCGACGCCGGACCGCCGCAAGCGTCTCATCCAGATCGGCATCGGCGCGGGCGCGCTCGTGCTGATCCTCGTCTTCATCGCGCTGTTCCGCGGCTGGGCCGCCTCCGGAAACACGATCCCGCGCGAGCGCCTGCGCATCGCGACGGTCACCGAGGGCCCGTTCGTGCGCGACGTGTCCGCGCAGGGCACGGTGGTCGCGGCCGTGAGCCCGACGCTCTTCGCCGTCGCGCCCGGCAACATCAGCTACCTGGTGCGCGCGGGCGACACGGTCAAGCAGGGCCAGGTGCTGGCGACCCTCGTGAGCCCGACGCTCGAGAACCAATTCCAGAGCGAGCGCGCGACGCTCGACAGCCTCGACACGGCGCTGCAGCGCCAGAGCATCGAGATCCGCCGCCAGAAGCTCCGCACCCAGGAAGAAACGGATCTCGCAAACGTGCAGATCCGCGCCGCCGAGCGCGAGCTGCAGCGCGCGCAGTCCGCCTGGGAGAAGGGCGCGATCGCCGAGCGCGACCTGCGCCGCGCCGAGGACGAGCGCGAGTCCGCGCGCCTCGCCTACGACCATGCGCGCGAGACCGCCGACCTCGAACGCTCGAGCCTCGACCTCGACCTGCGCGCCCGCCGCCAGGACCGCGATCGCCAGGGCTTCGTCGTCGCGAACCTGAAGCGCCGCGTGGAAGAACTCTCGGTGCGCGCGCCGGTCAACGGCATGGTCGCGAACCTCGCCGCTGCCGAGAAGGCGAGCGTCGCGGAGAATGCTCCGCTCATGACCGTCGTGGACCTGACCGCCTTCGAGGTCGAGTTCCAGGTCGCCGACGTCTACGCCCGCGACATCAAGCCCGGCATGGAAGCGCAGATCTCGCTCGACGGCGCGCAGCATGCAGGCGTCGTGACCGGGATCTCCCCGGAAGTGCGCTCGGGCCAGGTGGTCGGGCGCGTGAAGTTCAGTGAATCCCAGCCCGCGGGGCTACGCCAGAGCCAGCGTGGCTCGGTGCGCATCGTGATCGAGCAGCGCGCGATGGCACGCCAGTTCGAGCGCAGCTCCGACATCGCGAGCGGCACGCGCCAGGTGTACGTCATGGACGGCGACCGCGCGGTGCTCCGTCCTGTCGAACTGGGTGCCGCCTCGGTAGGCGAGATTGAAGTCATCAAGGGCCTCGAGCCCGGCGAGGAGGTCGTCATCAGCGGCCTCAACGATTTCCGCGACGTCCCCGAAATCCTGATCAGCGACTGAGGAAACTTTCCATGCTTGAAATGCAAGGCATCAGCAAGATCTACCGCACGGACCTGATCGAGACGCACGCGCTCCGCGACTTCTCGCTCAAGGTCGGCGACGGTGAGTTCGTCGCGGTCACTGGCCCCTCGGGCTCCGGCAAGACGACGTTCATGAATGTCGCGGGCCTGCTCGAGACCTTCGACACGGGCGTTTACAAGCTCGATGGCGAGGACGTCAGCCGTCTCTCCGACGAGGCGCGTTCGAAGCTCCGCAACGAGAAGATCGGCTTCATCTTCCAGAGCTTCAACCTGATCCCGGACCTCGACATCTTCGACAACGTGGACGTACCGCTGCGCTATCGCAGGCTCGCCAAGAAGGACCGCGAGCAGCGCATCAAGAGCGCGCTCGATGTCGTCGGGCTGTCCTCCCGCATGCACCACATGCCCTCGCAGCTCTCCGGCGGCCAGCAGCAGCGCGCTGCGATCGCCCGCGCGCTCGCCGGCGACCCGCGCTTCCTGCTTGCGGACGAGCCGACCGGCAACGTGGACTCGCTGATGGCGCGCCAGGTCATGGACCTGCTCGAACAGATCAACGAGATGGGCACGACCATCATCATGGTGACGCACGATCCGGAGCTCGCGCGCCGCGCGCACCGGAACGTGCACATCGTCGACGGCCAGATCTCCGATTTCCAGCCGTACGAGACGCGCGGGGACGCGATCGTGAAGGCTGCATCCGCCACCGTGGCCATGTCGCCGGCCTGAGCGGGAGAAACGCATGTTCGGTTATTACCTCGATCTCGCTTTCCGGAACCTGAAGCGCAACCCCGGGCTGACCGCGCTGATGATCGGCGCGGTCGCTCTCGGCATCGCCGTGTGCGTCATGACGCTCACGATGTACCGCGCGATGTCGGGCAACCCGATCTGGTGGAAGAACGACGTGCTCTTCTCCGTGACCATGGACTTCTGGGACCCGCAGCAGCCGTACTGGGACAAGAAGCCCGAGCTGGCGCCGGAGCAACTCACCTATCGCGACGCGATGGCGGTGTACGAGTCCGACATCCCGAAGCACAAGGTGATCATGCACAAGGCTGTCGGCATCCTCTCCGTCGACGGCTCATCGGTGAAGCCGGAGCGCACCGTGACGCGGGTGACGACGAAGGACTTCTTCGCGATGTTCGACGTGCCGTTCCAGTACGGCGGCACCTGGACCGATGCGGCGGACACCGGCCCAGAGCCCGTGATGGTCCTGTCGCGCAAGATGAACGACCGGCTGTTCGGCGGCGAGAACAGCGTCGGCAGGCGCATCCGCTGGGATGACAACGAGTTCCGCATCGTCGGCGTTCGCGACAACTGGATGCCGCTGCCGACGTTCTACGACGTCAACAACGGCTCGCTCGAGGAGCCCGAGGACGTCTACATCCCGTTCGGCTGGAATGTCGCGCTCGAGCTGCCGAGCGCGGGCAATACGAACGGCTGGAAGCCGGAGGACATCCAGACCTACCAGGATTTTCTCAGCTCCGAGAGCGTCTGGATCCAGATGTGGGTCGAGCTGCCGGACGACTCCGCGCGCGGCAAGTTTCAGGCCTTCCTGGACAACTACGCGCGGGAGCAGAAGCGGGCCGGGCGCTACCAGCGGCCGCTCAACAACCGCCTGACGAAGGTGGATCAGTGGCTGGTCGACAACAACGTGGTCAGCAACGACAACCGCGTGCTCGTCGGCCTCGCATTCGCCTTCCTCGCGGTCTGCCTGCTCAACACCGTGGGGCTCCTGCTTGCGAAGTTCCTGAACAACGCCCCGATGACGGGCGTGCGCCGCGCGCTCGGCGCGAGCCGCCGGCAGGTTTTCTTCCAGCACCTCGTCGAGGTCGGCGTGATCTCTTCGATCGGTGCACTGCTCGGCCTCGCCCTCGGCGGATTGATGCTGATGGGCCTGCGCGCGCTCTACACCGTGGATCCGACCGACGCGGGCGGTACGCAGGCGCTCGCGCACGTGGACATGACGAGCGTCGCAACGGCGCTGCTGCTGGCATTCTTCGCAACCATCGCGGCGGGCCTGTACCCGGCCTGGCGCATTGGCCGCATCCCGCCGGCCTCCTACCTGAAGGCGCAATGACATGACTGCCTGGAACCTCCGTCCCATCGCCTCCGCGCTCTGGCGCAACCGCACCGGCGCGATCCTCGTCGCCTTCCAGATCGCGATCGGCCTCGCCGTGCTGGTGAACGCGGTCTACGTCGTAAAGCAGCGCGTGGAAAAGATTGCCCGCCCGACCGGCATGGACACCGCGAACATGATCTGGGTCGCGAGCGCCGGCTTCGCGAAGGACTACGACTACGACGCGAGCTGGCGCGAGGACCTGGCGACGCTGCGCGAGCTGCCGGACGTCAAGGCCGCGAGCCTGTTCAGCAACATCCCGCTGTCGGGTGGCGGCAGCTCGAACGGCTTCCAGCCGAGGCCCGGGGAAGTCACGCCCAAGGAAACGGTGCAGGGCAACAACTACGACGTCGACGAGCAGGCGATCGCTGCGCTCGGAGTCAAGCTGGTCGCGGGACGGCCGTTCGAAGTGCATGAGATCCAGCCGCCATCGGAAGCCTTCGAGATGTCACCGCAGGCGATCGTCACCCAGGCGTTCGCCAAGGAGATGTTTCCGAACGATCCGAACCCGCTCGGCAAGACTTTCTATGACGGCCTCAGCAAGCCGATCACGATCGTCGGCATCATGGAGCACATGCATGGCGCCTGGGTCGGATGGGACAAGCTCGACCATGTCGTGCTGTTCCCGCGCATCAAGGACGGGCCGAATGCGGTCTACCTCGTTCGCGCGGAGCCGGGGCGCCGCGATGCTGTCATGCGTGACATCGAGGCCAGGCTCGGCGACTCGAACCCGGGCCGCCTGCTGCGCTGGGTGCGGCCGTTCGACTACTTCATCCACCAGTCCTACCTCGACGACCGCAACATGGCGATCTTCCTCTCGAGCGTCACGAGCGCGCTGCTCGCGATCACCGCGCTCGGCATCTTCGGGCTCGCGACTTTCAACGTCTCGACGCGCATTCGCCAGATCGGCACGCGGCGCGCGGTCGGGGCGCGCCGCATGGACATCGTGCGGCACTTCCTCGTCGAGAACTGGATGATCACGACCGCGGGCATCGTCGCGGGCTGCGGCTTCGCGCTCGCGATCGGCTACTGGATCTCGATCAAGTACGAGCTGCCGCGGCTCGACCTCTATTACCTGGTGGGCGGAGTGCTCACGATCTGGCTGATCGGCCTGTTCTCCGCCCTGCAGCCGGCGCGCCGGGCCTCGACCATATCGCCTGCGGTCGCCACGAGGACGGTCTAGACTGCCGTGGAGTCTGCAACCGTTCCGGGAATCCGTGCATCCAAACCCATGAAGGATAAGGACGAACAGGGACTCCAGGACAGCTTGGGCGAGCGGACCGTACTCGTCATCGACGACAGCGAGGCCGTGCGCACGGCGCTCGACGTCCTGCTGTCCATGCACGGCGCGCGGGTGATCGGCGCCGACACCGCTTCCGCCGGCATCGACGTGCTGGCGCGCGAACCGGTGGACCTCGTCGTCCAGGACATGAATTTCCGGCGCGAGGCGACTTCCGGCGAGGAGGGCGTGACGCTCTTCCGCCACATCCGCTCGCAGCACCCCGACCTGCCGGTGATCCTGCTGACCGCCTGGACCCATCTCGAGACCGCGGTCGAGCTCGTGAAGGCCGGCGCCTCCGACTACGTCGCGAAGCCCTGGGACAACGCGCGGTTGCTGACGACGGTGAGGAACCTCCTCGATCTGCACGCGGCCCGCGCCGAGAACCGCGCGATCCGCCGCCAGCGCGCGGCCGTGCGCGCGGAACTCGCGACCCGTTTCGACCTGAAAGGCCTCGTGTACGCGAGCGAGGCGATGCACGCGCTCGCCGCGACCGCGGCGCGCATCGCGCACGCGGACGTGCCCGTGCTGATCAGCGGCCCGAACGGCGCCGGCAAGGAAGTGATCGCCGACATCGTGCAGGCGAACTCCACGGTGCGCGACGGCCCATACGTGAAGGTCAACCTCGGCGCGCTGCCGGACACGCTGATGGAAGCCGAACTCTTCGGCACCGAGAGCGGCGCGTTCACCGGCGCGAAGGCGCGCACCGGGCGCTTCGAGGCGGCGGACGGCGGCACGATCTTCCTCGACGAGCTCGGCAACCTGTCCGCGCTCGGCCAGTCGAAGCTGCTGCGCGTGCTCCAGACCGGCGAATACGAGCGCCTTGGTTCCAACACGACGCGCAAGACCCGCGCACGCGTGATCGCGGCGACGAACGCGAACCTGCCGCAGCTGATCCGCGACGGCCGCTTCCGCGAAGACCTGTTCTATCGGCTGAACGTGATCGAGCTCGAAGTGCCGCCGCTCGGAACGCGCCAGGACGACATCCTGCCGCTCGCGCAGCACTTCCTGGAGCCGGGATTCCGCCTGGCGCAGGATGCGCTGCGCGCGCTGGTGCGCTACAGCTGGCCCGGCAACGTGCGGGAACTGCGCAATGCGATCCACCGCGCCTGCCTGCTGTCGGTGGACACGATCGTGACGGCCAAGGCGCTCTCGCTGCCGGTCAGCCCGGAACCCGCCGACGGCTCGCACATCGACCGCCAGACCATCGAACAGGC
>JANNHT010000210.1:0-6918 GCA_031404555.1 Gammaproteobacteria bacterium
GCTGATGCTGACGCCGCTCTTCGGCGCACTCGTCTCGCGCGTGCGCAAGCAGGTACTGCTGCCGGTCGCGTATCTCTTCTTCGCGTCGAACCTGCTGGTCTTCTACCTGTGGTTCAAGATCGACCCGACTTCGCGGCCGCTGTCGGTCGCATTCTACGTCTGGCTGTCCGTCTTCAACATGTACGTCGTCTCCATCTTCTGGAGCTTCATGGCGGACGTGTTCCGGGACGAGGAGGCCAAACGGCTGTTCGGCCCGATCGCCGCCGGCGGCGGTGCCGGCGCGATTCTCGGGCCGCTGTTGACGAAGATTCTGGCGCCCTGGCTCGGCGTCGACGCGGTCGTCGGACTTTCGTTGCTGCTCCTGCTCGGCACCTTGCCTTGCATCCGTGGCCTCGCCGCATGGGCGGAGTCGCGCCACGGTCATTTCGTGCTGCCGAAAGACGACCCGGACGCGAAGATCGGCGGCGGCGCATTCGATGGCGTACGCCTGGTTGCGCGATCGCCGTACCTGCTCGGCATCTTCGCGATCATCGGCTTCGGCACGATCGCGGGCACGTTCATGTACTTCGAGCTGCAGCATTACGTCGCCGCCAGCTATCCCGACATGACCGCGCGCACCAACTACTACGCCAACCTGGATCTCTGGGTGAACGGCCTCGCCTGGATCTTCCAGGCCTTCGTCGTGGCGCACCTGATCCGGTTTGCCGGCCTGACACGCGCCCTGGTCACGATGCCCGCGATCGCCTTCGTTTCGTTCGCGTGGCTCGCGGCGAGCCCGTTCCTGCTCCTGCTGTCGGCGAGCCAGGTCGTGCGCCGCGCCGGCGAATTCGGGCTCGGAAAGCCCTGCCGCGAAGTGCTGTTCACGGTCGTCGACCCTGCGACCAAGTACAAGGCCAAGAACTTCATCGACACGACGCTGCAGCGGACCGGCGACATGGCTGGCGCCTGGGGTCATGTCGGGCTGACGGCGCTCGGCGTCACGCTCACGGGATTCGCGGCCATCTGCGCCGTGGGCATGATTGTGGTCGGCTGGATCGCCGCCGCCCTCGGGCGGGAATTCCAGCGGCGGTCGCAAGGCACTTCGTGACCGGGCGGCAGTCCAATCGCCGGTCACCGAGAGGAGCCGGCCCATGCAGCCCGACAACGAACGCATCTCGCGCCGCGAAGCGCTGTGGCTGATCGGCGTGCTCGCCGCCGGTCCATCGGTCGCACTCGCCGCCGCTGATCCGATGCGCCGACCCATTCCCCGGACCGGCGAGACGCTGCCTGCGCTCGGCCTCGGCACCTGGATGGTGCTGGACGTCCCGGCTTCGGGCAGCGAATACGAAGCCGCAACCGCTTCGGTGCGCAGTTTTCTCGCCGCCGGCGGGCGGCTCATCGACAGTTCACCGATGTACGGCGAGTCCGAAGAGCGGGTAGGGGACATCCTGGCCGCGATCCGTCCCGCCGAGCTACCGTTCCTCGCGACCAAGATCTGGACGACGGGACGTGAAGCCGGCAGGCGCCAGCTCGCGGACTCGCATCGCCTGATGCGTGCGAAGACGCTCGATCTCGTGCAGGTGCACAACCTCCAGGATCTCGACACCCACCTCGCGACGCTTCGCGAAGCGCGGGAAGCGGGCACGGTGCGATACCTCGGTGTGACGCACTACGTCGCGAGCGCCCACGCCGAGCTCGAGCGCGTGATCCGGCGCGAGCGGCCGGACTTCCTGCAGATCAATTATTCGCTGGCAGAACCGGAGGCCGGAGACAGGCTCCTGCCGGCAGCGCGCGAGCTCGGTGTCGCCGTGCTGGTCAACCGGCCGTTCACCACGGGCAGCATGATCGATCGCGCCGCGGGCAAACCCCTGCCGACGGTCGCCGCGGAACTCGGTTGCCGGACGGCGGCGCAGCTCTTCATCAAGTGGGTGCTCGCCGATCCCGCGGTGACGGTCGTCCTGACCGGCACCCGCAATCCCCGGCACGCGGCGGAAAACCTGGAAGCGGCATCCGGGGCGGTGCCCGACCGTACCCAGAAAGCCGCCATTTCACGCTGGTTCGAGGCGCTCTGAACCTAGGGTGCACTCCCTAGACGGCATCCGGATACTGCCGGCCACATCGGATACCGCATTTCGACAGGAGCCCGCGATGATCAACAACCTCAATGAATTCTTCGGCACGGTTGCCAAGACCGACCTCGGCAAGGCCGCCCGCCGTTCCGCCCGCACGATCTGGAACGCGCACCGCACGGCGTTCGAGACCACGCGCCACGAAGCCGGCAAGGTCATCGCGCTCGCGATCGACGAAAGCCAGAAGCTCAGCGCCAAGGGCCGTGTCACCGCCGACAGCCTGGTCGGCAACCTGGCCGGCGTCGCCGACGAGCAGCTCTCGTCGGTCGAGCAGTCGCTGCAGCAGGGCGTGAGCCGCGTCATCCGCCGCATCGGCCTGCCGACGGCGAAAGACGTGAACGCGCTGTCCCGCCGCGTGGATGCGCTTTCGGTTCGCGTCGTGTCCCGCGCCGCGAAGAAGCCGGTCCGCCGCAGCACGCGCCGCGCCGCCTGAGTCCTCCCGGATGTGCTGGTGTACGATGGGTTCGCCCGTCGTACACCAGCCATGTCCACCCGTCCCAAGTCGCCATCCGGGCGACGTACCCGCCAGAGAATCCTCGACGTCACGCTCGGGCTCTACAACAGCCTCGGCGAGCCGAACGTCTCGACGTCCCTGATCGCGACCGAACTCGGCATAAGCGCCGGCAACCTGCACTACCATTTCCGCCGCAAGGACGAGCTGTCCGCGGCGCTCCTTGAACAATTCGTCGCCGAACTCGACACGCTATTGCCGCCGGCAGGCTGGCGTGCGGACAACGTCGAGGACGTCTGGCTGCTGCTGCACCTGATCCTCGAGGCGCTGTGGCGCTACCGATTCCTGTTCCGCGACCTGAGCGGGATCATGGCGCGCGACCGGCGTGCCGGCACGAAGCTCGCCACGGTGTTCGAACGCGCGGTCGGCGCGGCGCGCGGCATCTGCCTCGGCCTCGCAGAACGCAACCTGATGACCGCGACCGGGGCCGAGATCGAGGCGCTCTCCGCCAACATCGCGGTGGTCGCGCTCTACTGGCTCTCGTTCGAGTCGGCGCGCCACCCGCGCCAGGATCCCGCGAGCGGCGGCATGGCGCGCGGCGTGTACCAGGTGCTGATGCTGGTCGCGCCGTTCCTGCAGGCGGAGAGCCGGATGCACCTCGAGCGCATCGGGCAGGAGTATCTTGTGCGCTGGGAGGGCAGCGCCGATGCACGCTAGATTCCGGATCCCGCTCGGGCTGATCGCCTGTGCGCTCTGCGCATCCGCATCCGCACAATCGCCGCCTCCGGCTTCGGCCTTCGCCTCATTGCCTGAGATGTCCTTCGTCCGGCTGTCGCCGAACGGCCAGCGTGTTGCCTGGGCGAACGATCCGGGCGGCTCGCCGGTCGTCGAAATCTTCGACCTGGCGGCTGGCAAGGACCTGAAGAAGCTTTCCCCGCCGAACGCGCGCGTCAGGGACCTCGACTGGGCCGACGACCGGAGGCTGATCATCAGCGTCAGCCGCTCGCTGACGCAGAAGGGCTCGACCACCGCGGAGACGCGCTATGAGTTCGAGCGCTTCCTCGCGATCGACGTGGAATCACTTGGCGGCGAGGCTCAATCGCTCCTGATGGAGCACCCCGACCGGGAAACCGTCACGGGCGCGACACTCGAGGGCCTGCATCCGGCAAAGCCGGGCACGGTCATCATGTCCACCTGGAGTTTCAATGAAACGGCGTACCGGGAAGAGATCGGCTCCCGGCTGACGGGTGGCCGCAAGGATAGCGGGTACCAGCTGTCGCTCTTCGAAGTGGACACGACGAGCGGCAAGGGCCGGGAGATCGAATCCGGCTCCCCCTATACGACCGAATGGATTCTCGATTCAATGGGCCAGTCCGCGGCGCGCAGCGACTGGAATCCGGACTCCCGGCAGTTCTCAGTGTTCGCGCGCGAGGGCAACAGCTGGAAGTCAATTCTCTCGACCCGGATGGACTACGACTTCGCACTAGAAGGACTGACGGCCGACCGCAGCGCGCTGCTCGCCATCAGTTCGCGAGGCACGGACAAGTACAAGGTCTGGAGCCTGCCGATTGCCGGCGGTGAACTCAGCGTCTTCTACGAACACCCCGAACAGGACGTGACCTCCGTCATAACCGACCGCTTTACCGGTGCGCCGGCCGGTTTCGCGATCGGCGGGCCGGAGCCGACGATCCACTGGATCGATCCGAAGATGACCTCGATCCAGAATGCGGTCTCGAAAGCCTTCCCCGGGAAGGTCACGCAGATCTTCGACCGGTCACAGGACTACAAACGGATCGTGACCTATGTGGAGAGCGCTTCGAGCCCGCCGACGTACTACCTGATCGACTTCAACAAGGGATCGGCCGACATCGTCGGCGAGGCTTATCCGGGTCTGGCGGGCGCAGCGCTCGGCGAGCAGGAAGTCACGAGCTACCCGGCGCGCGACGGCATCGTGATTCCGGCCTACGTCACCACGCCACCGGGCCGCGAAGCGAAGAGTCTGCCGCTCGTCGTCTTCCCGCACGGCGGGCCGCATGCGCGCGACGACAGCGGCTTTGACTGGTGGGCGCAGTTTCTCGCGACGCGCGGATACCTGGTGCTGCAACCGCAGTTTCGCGGTTCCGTCGGATTTGGCGCCGCGCACACGCGCGCGGGCCTGCGCCAATGGGGGCGCGCGATGCAGGACGACATCACGGACGGCGTGAAATTCCTGGTCGAGAAGGGCATGGCCGACCCCAGGCGGGTCTGCATCGTCGGCGCAAGCTACGGCGGCTTTGCGGCGCTCGCCGGTGCGGCGTTCACGCCGGACCTGTATCGCTGCGCCGCCAGTGTCAACGGCATCGCCGACATTCCGTCCATGGCGGGCTTCATCGAGAAGCGGGGTGGCGACGATTCCAACTCCCTGCGGGCGTGGAAAGACCTGATCGGGCAGCCGACCGACGAAGACGTCGCGCGCTTCTCGCCTGCGCGCTCGATCACGACCATCAAGATCCCGATCCTGCTGATCCATGGCACGAACGACACCCGCGTGCCATTCAGCCAATCGGAAAATTTCGCCCGGCTGCTGGAGCAGGGTGGCAAGCACGTTCAGCTGGTCGAGCTGAAGGGTGAGGACCACTGGCTGTCCACGAGCGCGTCGCGGCTGCAGATGCTGACCGCCATGGAGGCGTTTCTCGCTACGCACCTGAAGCCGTAGGTCCGGCCATGCCGGCCCTGGCTTGCGCAGTCCTGGCATCCGACCCGGCGCTCGCGGCCGCGGCACCCGTACAACCGTCGTGCTTCCTCGCGATCATCCGCCGCCACGCGGCGGGCGAGGTTGCCGTTCTGGCCGATCTGTACGCCCATGGACACGCAGATCTTGCCTTCGATCTGCTGTGCGAGTGGCTGCGGAAGCGACAGGGCAGGTAAGGCCCGCGAAACGGGAATCCCACGGTAATTACAGGGATATCCCTATATGCTATTTACCATAATATACATTATGCGAACTACAAGCTGTGGCGCTGGATATGGGTGCACTAGCTGACCAACACACGCGCCGCCCTAACTGCCGATGACCCTTGGCGCGGCAATGCCTTGCTCCCTGCATTGCGCACGATAGATTTCGAGAACGGTTGCCGCATCAAGAACCGCTTCAACATTGCCGGCGTCATCCAGGTTGAGATTCGCGCCGCGGATGGCGAACCACACGTCCGTCACGCCCTTGTTGGTCTTGGGCACATGCAAGGTGTGAACGGCACCGGACGGCTCATACAGGTATGAGCCCGCCGAATTGACCTCCGGATATTCCAGATAGCGCCAGGACCCGCTGACAGTGAAAGCAAAGACTTCGCCAGTGTGTCGATGGCGCTGAATCGTCACTCCCGGCTGAAACCGGACCCTGATGACCCAGAGGCCCGTTTCGAGATCCACTTGCAGAAGCTGGAATAGAACGCCTTCCTGATAGGTCACGAATGGAAGTTCGTCCTCGGCACGGTGCAAGGACAACGGTGTGCCGATGACTTCTGACGCCAATGCATTCATCTCGTCTCTCCTGTGCGAATCGTAGGTGAGTCGGCTACTGATCGAGTTTGGACTGTCAGATCGAGAATGACATTCCCGATGGCCCGACCCTGTTCTACCGTTTCGTGCGCCTCGACGATGCGCCCCAGTGGCAGGCGCGCCGCGATGATGTGGATCAGGCGTTGCTCCGCCAGCAGGCGCGTGAGTTCCGCTTCAGCACGGCGTCGGTCCTCGGCGGCCAGGTTGTAGACGATGAAGAATCGGAATCCCGCCATCTTTATGATCGCCGGCACGAATGGAACCACCATCTCTCCCGCGCCGCTGCCGTAGGTGACGATCTCGCCGCCCGGCCGCAACACCTGCAGGTCCAAGGCCACATTGACGCTGAGGTCAACTTCGATGATTCGATCGATGCCCTTGCCTGCGGTCAGCTCGGCACAGCGCGCGGCCACGTCCTCGTCCCGGTAATTGATCACCTCATCGGCGCCGGCGGCTAATGCCAGCCGCGCCTTCTCTTCGCTGCTGACCGTGGCGATGACTCGCCCTGCCCCGCCGAGTTTCGCCATTTGAATCGCGTAGTGTCCAACCGCGCCGGCTCCGCCGGCAACGAGGACGGACTTCGATCGCACGCCGCCATCCACTGCCACTGCGTGAAAGGCCGTCAGCGCGGGGATACCCAGGCAGGCCCCGACCTCGAGATCGACGCCCACCGGCAGAGCCACGGCCTGAGCCGCCGGCAGCACGACGAACTCCGCGGCCGTGCCGAAGGCGCGCCCCCAGGCCGCGTTCCAGATCCAGACGCGCTCGCCGATCCGCGAGCGATCGACGCCTTCTCCCACCTGGTCGATGACGCCGGATCCG
>JANNHT010000211.1:0-7783 GCA_031404555.1 Gammaproteobacteria bacterium
GCTTATCCATTCGTCAGGCGATTACGAACCGCCGAAGCCACTGCGGCACGAAGCCGGCATGTGCTTGTCGCTCAGGTCGGTCGTACCCGCAACCGAAGTGTTGCCACCATCGGCGCCGCCAGTACCGTCGGAGAAGGGATCCGTGCCCAGCGGGGCGTCCGAAGAACCGCAACGCCACACGACGTCGCCGTTTGCGTTCACCAGCGGCTGGATCGCGAGCTGCGAGCCCTGAATGCGCGCGTTGGCATCGCGACCGTAGACGATCTGAATCGTGCCCGCGGGGAGCACGTCAATCGACAGCACGTAGCGACCCGACTTGTCGCCCGCAGCGGCCACCGAACCGAGACCCGCCTCGGCGAGGTTGATGGGCCACATGCCCGTCTGCGCCGTGTACTCGGCGATGCCCGCCTTGACGTCGGACGCCAGCGTCAGGCCTTCAGAGACCTGGGTGCGGATCGTGTAGTCCTGATAGGCCGGAATCGCGATTGCGGCAAGGATGCCGATAATGGCCACCACGATCATCAATTCGATGAGCGTGAAGCCCTTCTGGATAGTCGTCATTTCCGTATAACTCCTGTGACGAACCAAGGGCGGCGCTCATGCGCCGATGCACTGTACTTACAGCAAGGATCATGCCAATCCCGGTTCGGCACGTAAGTGACGGACTTATCAGTATTTTTCGGCAACCGGCGGCCGGGCTGTCGGGCTTCGGCGACGCCGGGGCTGACGCGGCCTGTCAGGAAGTGACACAGCGCGTCAGTCCGGGGGCTATTCGATCCCCAGTTTCTTGATGCGGTAGCGCAGCGCCCGGAAGCTGATCCCGAGGGCCCGGGCGGCCGCGGTCTTGTTGAAGCGGGCTTCCTCGAGCGCCCGGACGATCGAGGCGCGCTCGATGTCCTCCAGGCGGTCGGGCAGGGTGCCGGGCCGGTGTGGCGGCACGGTCTGCTCGAACTGCGAGGGTGAGCCGCGGAGCTCGATGTCGTCGGGCCGGATGGTGCCGCCGTCGCAGAGCGTGAGCGCGCGCTCGATGACGTTCTCGAGCTCGCGCACATTGCCCGGGTAGTCGTGGGTCGCGAGCAGCTCCATCGCCTCGTCCGAGATCGCGGGCGGCGCCATGCCCATGCGGGTCGCGAAGCGCGTGGTGACGGAGCCGGCCAGTTCCGGCACGTCGGTGAGGCGCTCGCGCAGCGCCGGCACCCGCATCTCGATCACGTTGATGCGGTAGTAGAGGTCCTCGCGGAATCGGCCGGCGGCCACCAGCTCGCCGAGGTCGCGATGAGTCGCCGACAGGATGCGCACATCCACCGGCTGCTCGTGCTGCTCGCCGACCGGGCGCGCGGTCTTTTCCTGGATCAGGCGCAGGAGCTTCACCTGCATCGGGAGCGGCAGGTCGCCGACCTCGTCGAGGAACAGCGTGCCGCCCTCGGCCGCCTGCACGAGTCCCGGCTTGTCCGCGACTGCGCCGGTGAAGCTGCCCTTGCGATGGCCGAACAGCTCGCTCTCCATCAGTTCGGACGGGATCGCGCCGCAGGAGACGGGCACGAACGGCTCGTCTTTGCGCGGGCCGGTCTCGTGGATGAGGCGCGCGACGAGTTCCTTGCCGGTGCCCGATTCGCCGGTGATGTGCACGGGCGCCTGGCTGCGCGCCACGCGGCCGATCAGTGCGCGCAGCCGTTGCATCGGCTCGGAGTCTCCGAGCAGGCGCCGCCCGTCGTCCCCCTGCCGGCGGTCGTTCGAGAGCTTCAGGGCCTGGTTGACGAGCTTGCGCAGGTCCGGGACGTCGAGCGGCTTCGACACGAAATCGAAGGCGCCGAGCTTCAGCGCCCGCACCGCGGCTTCCACATGGCCGTGCGCGGTGATCACGGCGACCGGCAGTTCCGGCGCGTGCACCTGGATCCACTCGACGAGTTCGAGGCCATCTCCGTCAGGCAGGCGGAGATCCGTCAGGCAGAGAGCGAAGGCATGGCGCCCCTGGAGTTCGCTGCGCGCCGCAGCGAGGTCGTGCACCGCGCTCGTGTCCACGTTCATGCGCGAAAGCGTCAGCGACAGGAGCTCGCAGAGGTCCGGTTCATCGTCGACGATCAGTGCGCGGGGATTCGCCATCGGCCGCGGGTCAGGTCTGTTCCCAGCGCTGCGGGTCGGCGAACACGATGCGGAAGATGCTGCCGCCGCCGCCGCGCGGCTCGAAGACGAGCAGCGCGCGGTTGCAGCCCGCGAGCTCGCGGGCGATGAACAGGCCGAGGCCCGTGCCGCTCGTGCGCGAGGTGAAGAACGGCTCGAAGATGCGATCGGTCAGCGTCGAGTCGATGCCGGGGCCGCGGTCGAGCACTTCGAGGAAGGGGCGGTTGCTGCCGGTGAGCCGGCCGATCTTCAGTTCCACCCGGTCCTCGGCGATCTGCACCGAATAGCGGAAGGCATTCTCGACCAGGTTCCACAGGATCTGGTGCAGGTGCGACGGGTCCACGCGCACCTCGAGGTCCGGTTCCGGGCGCTCGGCCACGAGCTGCTCGGCCGGGTAGCCGCCGGTCGTGACGAATTCCTGCGCGAAGTCGGCGAGCCACTCGCCGAGCGGCATGCGCTCGGGGCGGGTCTGTTCGCGCCGCGCGAGCTGCTGCACGTTGCCGATGATCGTGCTGACGCGTTCCGCGTTGGCGCGGATGATCTCGGTCATGCGGTGGTTCGAGGCAGTGAGCTGCGAGTCTTCGGCGAGGAGCTGGGCCGCGTGGCTGATCGCGCCGACCGGATTCCTGATCTCGTGCGCGATCGATGCGGACAGCCGGCCGAGCGCCGCGAGGCGCGTCTGCTGGATGCGGTCGTCGAGCGCGGTCAGGTCCTCGAGGAACACGAGCACCGGCGGCGGGCGCGCGTCCCCGAGCGGCGCGAAATGCGGCCGCACCTCACGCAGCCCGTCCGCCGCCAGCAGGCTGCCGCCCGCGGTGTCGGTGACCGGCTCGCTCTGGCGCCACATCGCGAGGAGGTACAGCAGGCGCGGCGAGACTTCGCCGAGTAGCGCATTGGCGGTCGCGCCGGCGCCGAGGATCTGCCGCCCGGACTCGTTGACGAGCCGGATGCGGTCCTGTTCGTCGACGACGACCAGGCTCTCGCGCAGGCGTTCCACGATGTACTGCGACAGTTCTGCGAGGTTCGCGAGGTCGAAGTCGCGCTGGCGGACCAGCGCCTCGCTCTCCCGCAGGCGGCGCGCGAGCGGGGCGACGGCGAGCGCCGCGACGAAGATGACGCCGCCCAGCATGCCGGCCTGGGTCAGGTCGGAGAAATCCGCGCTGCCGGCAAACCAGAGAACGATCTGCTGCACCAGCACGACGAGCGCCGCGATCGCGGCGATCATGGTGGCGGCCCGGCTCGGCAGCAGGATGCTGACGGCCGCGACCGGCATGATCAGCAGGAGTCCCGCGCCGCTTGCGGCGCCGGCGCTCGTCAGCATCAGCACCGTGACCGCGAGCACGTCGAAGGCGATGTGGATGAAGGCCTGGGTCTGCAGCGACGGCCAGCGCGTCTTCAGCAGCCCGATGCAGATGACGCCGGTCGTGAACCAGGCGATCAGCGTCGCGTAGTAGAGCGTGGGCGACGCCGTGCCGAGCTGTTCCGGGCGTCCGGCGATGGCCGCGAGCGCCAGCAGGACCGAGGGCAGGCTCAGCCGGTAGAGATTGAGCAGGCCAAGGACGCGCCAGGCGAGCTCCGGGTCACCGGTGGATTTCTCGTGGTCCGCGCCGTTTTTCACGGCGGCACTTTATCACGGCAAATCCGGGGCACCCGCGGCGCGGCGCGCGAATGCGACGCGGTTCAAGGCAGCCGCTACAATGATGTGATGAATCTTCATGAATACCAGGCGAAGCGCGTCTTCGCGGACTACGGCGTGCCCGTTCCCGCCGGCCGGGTGGCGGCGAGCGCAGCCGAGGCGGTCGCGGCCGCCGGCGAACTCGCCGGTTCGCTCTGGGTCGTGAAGGCGCAGGTGCACGCGGGCGGCCGTGGCAAGGCGGGCGGCGTCAAGCTGTGCCGCTCGGCGGCGGAAGTCGGGCGCGCGGCCGGCGCGATGCTGGGCCAGCGGCTCGTCACGCCGCAGACCGGAGCGGCCGGGCTGCCGGTCAACCTCGTCTACGTGGAATCCGGCAGCGCCATCGAGCGCGAGCTCTACCTTTCGCTGCTGCTCGACCGCGAGCGCAGCCGCATCGCCTTCGTGGCCTCGGCCGCCGGCGGCATGAACATCGAGGAAGTCGCCGCGCACGAACCCGAGAAGATCCTGCGCGTCGACATCGATCCCGCGGCCGGCCTGCAGGGCTACCAGTGCCGCCGGCTCGCGTTCGGACTCGGCCTGTCGGGCAAGCAGGTCGTGGAGTTCGAGCGCATTGCGCGCGCGCTTTACCGGCTCTACCTCGAGCGCGACCTGTCGCTGGTCGAGGTGAACCCGCTGATCGTGACGAAGGACGGCGCGCTCGTCGCCCTCGACGCCAAAATCAACGTCGACGCGAACGCGCTGTTCCGCCAGCCCGAGCTCGTGAAGCTCCGCGACCCGTCGCAGGAAGACGAGATGGAACGGCAGGCCGCGGAGCACGAGCTTAACTACGTCTCGCTCGACGGCAACATCGCCTGCATGGTGAACGGCGCCGGGCTCGCGATGGCGACGATGGACCTCATCAAGCTGCACGGCGGCGAGCCGGCGAACTTCCTCGATGTCGGCGGCACGGCGACGGCCGACCGCGTGACGGCTGCATTCCGGCTGATCCTTTCGAACGCCCGCGCCCGCGCCATCCTCGTGAACATCTTTGGCGGCATCGTCCGCTGCGACGTGATCGCCGAGGGCATCATCCAGGCCGTGCAGACCGTCGGCGTCCCGGTGCCCGTGGTGGTCCGGCTCGAGGGCACGAACGCCGACAAGGCGCGCAAGCTCCTCTCCGCCAGCAAGCTCTCGATCACGGTCGCCCGGGATGTCGGCGACGCGGCCGCCAAGGCCGTGCGTCTCGCGCGCCGCGGGAGCGTGAAATGAGCATCCTGGTCGGCAAGCGCAGCCGCGTGATCTGCCAGGGCTTCACCGGCAAGCAGGGCACGTTCCATTCCGAGCAGGCGATCGCCTACGGCACGAACCTCGTCGGCGGCGTGACGCCGGGCCGCGGCGGGACGCGACACCTCGACCGGCCGGTCTTCGACACCGTGCATGAGGCCGTGGCGAAGACCCGGGCCGACGTCAGCGTGATCTACGTGCCGGCGCCGTACGCGGCGGATGCGATCCTCGAAGCGGCGGACGCGGGCGTGAAGCTCATCGTCTGCATCACCGAGGGCATCCCGGTCAACGACATGGTGAGGGTGAAAGCCGCGCTCGGCGGCGGCAAGTCGCGACTCGTGGGGCCGAACTGCCCGGGCGTCATCACGCCGGGGGAGTGCAAGGTCGGCATCATGCCGGGCTTCATTCATCGGCCCGGCAGGATCGGGATCATCTCGCGCTCGGGCACGCTGACCTACGAGGCGGTCTTCCAGACGACCCGTGCGGGCCTCGGCCAGACTACTTGCGTCGGCATCGGCGGCGACCCGGTGCGCGGCCTGAATTTCATCGAGGTGCTCGCGCTCTTCGAGAAGGACAAGGCGACCGCCGGCATCGTCATGGTGGGCGAGATCGGCGGCAACGACGAGGAGCGCGCGGCGGAGTACATCCGCCGGCACGTGACGAAACCCGTCGTCGCCTACATCGCGGGCGTGACCGCCCCTGCCGGCAAGCGCATGGGCCACGCTGGCGCCGTGATCGCGGGCGGGAAGGGCACGGCCGCGGACAAGTACGCGGCGCTCGAAGAGGCCGGCATCACGACCGTCCGTTCGCCCGCCGAACTCGGCAGCGCGATGAAGAAGGTGCTCGCCTCGGGCCGGCGCCGCAAGAAGAAGCGCTGATCTGGTAAAAGGGGACGCATCCCTTTTCCTTCGATCCTTCGGGAAAAGGGATGCGTCCCCTTTTATAAGGCGTCGATTCCCATGCGCATAGCGCTCGCCCAGATCAACCCGACCGTCGGCGACGCGCCGGGAAATGCCGGACGCGTAATCGCGCGCATCGCCGAGGCGCGCGCTCAGGGTGCCTCGCTCGTCGTGTTCCCTGAGCTCGCGCTCTCGGGTTATCCGCCCGAGGACCTGCTGTTCCACCGCGGCTTCCGCCGGCGCGTCGATGCGGCGCTCGCGAGCGTCGCGGCGGCGGCCCAGGGCATTTCGGTGCTGGTCGGCTATCCGGAATACACCGCGGACACGATTTACAACACCGCCGCCTGGCTCGAGGGCGGCGCCGTGCGCGCGCGTTACCGCAAGCAGCGCCTGCCGAACTACCAGGTGTTCGATGAAAAGCGTTACTTCACGGCGGGCTCGGAGCCGGTCGTGGTCGGGGCGGGCGACCTGCGCGTCGGGATCCTGATCTGCGAGGACGTCTGGCACGTGCCGCTGGCGGCGGCGCTGCGGGCCGCGGGCGCCGATCTCTGCGTCGCGATCAATGCCTCGCCATTCCAGCTCGGCAAGCAGCCGGAGCGCGAGACGGCGATCGCGAAGCGCGTGCAGGAGACCGGCATGCCCTTCGCCTACGTCAACCTCGTCGGCGGCCAGGACGAGCTGGTCTTTGACGGGAACTCCTTCGTGGTCGATGCGAATGGCCGAGTCGTGCACCGTGCGCCGGCCTTCGAGGAATCACTGTCCTGCGTCGACGCCGCGCTGGTCGAGAAGGGCGTCGAGATCGAACCGGAGAGCCTGGCGCCGCTCCTCGGAGCGGAGGAGAGCGTGTATCGCGCGATCGTCGCGGCGGTCCGCGACTACGTCGGCAAGCACGGCTTCAGCGGCGTCGTGCTCGGGCTCTCGGGCGGCATCGATTCCGCGCTCGTGCTCGCGCTCGCCTGCGATGCGCTCGGGCCCACGCACGTGCACGCCGTGATGCTGCCCTCGCGCTTCACCTCGAACATGTCGGAGAAGGACGCAGCCGCGATGGCGCATGGGCTCGGCGTGCGGTACTCGATGATCCCGATCGAGGGCATGTTCCAGGCGACGCTCGCGGCGCTCGAGCCGGAATTCCGCGGCCGACAGCCGGATTCGGCGGAGGAGAACATTCAGGCGCGCTGCCGCGGCATCGTGCTGATGGGCATCTCGAACAAAACCGGAAAGATGCTGCTCACCACCGGCAACAAGAGCGAGATGGCGGTCGGTTACGCGACGCTCTACGGCGACATGGCCGGCGGCTATGCGCCGATCAATGACTGCAGCAAGATGCTCGTGTACCGGCTCGCGAACTGGCGGAACCGCCAGGGCCCGGCGCCCGTGATTCCGCAGCGCATCATCGACCGGCCGCCGACGGCGGAGTTGCGTGAGAACCAGCTCGACACGGATTCACTGCCGCCCTACGAAGTGCTCGACCCGATCCTCGCGGCTTTCATCGAGGACGACCGCTCGGTGGACGAGATCGTCGCCATGGGCTTCGACCGCGCGATCGTCGGGCGCGTGCTCGAGATGGTGAACCGGAACGAATACAAGCGCCGGCAGGCGCCGCCCGGGGTCCGCGTCAGCGGCCGCGCCTTCGGGCGCGACTGGCGCTATCCGATCACCTCGGGCTATCGCCCGGGCGATTCGTAGGAGGGTAAGAGGGGACGCATCCCTTTTACAAAGGGGTCGCATCCCTTTTCCAAGGCACCCGCGCTTCTGCACTGCCGATCGCGAAAAGGGATGCGACCCCGTTGTAAAAGGGATGCGTCCCCTCTTTCCCTCCTTCGAATCGCCCGGGCGATTGCCCGAGGTGGTCGGATAGCGCCAGTCG
>JANNHT010000212.1:0-4914 GCA_031404555.1 Gammaproteobacteria bacterium
TTATATTCGTTCGGCTCGGCAGAGCCAGTGCGCGGGCGGTCGTCCCAATCGGGCGGCTGATCCGCGCACGCACGGTCGCACTCGTCGGGTCGTAAGGAACGGGCTAGAATGAAAAAACCCGCATGGAACCTGCCGCGGCACCGGCGCCCAAGGTAGCGCAACCGCCACCGGAATCACCATTATGACAGCCCCGTTGGCCGGAAACGTCGCGCTCGTGACGGGTGCCGCCCGCGGCATCGGCCGCGCGATCGCAGTCAAGCTCGCCACGGCGGGGTGCGACGTCGCCATCAATTTCTACAACAGCGCCGACGAAGCCGAAGTGCTGTGCCGGGAGCTCCTGGCGCTCGGGCGGCGGGCCGTCGCGATCCATGCGAGTGTCGGCGTCCCCGAAAGCGTCGACGAGCTGTTCGCCGAATTCCGCAAGCACTTCGACCGTCTCGACATCGTCGTAAGCAACGCTGCCTCCGGCGTGCTGAAGCCTACGGTCGAGATGACGTTGAAGCACTGGCGCTGGTGTCTCGAGAACAACGCGCTCGCGCTCAACCTGCTCGCACAACGTGCGCTGCCGCTGATGCCGAACGGCGGCCGCATCGTCGCGCTGTCGAGCCTCGGCGCGTCCCGCGCGATGCCCGGCTACGGCTTTATCGGCGCGTCGAAGGCGGCGCTCGAGGCGCTGGCTCGCGCGCTAGCGCAGGAGCTGGGGCGCCGCGGCATCCGCGTGAATGTCGTCTCGGCCGGTGTGGTCGACACCGACGCCCTCGCGTGCTTCCCGAACCGGGAACAGCTGCTCGCCAGCTATGCCGAGCGCGCGCCGGCCGGGCCCGTACTGACCCCTGAGGACGTCGCTGGCGCGGTATATCTCTTGTGCCTGCCCGAAGCGAACATGATCAATGGTCACGTGCTGGTCGTCGACGGCGGCTTCTCGATCTCCGCTTGAGCGCGCGCATGCAAGTGACATCGGGCATCGAGGGCAAGACCGCGATCGTGACCGGCGGCAGCCGCGGCATCGGGCGCGCGATCGTCGAGCTTCTCGCCGCCGAGGGCGCCGACGTCACGTTCTTCTACCGCGACAACGCGGCGGCGGCCGCCGACGTCGTCACTGCCGGACGCGCGCGCGGCGCCGCGATTGCCGCCCTCCAGGTCGACATTCGCGATTCGGCGGCGTGCGCGACGGCGGTCGACGGCGTCGCCGAGCGCCGCGGGCGCATCGACATCCTCGTCAACAACGCCGGCATCACCCGCGACAACGCGCTCGCCGCATTCGACGATGACGACGTCACGGCCGTACTCGATACCAACGTGACCGGCGTATTCAACGTGACGCGCGCCGTCGTGCCGTACATGACGTCGCAGCGCGCCGGCACGATCGTCAACCTCTCTTCGGTCTCCGGTGACAAGGGCGGCCGTGGCCAGACCAACTACGCGGCGAGCAAGGGCGCGATCAACGCGTTCACCCGCGCGCTCGCCGTAGAGCTCGCGCCACGGAAGGTCCGCGTCAATGCGGTCGCTCCGGGTATGATCGAAACCGAAATGTCGGCCGACGTGCGCGAGCAGTCAGGGGACGAAGCGCTGAAGAAGATCCTTCTGCGACGCTATGGCAAGCCCGAAGAGATCGCGTACGCGGTCTGGTTCCTCGCATCGTCCTATGCGAGCTACGTAACGGGGCAGGTGTTGAGTGTCGATGGCGGCTTCAAAATGGAGTGATGACGATGACGCCACAGGAAATCACCCGCGACGACATCATGGAAGTCTTCCCGACCATCGCGGAAACGATGGCCGACGCTCTCGGCTGCGACGTCGACGACATCAAGCTCGACGTATCGCTGATAGAGGGTCTCAACGCCGAGTCGATTGACTTCCTCGACATGGTCTTCCGCCTGGAGCGGGCGTTCAAGATCAGGATCCCGCGCGGCAAGATCGTCGAGAACGCGCGCGGCACGTTGTCCGAAGCGGAGTTTGAGCAGAACGGCCTCGTGACCGACGCGGGGCTCGCGCAGCTGAGGGCGTATCTGTCGGAAGTTCCTGCGGAGCGCTTCAAGACGCCGAGTAAAGTGAAGGACATCCCGCGCCTCTTCACGCCGGAGACGTTCTGCAAGCTCGTGATCTCAGCGCAACGATCGGCCGAGGCGGCCGGCTGATCCCGTCGCATCAAGTGAGCCGCCATGGCTGACCACTTCGCCGCGTTCTCGTTCGTCGACCGGATCACCGGGTTCATTCCCGGGGTTCGCGCGCGCGGGCAGTTCGCAGTACCGGCAGCGCTGTCGGCGTTTCCGCCCTGCCTCGTAGCCGAGGCTGTCGGACAGCTCGCAGCGTGGGCGGCGATGGCACAGGTCAATTTTCGCGGCCGCCCGGTCGCGGCGCTCGCCAACGAGACGCGGTTCCATGGCGAAGTCGCCCCCGGTGCGGTGCTCGGACTCGCCGTCGAAATCGAAAACTGCGACGACGAGGCGATCGCCTACGCGGGCCGCGCGACGAGCGGTGACGCGCTCGTGATCGAGCTTCTCGACTGCCTGGGGCCGATGTTGCCGGTCGCAGAATTCGATTCGCCCGAGGCGCTCGCCGCACGCTTCGAGTTGCTGCGCGGGCCCGGTGCGACACCGGGACGATTTGACGGCGTGCCTATGCCGGAGATCGTCCTCGGCGCGGGCGTTCCCGGCGAGAGCCTCGCCGCCGTGCTGCACGTGCCGGCGGTGGCGCCGTTCTTCGCCGACCACTTCCCGCGCCGCCCCGTCTTCCCCGCCACGCTGCTGCTCGACGCGCAGATCGGCCTCGCGCTGCAGCTCGCGGCGGAAGCGCCCGATCTGCCCGCCGGCGCGCAGCCCGCGCCGGTGCGGATGACACACGTGAAGATGCGCTCGTTCATTCCTCCCGGCGAGGTGCTCGCGCTCGACGCGCAGCGTGCCCCAACCGGCGGCGGCACAGGCCTTATCATGCTGAGAGCGCGAGCGAGCGACAAGACGGTCTCGACTGCGCGCCTCGAATACGCGCCGCGCAGGGTCGCTTGATGGCCCGGCGGCGCGTCGCGATCACCGGCATCGGACTCGTCACGCCGGTCGGCAACGATGTTGCCACGACGTGGAGCGCGCTGCTCGAAGGCAGGAGCGGCGGTGCTCCGATCAGCATCTTCGACGCGAGCGGATTTCCGGTCCACATTGCCGCCGAAGTGAAGGAATTCCACGGCGACGACCTGCTTGAACGCAAGCTCCAGAAGTTCGCGGGCCGTTCACAACGGTTCGCGCTGGCGGCGGCCGAGCAGGCGCTGCGCGACGCCGGTATCCGCCCGACCGCGGCCGACGCGGCGCGCAGGGGCTGCGCCGTTGGTGCCGGCAGGAGGAAAGTCGACTTCAACGACTTAGCCGCAATCCACCGACACTCGGTCGTCGACGACACCCTCGATCCCGCGCGCGTCCTCACCGACGACCGTGCGAACGATCCGCTGGTGTTTTACCGGACCACATGCATCTCCGGCCTGTCGCTGCTCGTGCGCCGCTACGGAATTCAGGGTTACGCCACGTCGGTGCACACGGCGTGCGCGTCCGGTGGGCAGGCTATTGGCACCGCGTTGAAGCTGATCCGACGCGGCACCGCCGATCACGTGCTGGCAGGCGGCTTCGACTCGATGATCAACCCGATCGGCCTGTCCGGCTTCTGCCTGCTTTCCGCGTTGTCGCCCGACAATGCGACGCCGCGCCGCGCGAGCCGGCCGTTCGACGCGACGCGCAACGGCTTCCTGCTCGGCGAAGGCGCGGGCTTTCTCGTGCTGCAGGAGTGGCAAGCGGCGCGCCGCCGCGGCGCGCACATCTATGCCGAGCTCGCGGGCGACGGCAATTCGTTGTCCTCGTACCGGATCACCGATTCGCCGCCCGACGGCGACGGGCCGATCCAGGCGATGCGACAGGCGCTCACCGACGCGGGCGCGACGATCGCTGACGTCGACTACCTGAACGCCCACGGCACTTCGACGCCGATGAACGACCGCAGCGAGACCGCCGCCACGCGGGCGGTGTTCGGTGCCGAAGCCGCCCGTGTAAGCGTGAGTTCGACAAAGAGCACGATGGGTCACCTGATCGCCGCCGCCGGCGCCGTGGAAGTTGCCGCCTGCGCACTCGCAATCGCTAGGTGCGAGATGCCGATTAACGCGAACCTGACCGAGCGCGACCCGGAGTGCGATCTGAACCTCGTTATCGGAGCGCCGCGGCGCCAGCGCATCCGCGTGGCCATGTCGAACTCGTTCGGCTTCGGCGGCTCGAACAGTTGTGTGGTGCTGCGCAATCCGGAAGAAGTCGACGGTGCCGGCGCTGTGCGCGCCTGACGCCAGCGACGGCCATCGCCATGCCCAGAATCGTCATCACCGGCACCGGCGCCGTCTGCGCCGCGGGCAAGCACCCGGACGACATCTTCGCCGCAGTACGAGACGGCCACGGGGCGATCACCGAAATCCGGCAATGGGACACGTCCGGTTGGCCGACGCGCGTCGCCGCCGAGATCGGCGACTTCGACGCGCGCGAGATGGTTGAGGACCGCAAGCTGCACAAGCTCATCCGGCGCACCGACCTCATCGGTTTATACGCGGCCGGCCGCGCGCTGGAGAGCTCGGGCCTCGTGACGCACCGCGCGGAGCTCGACGAAGGCGCCGCGGCTGCGTTTTCCGATCGCACCGGCGTCTGGGTCGGCTCGGGCAGCGGCAACTACGAGAACGACTATGACTTCTTTCCACTCCTGACCGCCGCGCAGCACAACATGCCGGCGGTCGGGCGAGAGCTCGGCAACACGGTCAACCCGATGTGGCTCCTGCGCTCGCTGCCGAACAACGTGCTGGGCCACATCGGCATCAAGTACGGTTTCAAGGGCGCCAACGCCTGCATCACCAACCACAGCTGCAGCGGCGCGCTCGCGGTCATCGAGGCCACGCAG
>JANNHT010000213.1:0-5773 GCA_031404555.1 Gammaproteobacteria bacterium
AGGGTTGCGCGTCTTGGAACCCGTCGGCCCTCACGCCTTGCCGCCGAAGGTGACGTGATCGTCAAGGTCACACGACGGCTGTGGCCTCGATCTCGACCTTCGCGCGCGGCTCAAGCAGCGCCGCGACCACGACCACTGACATCGCCGGGTAGTGGCGGCCGATCAGCTCGCGGTAGATCGCGCCGATCGCCGGCGCCGCCGCGTTGTATTCGTCGCGGCTCGTCACGTACCAGGTCAGGCGCACCAGGTGTTCGGGCTTCGCGCCGGCGCAGCCGAGCACGGCGACGATGTTCGCGAGCGCCTGGCGCACCTGCGCGGTGAAATCGTCGCTGACGATCTTCTGCTGCTCGTCCCAGCCGATCTGGCCCGAGACGAACACCTGCCGGCCGGTCGCCGCGATGCCGTTCGAATAGCCGCGCGGCCGCGCCCAGCCGGGCGGCTCAAGGAACTCGAGGCTCATTTCAGGAGCTCCCGCCCGATGATCAGCTTCTGCACCTCGCTCGCGCCCTCGTAGATGCGCAGCGCCCGAATCTCGCGGTAGAGCCGTTCGATGGTCTCGCCGCTCACGAGCCCGCGGCCACCGAACATCTGCAGCGCGCGATCGATGACCATCTGCGCGCTTTCGGTTGCGGCCAGCTTGGCCATGGCGGCGGCCGAGGTGAACGCGTGCCCACTGTCCCGCAGCCAGGCCGCGCGATAGGTGAGCAACTCCGCCGCGTCGAGGCTGGTCGCCATCTCGGCGAGCGCAGTCTGGGTCAGCTGGAAATCCGCCAGCATGCGGCCGAACATGCCGCGCGAGCGCGAGTGGCCGAGTGCCTCGTCGAGCGCGCGGCGCGCGAACCCGCAGGCGGCCGCCGCCACCGAGGTGCGGAAGATGTCGAGCGTGCGCATCGCGATGCGGAAGCCCTCGCCCTCCGCGCCGATCAGCCGCGCGACCGGGATGCGGCAGTCCTCGAAGCTCAGGCGCGCGAGCGGGTGCGGCGACATCGCGTCGATGCGTTCAGCGACCGTGAATCCCGCATCACCCGGCTTGACGACGAATGCGCTGATGCCTTCTGCGGCGGTGCTGCCGTCCGGACGGAGCACCCCTGGCGCCGTGCGCGCGAACACGCAGTAGAAATCGGCGATCCCGCCGTTCGAGATCCAGGTCTTCGTGCCGTTCAGAACGTAGTTGCCGCCCTCATGGCGCGCAGTCGACTGCATCGCCGCAACGTCCGATCCCGCCTCCGGTTCGGAGAGCGCGAAAGCCGCGATCGCCGATCCCGCGGCCACCCGCGGCAGCCACAGTGCACGCATCTGCTCGCCGCCCGCGAGCGACAGCGGCGCGCTGCCGAGGCCCTGCATCGCGAACGCGAAATCGGCGAGGCCGTCGTGATAGGCGAGCTGCTGCCGCAGCAGGCAGATGGAGCGCGAGTCGAAGTCGGCCGAAACGCCGCCGTCTGCGGCGCGAATGCAATGGCGCAGCAGGCCCGACTTGCCGAGCTTCGCGACGAGCTCGCGGCAGCGCGCGTCCACCGCGGCGCGGTCCGAGGGGTGCGCGGTGTCGGCAAGATTCGCCGTGGCCCAGGTCTGCGCCTCCGCTGCGAGCTGCCGGTGCGTCTCGCCGAAGAAGGGCCATTGCAGCCGGTCATCGTGCGCGTTCATCAGTTGCCCTCGAATGCGGGTTTGCGCTTGGCCGCGAATGCCTCGAAGGCGCGGCGGAAATCCTGGCTCTGCATGCACGCGGCCTGGGCCTTGCCCTCGGCGTCGATCGCCTCGTCGAGACCCATGTCCCATTCCTTGTGCAGCATCCTCTTGGTCATCGCGTGCGCGACGGTCGGGCCGTCCGCGATCTCGCCAGCGAGCTGTAGCGCCCGCGGCATCAGCGCGTCCGTCGCCACGATCGCATTGAAGAAGCCCCAGCGTTCGCCCTCCTCCGCGGTGAACGCGCGCCCGGTGTAGAGGAGCTCCGCCGCGCGGCCGTGCCCGATCACCCGCGGCAGCATCGCGCAGGCGCCCATGTCGCAGCCCGCGAGGCCCACGCGCACGAACAGGAACGCGGTGCGCGCGGCGGGTGTCGCGTAACGGAAATCGGAGAACAGCGCGATCATCGCGCCCGCACCCGCGCAGGTGCCGTCGATCGCAGCGATGACCGGCTGCGGGCAGGCGCGCATGGCGCGGACCAGATCGCCCGTCATGCGCGTGAATTCGAGGAGCGCTGGCTTGTCCATCTTCGTGAGCGGGCCGATGATCTCGTGGACGTCGCCGCCCGAGCAGAAGTTGCCGCCGGCGCCGTCGATCACGACCGCACGCACGGTCGAGTCCATCGTGAGCGCCCGGAACAGGTCGCGCAGTTCCGCGTAGGAGTCGAAGGTCAGCGGATTGCGCTTGTCCGGCCGGTTCAGCGTGATGCGCCCGATGCGGTTCTCGACCTTCCACAAGAAATTCCGCGCCTGGTAGGTCGCGGGATTCGTGATCGCGTTGCTCATGCGTCTCTTTCCTCCAGTGCCCGGACCTGGGTCTTCAGGCGGCCGAGCAGGCCCGCCACCGCCGTCATCTCGCGCGCCGAGAGCCCGGCGAAGGCCTCGACGATCCAGCGCTCGTGTTCCTGCGCCATCGCGGTGAAGCCGCGCTTGCCGGCGCGCGTCAGCCGCACTACCCAGGCGCGCCGGTCGTTCGGGTCCCCCACGCGCTCGACCAGGCCCTCCTGTTCCAGCAGGTCGGTGATGCCCGTGACGTTTCCGCCTGTCACCATCATGCGCTTCGATAGCTCGCCCATCTTGAGCCCCTGCGGCGAGCGCTCGAGCTGCGCCATCAGGTCGAAGCGCGGCAGCGTCGTCGCGTAGCGGTCCTGGAGCAGCCGTCGCGTGCGCGTCTCGACCAGGCGATTGGTCGCGAGCATGCGAAGCCACAGCCGGATCGCGCCGTGATCCGCTCGATCAGCACGGGTTTCCGCATCCATGGCCTTGGCCGCCATCAGGTGACCTCGCCGCCCGCGATCGCGATGCTCTGGCCATTGATGCTCTCGCTGCCGGGCGCGCATAGCCAGAGCACGGCATTGCCGACTTCCTCGGGCTGCACGAGTCGCTGCTGCGGGTTCGACGAGACCAGCGTCTCGCGCGCATCGGCTTCGCTGCGCCCCGTCTTCGCGCTGATGTTCTTCACGGCATCGCGCACGATGCCGGTGTCGGTGTAGCCCGGGCAGACCGCGTTGACCGTGATGCCGGTCTTCGCGACCTCGAGCGCGAGCGCGCGGGTCATCCCGATGACGCCGTGCTTGGCCGCGCAATAGGCCGTGCAGTAGGCGTAGCCGCGAAGCCCCGCGGTGCTCGAGACGTTGACGATGCGGCCCCAGTTCGCGGCGAGCATCGGGGCAATCGCCGCGCGCGTGCAGTGATAGCTGCCTGTCAGGTTCACCTCGAGCATCTCGCGCCAGTACGCTTCGTCGCTCTTCGCAAGCGCGCGGCTCGATGCACGCCCTGCGTTGTTGACGAGGATCGAGACCTCGCCCGCCGCCTCGCGCGCCTCAAAGAAGGCGCGCTCGACCTGGCGCGGATCCGTGATGTCCGCAGTCACGGTGACCGTGCTGCCGGCGAGCCCGATCGCGGTCTCGCCGAGTTCTGACGCGGTGCGGCCGAGGAGCGTCACGCGCGCACCGGCCGCATCGAGCGCCTTCGCGATCGCCGCACCGATGCCGCGCCCGCCGCCCGTCACGAGCGCGTGCCTGCCTGCGAGTGATCCGTTCATCGCATATTCCTCATACCGGTCCTGCCACCTGGGCTGCGCGCTCGAGGTTCCGTTCGAGCTGGCGCTTCGCCGATTCGTACTGTGGCGGCCACCACTGGCCCTGCCAGTGCTGCTCGGCCGCCGAGCGCAGCGTCCACGCCGGGTCCGCGAGATGCGGCCGCGCGAGCGCGCAGAGATCGGCGCGGCCCGCGGCGACGATCGAGTTCGCGTGATCCGCCTCAAAGATGTTGCCGACCGCGATGGTCGGGATGCCGACGACATTCCGGACCAGGTCCGAGAACGGCGTCTGCCACATGCGCCCGTACACCGGTTTCTGCCAGGGCACCGTCTGCCCGCTCGAGAGATCGAGCAGGTCCACGCCCTCCGCCTTCATCGCGCGCGCGATCGCGATCAGCTCGTCCTCGTCGAGACCGCCCGGCGCCCAGTCGGAGGACGAGACGCGTACCGAGAGCGGGCGATCCGCAGGCCACGCCGCGCGCACGGCGGCTGCGACTTCGAGCGGGTAGCGCATGCGATTCGCGATGGCGCCGCCGTAGGCGTCCTGGCGCCGGTTCGTCAGCGGCGACAGGAAACTCGCGAGCAGGTAGCCGTGCGCCATGTGCAGTTCCAGCATGTCGTATCCGGCTTCCGCGGCGTAGCGCGTGCTCCGCACGAAATCCGCGAGCACGCGGTCCATGTCGGCGCGGGTCATCTCGCGCGGCGGCGCGCTGATGCCCTCGAGCCAGGGCAGCGGCGACGGCGCGATCGTCGGCCAGTTGCCACTCGTGAGCGGATGATCGTCGTCTTCCCAGCCGAGCTGGGTCGAGCCCTTACGGCCGGAATGGCCGAGCTGCATGCAGAGTTTCGCGCGGCTGTGCCGGTGCGCGAACTGCGCGATGCGCCGCCAGGCATCACGCTGCGCCTCGTTCCAGAGCCCGGTGCATCCGGGCGAGATGCGCGCATCCGGCGACGGGCAGGTCATCTCAGTGAACACGAGGCCCGCGCCACCGGTCGCTCGCGCGCCGAGGTGCACGAGGTGCCAGTCGCCAGGCATGCCGTCGCTTGCGGAGTACTGCGCCATCGGCGCGACCACGATGCGGTTCTCGAGCGTGAGCCCGCGGAGCGTGAACGGCAGGAACATCGGCGGACGTGCGGATGAAACGCCCGCGCGCTTCGCGAGCCGTTCCTCGACGCCGGCGACGTAGCCCGGGTCGCGGAGCTTCAGGTTCGCGTGGCCGATGCGCTGGCTGCCGGTCAGCAGGCTGTAGGTGAACTGCCAGGGCTCGAGGCGCGTGTAGCGCGCGACGTCCTCGAACCAGCGCATGCGGTTGCGCGCTGCGCTCTGGAGTTTCAACGCCTCGGTCGAGCGCTCCTCCTGATAGTCCGCGAGCGCGGCGGGTACGTCCGCCGTGCCCGAGGTCTTCGCGACGAGCGCGATCGCGTCTTCCATCGCAAGCTTGGTGCCGGAGCCGATCGAGAAGTGCGCGGTGTGCGCGGCATCGCCGATCAGCACGCGGTTGCCGTGGTGCCAGCGCTTGCAGAGCACGCGCTGGAAGTTGAGCCAGGCCGAGCCGCGCAGGTGCAGCGCGTTGCTCATGAGCCGGTGGCCGTCGAGGTACTTCGCGAAGAGCTGCTCGCAGAACGCGATGGACTGCTCGTGATTCGCCCGGTCGAGGCCGTGCGCGAGCCAGGTCTCCTCGCGGGTCTCGACGATCACGGTCGAGAGATCCTTGCTGAACTGGTAGGCGTGGATCTGGAACCAGCCGTGTTCGGTTTCCTCGAACGCGAAGGTGAAAGCCGGGAACGGCTTCGTCGTGCCGAGCCAGATGAAGCGGCATTCGCGCGTGTCGATGTCCGGCTCGAACACGGCCTCGAATCGCTTGCGCGTGCGGCTGTTGACGCCGTCGGCCGCGACCACGAGGTCGGCGTCGGCAAACGGCATGTCGTCCGCGATCTCCTGCTGGATGTCGATCAAGCGCTCCGCGCGCACACGCTGTACAAGCGCGACGTCGAGTACATGATCAAGGACGGCGAAATCGTCATCGTCGACGAGTTCACCGGCCGCCTC
>JANNHT010000214.1:0-3338 GCA_031404555.1 Gammaproteobacteria bacterium
CCGGTACGCCGGGCAGGGGTTTCGCAGTCGTCTGGCCGAGGAGTGCCTCGAGCCCCCTGCCCAACCCGCGTTTCTTGTCGCTCATGGCCGCCATCCTACCTTCCTGAAAAGGGGACGCAACCCTTAAAAAAGTGGGCCCCATCCCATTTTCGCCCCGCCCGCCAAAAACATGACCTTTCGCCAAAAAAGGGATGCGTCCCCTTTTTTAAGGGATGCGTCCCCTTTTAAGCCGGGATCACGAGGCGCGCAAGGCAGCCGGACCGGTCGCTGCGGTTCTGCAGCGAGAGCGTGCCGCCGTGGCCCTCGGCCACCTGGCGGGCGAGCACGAGCCCGATGCCGCTGCCACCCGGCTTGGTCGTGAAGAACGGCACGAACAGGTTGTCGGGGTTCGCGACCCCCGCGCCGCTGTCCTCGATCTCGAACACGAGGCCTTCCTTGCCGAGCGCCGCGCTCACCCGCACCGGCGGCGCGCCTTCGGGCGTCGCCTCGACGGCGTTTCGCACGAGATTGATAAGCGCCTGCTGGAGCTGGTCGGCATCGCCGCGGACCACGAGGCCCGTGGCGGCGGCGACCTGTACCTTGCCCGACGGCTGCACCGCGGCAACCTGCCGGAGCAGCGCGTCTACGTTGCAGTCGGCGAGCGTCGGATCCGGCAGCCGCGCGAGCTCGCTGTAGCGCGACAGGAAACGCCGGAGCGATTCCGCGCGCTCGGCGACGAGCGCGAGGTTGTGCGCGAGCTCCTCGCGTTCGGCCTTGTCCGGCGAACCGGCGGCGAGCGCGTCGCGGCTGGTCTCGATGACGGACTTGATCGGCGCGAGCGAGTTGTTGAGCTCGTGCCAGATCACGCGGATCAGGCGCCGCCACGCGCGGCGCTCCTCTTCGCGCAGCGCCTGGCTGAGATCCGTGATGACGAGGAGCTGGAACAGGCGGCCGGCCTCGCGGAAGGTCTCGCGCATGATCTGCCAGCGGCCGCTGCGCCCCGGGAAACTAAAGGACTCGCTCGACACCGGCGGACCGTTCACGAGCCCGGCCATGCCGATCTCCCCGGCCGTCAATCCGTACAGCGCGTCGGGATGGCGCTTCAGGAGCGCGCCGGCCGCGCGGTTTGCGAGGCGGACGTGTTCCTCAACGTCGAAGGCGAGCACCGCGACGTCGATCTCGGAGAGCACCTTATTAAGGAGTGCGGAGGCCTCGATCGCCTCGAAGCGCTGGGCCCGAAGCGTCGCGCCCAGGCGGTTCGATTCGAGCACGATGTCGCCGAGCGCGTCGCCTTTGCGTCCATGCCGGCCGCGCACCGCGTAGTCGCCACCGCGCAGCGCCTCGAGCAGGTTCGCGATCGAGCGCATCGGCTCGACGGTCTCGCGGTAGACGATGACCGCGAAGACGACCCAGAAGCCGATCAGCAGCAGGACGATCAGCCGCCGAATCGAGTCCAGCACGGGAAGCTGGGGCAGCATCGCGAGGGCGACGATCAGCGCGGGCAATCCCCCGAGCAGCGTCAGGATGACGATGCGCGCCTGGAACGGCAGGGATTTCCGGCGCATCACGGGCTGGGTGCGCAGCGGCTTTCGCGGTTCGGGTTCAGGCGTCACAGCGCGGAAGTTTGCGCGTTCGCGCCGCGGCCCGCCAGCGCGCGGGCGTCGTCAGAGCTCGTCAGGCTTCAGCCCCAGCTTCTCGATGCGCCGATACATGGCGCTCCGCGACAGTCCGAGCGCTTCGGCCGCCGCCGGCACGCTGCCACCATTGCGCTTGATGGCGCTGCGGATGAGCGCGCGTTCGGCGTCCTCCAGGCTCATTTCTTCGAGCGAGGGAGGGCCGGCGCGCCCCGGCGAGAGCCGCAGGTCCGCGACGCCGACCTCGGTGCCGGTGGCGAGCAACAGGCTCCGCTCCACCACGCTGTTGAGTTCCCGCACGTTACCCGGCCAGCCGTACTGCTGCAGCGCGGTGAGCGCGCCCGCGTCGAAGCCGGTGACGTCGCGCCCATATTGCTGCGCCTTCTTTTCGAGCGCCGCGGTCGCAAGTTCCAGGATCTCCTCGCGCCGCTCACGCAGCGGCGGCAGTCGGATCTCGACCGTGTTGATGCGAAACAGCAGGTCCTCGCGGAAGCGGCCGTCGCCGATCATCGCGGGCAGGTTGGCGTTCGTCGCCGAGATCACGCGCACATCGGCGCGCTGGGTGCGCGACGAGCCGACACGCTCGTACTCGCCGGTCTCGAGCGCGCGCAGGAGCCGCGCCTGCTGCGGCGGAGGAACGTTGCCGATCTCGTCGAGGAACAGCGTGCCGCCGTCGGCGAGCTCGAAGCGCCCGGAGCGGTCAGCCTTGGCGTCGGTGAAGGCGCCCTTCACGTGCCCGAACATCTCGCTCTCGAACACGCTCTCCGGCAGGCCGCCGGCATTGACCGAGATGAAGGATTTCTCCGCGCGGTGCGACCAGTCGTGCATCAGCCGCGCGAGCAGGCTCTTGCCGGTTCCGGGCTCGCCCGTGATCAGCACGCTCGCATCGGAGGGCGCGACCTGGCGTGCGAGGCGAACCACCTCGAGCATCGCCCGCGAGGTCGCGATCAGGTCCGCGCCGTCGCTCGCCCGCAGGATCGCGTTCTCGTCGGCGAGTCGCCGGCCACGCTGGCGCGCCTGGGCGAGCGCGACCTGGTTGCGGAGCACGTTCAGGAGCCGCTGGTTGTTCCAGGGCTTCTCGACGAAGTCGTTCGCGCCGCGGCGCATGGCGTGCACCGCGACCTCGACGGTCGCCCACGCGGTCATCACCACGACCGGCAGCTCCGGATGGGCCTTGCGGAGCTGGTCCACCAGCTCGAGGCCTTCTTCGCCCGAGGTCGTGTCGCGCGTGTAGTTGAGGTCCACGAGCGCGACGTCCACGTGCTCGCGCGCGGCGACGTCGAGGACACCGGCGGGCGAGGTCGCGGTCGCGACGTCGAACCCCTCGCGCTTCAGCAGGAGCTTCAGCGCCGAGAGGATGTCCGCCTGATCGTCCGCAATGAGTATGCGCGGCTGCATCAGGCGGGATCGTGCACGGCCCTCACTCGTAGCGCAATGCCGCCGCCGGATCCACCTTCAGGGCGCGACGGGTCGGCATCAGGGTCGCCGCGATGGCAACCACCACCATCATCACCAGCACTGCGCTGTAGATGACGGGGTCATAGGGGCTCTCGTCCAGGATGTCGCCGAGCGCGCGGCCCATCAGCGGCAGCAGGCCCATGCCGATCGCGATGCCGACCAGGATCTGGACACCGCTCGCGCGCATGACCAGGCGCAGGATGCGGCGGTTGTCCGCGCCGAGCGCGCGGCGCACGCCGATCTCGCGCGTGCGCTGGCCCACGTGGA
>JANNHT010000215.1:0-2109 GCA_031404555.1 Gammaproteobacteria bacterium
GTTCAGTTGGTTAGAATACCGGCCTGTCACGCCGGGGGTCGCGGGTTCGAGTCCCGTCCGCTCCGCCAATCATCTCGACCAGGGTCGTCAGCAATGACGACCCTTTTTCGTTGCCGGCCATGTCGATCTCGGCGGCCGACCCCGCTCGAGCCGGCACTCACTCGCTCGTTCCGCCGGAAATTAGTCACTCGCTCGTGATGCCGACTCGCCCGGGTCGGCCGCGGAGAGCGGCGCGGCTGGCGGCGAAGCGGGGTCGTGTTTGGCGAACCAGGCGAGGATGTAGGCGATGCGGGCGTTGAGTTGGCTCGGGCGCTGGTCGAGGGCGTGCGGGGCGCCGGGGACGCGGATCAGCAGCGTGTCGATGCCGCGCAGCCGCAGCGCCTGGTAGTACTGCTCCGACTCCGACATCGGCGTGCGGTAGTCCTGCTCGCCGGTCACGACCATGGTCGGCGTCGTGACATTGCCAACCCGCGACAGCGGCGATCGCCGCCAGTACGCGTTGTAGTCCTCCCACGGCGGCGTCGCGAACCAGTACTTGTAGAAGAAATTCGTCGCATCCGACGTCAGCACGAAACTCGCCCAGTTGATCACCGGTTTCTGCACGGCGGCCGCCTTGAATCTCGGCGTCGTGCCGACGATCCACGCGGTCAGCACGCCACCGCCGCTGCCGCCCGTGACGAACAGGCGGTTCTCGTCCACGCCGCCCTTCGCGATGGCCGCATCGACCGCCGACATCAGGTCGTCAAAATCGCGGCCCGGATAGGCGTGATGGATCAGGTTTCCGAACTCCTCGCCGTAGCTCGTGCTGCCGCGCGGATTGGAGAACAGCACGACGTAGCCGGCGGCCGCATAGAGCTGAAGCTCCGCGGCAAAGCGCGGCCCGTAGTTCGCAAACGGACCGCCGTGGATCTCGAGCACCATCGGATATTTCTTCGAGGCGTCGTAGCCCGGCGGCCGGATCAGCCAGCTCTGCACGCGCTTGTCGTCGGCCGCGGTGGTGCTCCAGAGTTCCTCCACGCTACCGAGCGTCCGGGATTCGAACAGGTCCGCATTGAGCGCGGTCAGGCGGCGGCTTCGGCTGCCGTCCAGCAGGCCGACGTCCGCGGGTGAAAGCGCATCGTTCACGCTGTAGGCGATGGCGCCGTCGCGGGCGACTGAGAACGATCCGCCGCCGTAGGGCCGCGACCAGCCTTCGCCGCCGAGATCGTCGATGAGGGGCGTCACGCGGCCGGCCAGGTCCACGCCGGCGACGCGTGTTGTGCCCTGGTCGTCGTACTGGATATAGATCGTGCGGCTGTCGCGGCTCCAGGCCGGACTCTCGACGTCGCGATCGAGATCGGCCGCGAGTTCGCGGATCTCGCCGTTGTCGCGCCGCAGCAGGTAGAGGCGGGCGCGCTGGTAACCCTGGTAGCGGTCGTCATAGCCGGCATAAGCGATGTAGCGACCATCCGGGGAAGCGGCCGGCGCCGTGTCCGGCCCGAACCGCTTCGTCAGCGCGCGGATCGCACCGCTCGCAATCGTGATGGCATGGATCTCGCTGTCCGCCGGCACGAGGTCCGAATCGGCGCGCCGGTTGGCGGACACCAGCAACTCGCGTCCGTCGTGCGACCAGGCCACGTCCTCGTGGTCCCAGGCGCCTTCGGTGAGCTGGCGTGCCGTGCCGCCCTCGGCGGGCACGACGAACGCCTGGGTGAAGGCATCTGGCAGGAATCCCTCGCCGTCCGCGCGGTAGACCATGCGGTCGATCGCGGTCAGCGGTTCCGCCCATTTCGCGCCCTTCGGCGCCTCGGGCAGCTTGACCTTGAGCGGCTCGCGCTTGGCCGGCACCCGCATGGCGAAGCCGAGGCTCCGGCCATCCGGCGACCAGGCGAGCTGCGCCGGCGTGTCGGTCAGGTTGGTGATGCGGCTGGTGACGTTCTCCGCCTGCCAGTGCACGAAAATCTGCGCGCCGCCGTCCCCCTCCGAGGACACGAAAGCGAGCCGGCTGCCATCGGGCGACCAGCGCGGGCTCGTCTGGTTGGCAGTGCCGCCGGCGAGCGGCCGGTGGTTCGCGCCGTCCCGGCTGACGAGCCAGATCGCGCTCCGGCGCGCGTCGGTGCGGATGTCGAA
>JANNHT010000216.1:0-8380 GCA_031404555.1 Gammaproteobacteria bacterium
TCTCTGTTTCCCGCTAACACTCCCACCTCCTTCCAATACACCAAAACAACCACCCGGCACCGATATCAGCGTCGGCCTTCGGCTGCCTTCACCTGGGCCATCACTTCGTCCGCGAAATTCTCCTGCTTCTTCTCGATGCCCTCGCCGACTTCGAAGCGCAGGAATCCGGTTACCGACGCCTTTGCGGCCTCGATCAGCTTGCCGACCGTCGTATCCGGGTCCTTTACAAAGGGCTGGCCCGTCAGGCAGATCTCCGCGAGGTACTTGCGAAGCCGGCCCTCAACCATCTTCTCGACGATCGCTTCGGGCTTGCCCTCACCTGCCGCCTGCGCGACCAGGATCTCGCGTTCCTTCGCGACCACGTCGGCCGGCACGTCCGCCGGCTGGACGTACTGCGGGTTCGCAGCCGCGATATGCATCGCGAGGTCGCGGGCCAGCGTTTCATCGCCGCCCATGAGCCCGACCAGCGTGCCGATGCGGATGCCGTGCACGTAGCTGCCGACGCGATCCGGCGCCTGCAGCAACGCGACCCGGCGCACGTCGATCTTCTCCCCGATCTTCGCCACCAGAACGCGCCGCGTCTCGTCGACGGTCTTGCCGTCCGCGAGCCTGAGCGCTGCGACCGCCGCAGGCTCCGTCACCCAGGCCGCCAGCGCAGTCTCGGCCACCTGGAGTGCGAAGGCCTGGAAGTCCGGCTGGCGCGCGACGAAATCGGTCTCGCAGTTCACCTCCGCGAGCGCCGCGCGACGGCCGTCGGCGCTCTTCGCCGAGACGAGCACGCCTTCCGCCGCAATGCGCGCGGCCTTCCTGTCGGCCTTCGCGAGGCCGGATTTGCGCATGACCTCCGCCGCTGCATCGAGATCGCCGCTGGTTTCGACGAGCGCTCTCTTGCACTCCATCATGCCGGCGCCGGTGCGTTCCCGGAGCGTCTTGACCGCTTCTGCCGTGATCGTCATGTCAGTCCCCGCTCGTCTCGGTCTTGCGCGGGGCCGGGCGCCGACGGGCCCCCGGCTTGGCGGCGACCCCGGCTTCCGCCACCTCGTCAACGACCGGCTGATCGTCCGGCACGTCCACGACGACTTCGACCGCACCGACCGGCAACATCGTTGCCGCAGACGACGTCTCCGCAGACTGGCGCATGCGCGCCGGCGTCTTGCGCCGCACGTTCTGGGCCTTGCGCGGCGCGCGTGCCTGCGACCTGCGGCGAGGCTGGCCTTCCTCGTCGAGTTCGACGAACTCGTCCTCGCCCGCCGGCACGACCGGCACCGACGACTTGCCGTCGATCACCGCATCCGCGATGCCAGCGGCATAGAGCTGGATCGCCTTCATGGCGTCGTCATTGCCCGGAACCACGTAGTCGATCCCGTCCGGGGAGCAGTTGCTGTCGACGATCGCGACCACCGGGATGCCGAGCTTCCGCGCCTCGTGCACCGCGATCTCCTCGTGGCCGACGTCGACGACGAACAGCGCATCGGGCAGCGCGTTCATGTCCTTGATGCCGCCGAGGCTCCGATTCAGCTTGTCCATCTCGCGGCGCAGCATCTGCGCTTCTTTCTTGTTGCGCCGGTCGAGCGCGCCCGAGTCACGCAGCTCCTCGAGCTCGTGGAGACGCTTGATCGACTGCCGGATGGTCTTGAAATTTGTCAGCATGCCGCCGAGCCAGCGCTGGTTGACGAAGGGCATGCCGCAGCGCACGGCTTCTGCCTGGATAGCGTCGCGCGCACTGCGCTTGGTGCCGACGAACAGCACCTTGCCGCCGTCGCCGACGACAGCTTTCACGAAGCCGGCCGCATCGTTGTAGAGCGGCAGCGTCCGTTCCAGATTGATGATGTGAATCTTGTTCCGTTCACCGAAAATGAACGGCGCCATCTTCGGGTTCCAGAAGCGGGTCTGATGGCCGAAATGAACCCCAGCCTCAAGCATCTGCCTCATGGACAAGTTGGCCATGATTACTCCTTCGGGTTAGCCCTCCGCGAATCCGCATGCGGCAACCAGACTTTTTTGTCCGGCACCCCGCCGCACGTGTCGATTCGCGTGTGGATTTGGTTGAGAAAAAACGCCGCGCTTTATACCATCTTTGTCCCGTCGAAACAACGCGATAGACGCATTTCCAAATGCTGATGCCAAGCCACCAGCGAGTCTCGATCAAGACCGCCGCAGAACAAGGGGCCATGCGGGTCTCAGGCAGGCTTGCGGCCGACGTCATCGACATGATCGGCCCGAGGATCGTCGCGGGCATTTCGACCGGGGAACTGGACCGCATCTGCCACGACTACATCGTGGACGTCCAGAAGGCGATCCCCGCCCCCTTGAATTACAAGGGATTTCCCAAGTCCATCTGCACCTCGGTCAACCACGTGGTCTGCCACGGGATCCCGGGCGACAAGGTCCTGAAGGCCGGGGACATCGTCAATATCGACGTCACGGTCATCAAGGACGGCTTTCACGGCGACACCAGCCGGATGTTCCTGGTGGGTGAGGCCTCGGTGCAGGCCCGCAGGCTCTGCCAGGTGGGGTTCGAGGCCATGTGGCGGGGCATCCGCCAGGTCGCCCCCGGACACCGGCTGGGTGACCTCGGCCACACGATCCAGCGCTATGTCGAATCCGAGGGCTACTCGGTCGTCCGCGAGTACTGCGGCCACGGCATCGGGCGCGTGTTCCATGAGGACCCGCAGGTGCTGCACTACGGCGAGCCCGGCACCGGGCTCGCGCTCGAACCCGGCATGACCTTCACGGTCGAGCCCATGGTCAATGCCGGACGGCGTCATGTGAAGCTCCTCGGGGACGGCTGGACCGTCGTCACCAAGGACCACTCGCTGTCCGCCCAGTGGGAGCACACGGTCCTCGTGACGCCGGATGGCGTCGAAGTCCTGACCCTCGGTGCCGCCGATCGCGTAGCGGCCTGAGCCGTGCCGAACGGCTGGAACTTCCTCGATTCCCTCGCGGCGCGCCTCGGTGCCGGCGACCGCGCGCCGGACTACAGGGGCGCGCTCGTCGACGGCGATCGCGACCTCGCGCGCCGCTTCGAATCCAACGAGCCGATTGAGGCGCTGGTGCGCGATCGCGCGCGGCTCGTCGATACGCTGGTCGTGTCTGCGTTCGAGCGCCTCGTCGCCCGCGCGGCCCCGGACGTCGCGCTGGTGGCTGTCGGCGGGTTCGGCCGCGGCGAGCTCCTGCCCTGCTCCGACGTCGACGTGATGCTGCTGCTGCCGCAGGGCGAACCGCAGGCCTCGACGGCCGCGCTCGAGAAGTTCCTGACGTTTCTCTGGGACATCGGCCTCGAGACCGGCCACAGCGTGCGGACCATCGACGAATGCCAGCAGGAGGCCCAGGCCGACATCAGCGTCGCGACGTCGCTGATCGAGGCGCGCCTGCTCGCAGGCCCCGCCGCACTCTTCGCCGCGATGCGCCGCGCGCTCGCCCCGGACCGGCTCTGGTCATCGCGGGATTTCTTCGACGCGAAGCTGCGCGAACAGGCCGAGCGCCACCACCGCTTCTTCGATACGGCTTACAACCTCGAACCGAATGTCAAGCAGAGCCCTGGCGGATTGCGCGACTTGCAGACCATCGGCTGGGTCGCGAAGCGGCACTTCGGCGCCGACACGCTCGCCGAGCTCGCAGCACGCGGATTCCTGACCGCCCGCGAACTCGCGCAGCTCGAGGCCGCGCAGTCCTGGCTGTGGCGCATCCGGTTCGCGCTGCACCTCGTGACCGGCCGGCGTGAGGACCGCCTGCTGTTCGACCACCAGATCCGCCTCGCGCGCCTGTTCGGCTACGAGGACGCGAGCTACACGCTCGCGGTCGAGCAGTTCATGCAGCGCTATTACCGCACGGCGATGTTCGTGAGCTGGCTCAACGAACTCCTGTTGCAGCACTTTCGCGAGGAGATCCTGGCCGACCGTGACGCGCCGGTGCTGCCGATCTCGCCGCTGTTCCAGGAACGCGACGAATTCCTCGAGGTGACCGCGGACGACGTCTTTACGCGCCAGCCGGGGGCATTGCTCGAACTCTTCCTGGTGCTTCAGCAAAACCCGCGGCTCAAGGGCGTGCGCGCGAACACGATTCGCCAGGTGACCCAGGGCCTCTGGCTGATTGACGAGGAGTTCCGCCAGAACCCGCGCCATCACCGGCTGTTCCTCGAGATCCTGCGGGCGCCCGCCGGCGTCACGCACGAACTCAGGCGCATGAACCTGTACGGCGTGCTCGGCCGCTACATCCCCGCGTTCGGGCGGATCGTCGGGCGCATGCAGTACGACCTGTTCCACGCCTACACCGTCGACGCGCACACGCTGTTCGTTGTCAGCAACCTGCGACGCTTCGCGCTCGAGCGCTACGACCACGAGTTCCCGAAACTGGCCCAGATCTTCCGCGCCCTGCCGAAGCCCGAACTCGCCTACCTCGCCGCGATCTTCCATGACATCGCCAAGGGCCGCGGCGGCGATCACTCGGAACTCGGCGCCGTGGATGCCGAGGCTTTCTGCCTCGAGCAGGGCCTGTCGCCCTACGATGCCCGCCTCGTCGCCTGGCTCGTGCGCCACCACCTGTTGCTGTCCGTCACCGCGCAGAAACAGGACATCGCCGATCCACAGGTCGTGAACGGCTTCGCGCGCACGGTCGGGGACCAGAGCCGGCTGGACTATCTCTACGTCCTGACCGTCGCGGATGTCCGCGGCACCAACCCGAAACTCTGGAACTCGTGGAAGGCGTCGCTCTTCGACGAGCTGTACGAGCGCGTCAAGCGCGCACTCCGCCACGGGCTCGAGAGCCCGATCGACCGCGAGCAGCTGATCGCGGAGACCCAGGCCGGCGCGCGCGACCTGCTCGCCGAGGCGGGCATCGACCCCGGGGCGGTCGATCGCGTCTGGCAGGCGTTGACCGACGACTACTTCCTGCGCCACTCCGCGCCGGAGGTCGCCTGGCACACGCGTGAGCTTGCGGCGCGCGACCCGTCGGGAACCGACGCGCTGGTCGCGGTCGCCCCGCATCCGGGCCGCGGCGGCGCGACGGTCGTGCTCGTCTATACCAAAGGCCGCCGCCACAGTTTCGCCCGCGCGACCGCAGCGCTCGACCAGATGGGGCTCAGCATCCAGGACGCGCGCATCACGCCGACGGCGGACGGCGGCAGCCTCGACAACTATCTGGTGCTCGAGGACACCGGCCTGCCGATCACCGAGCGCCCGCGCATGGCCGCGATCGAGCGCCAGCTCACGCTGTCGCTCGCGGAGCGCAGCGCGACAGCCCCCGCCGTGACCCGGCGCCTGCCGCGGCAGGCGCGCATGTTCACGACACCGACGCAGGTCGGTTTCGGCGATGATGCCGACAATGGCCGGACCATCCTCGAAGTCGTCGCGGCCGACCGGCCGGGCCTCCTGTCGGAGATCGGCAAGGTGCTGTGGGAACAGCGCGTCGAGCTGCACGGAGCCAAGATCATGACCGTGGGTGAACGGGCGGAAGACGTGTTCTACGTGCGCGACGAATCCGGCCGGCCGCTCGCGGACAGCCGGCGCACCGCGCTCGCGGATGCGCTCCAGCGCGCGCTCGATGCGCGCGAGGCGGCCGCCTGAACGCGCGCGCGGCCACGCTCCAGCCGCTGATCGAGGGCCACTTCGAGTCGCGCGCGAAGCGGTCCCCGCCCAACGCGCCGCGCGAACTGCTGGATGCGCTCGACGAGGGCCTCGCGCTCCTCGGCAGCGGCAGCGCCCGCGTCGCCGAGCCCGTCGCGGGCGGCTGGCGGGTGAACGACTGGCTGCGTAAGGCCGTGCTGCTGCACTTCCGCACGCATGACAATGCCGTCGTCGATGCCGGCGCCCTGCGCTTCTTCGACAAGCTGCCGCTCAAGTACGCGGACTACGACGCCGCCCGCTTCCAGGCGGACGGCACGCGCGTGGTGCCGGGCGCGATCGTGCGCGCCGGCGCGCATGTCTCGACGGATGCGGTGCTGATGCCCTGTTTCGTCAATGTCGGCGCGTGGATCGGCGCGGGCACCATGGTCGACACCTGGGCGACGGTCGGCTCCTGCGCGCAGATCGGCCGGAACGTGCACCTGTCGGGCGGCGTCGGCATCGGCGGCGTGCTCGAGCCGCTGCAGGCCGCGCCGACGATCATCGAGGACGACTGCTTCATCGGCGCGCGCTCGGAGGTCGTCGAGGGCGTCATCGTCGAACGCGGCTCGGTGCTCTCGATGGGTGTCTTCATCGGCCAGAGCACGCGGATCTACGACCGCGAGACGCGCGAGGTCCACTACGGCCGAGTGCCGGCCGGCTCGGTGGTCGTGCCGGGCAGCCTGCCCGCGGCCGACGGCTCGCATTCGCTCTACTGCGCGATCATCGTCAAGAGAGTCGACGCGCAGACGCGGGCGAAGACCTCGATCAACGAACTGCTGCGGACGCCCTGAGATGAGCCGCCTGTCGCCAGCCGTCGAACTGACCCGCGAGCTCGTCGCGCGTCCCTCGGTGAGCCCGGCCGATGGCGGTTGCCAGGAATTGCTGATCGCGCGCCTTGAAGCCATCGGATTCACGGTCCATCGCCTGCGCTACGGCGAAGTCGACAACTTCTGGGCGCTCCGTCGCGGCGGCCCGGGTCCGGTGCTCTGCTTTGCCGGCCACACCGATGTCGTGCCGCCGGGCCCGCGCGAGTGCTGGCATTCCGACCCATTCGGGCCTGTGGTGCGCGACGGCCGGCTGTATGGCCGCGGCGCCGCGGACATGAAAAGCGGCGTCGCCGCGATGCTCACGGCCACCGAAGCGTTCGTCGCCGGCCGGCCGCATCACGCGGGCGCGATCGCCTTCCTGATCACCAGCGACGAGGAAGGCCCGTCGATCGACGGGACGCGCCGCGTGGTCGAATGGTTACGGGAGCGCAAGCAGGGCATCGACTGGTGCCTGATCGGCGAGCCTTCGAGCCTCGAGCGCTTCGGCGACAACATGCGCATCGGCCGGCGCGGCTCCCTCACAGGTCGCGTGACCGTGCAGGGCGTCCAGGGCCATGTCGCTTATCCGGATCGCGCCGACAACCCGATCCACCGCTTTGCGCCGGCGCTCGCCGAACTGACATCGCGCGCCTGGGACCAGGGTTCCGGGCATTTCCAGGCGACCAGCCTGCAGGTCAGCAACCTGAATTCCGGCACGGGCGTCTCGAATGTCATACCGGGCGAATTGACCGCGCGCTTCAACCTGCGCTGGTCACCGGCGCAGACACTCGAGGGACTGAAGGCGCAGGTGACCGACATCCTCGATCGTCATGGCCTGCGCTACACGATGGAATGGTCCGAGGGCGGGCTGCCGTTTTACTCGCCGCCAGCGAAGCTCGCGGGCGCAGTCGCCGATGCGGTGCATGAATTGACGGGACGGAGACCGGCGCCGACGACGGGCGGTGGCACCTCGGACGGCCGATTCATCCATCCGATGGGCGCGGAGATCGTCGAACTGGGCGTCATCAACGAGTCGATCCACAAAGTGGACGAGTTCGTCAGCGTCGGGGACATTGACCTCATGCATGCCGCTCTCGCCGGCATGCTGGCGCGGCTCCTGCCGGCGACACCCGCACCTGGCTGATCAGCGGGTCCGGACTCCGTCGCGGCGCAGGTTGTTCCAGACGCCGACCGCCGTCGCGAAGAACGCGAAGGCCAGCACCCAGGCCGGCATCGACAGGCCGAGGAAGCTCCAGTCCACCTTGGCGCATTCGCCGCCGGCCCGGAACACCTTCAGGATCACTTCGGTCAGCGGGAACAGGTCCAGCATGAAGTCGAGATCGGCGCCGCAGGCGGCGACCGATCCTTCGGGTTGCATCTGGATCCAGACATGCCGGCCCGCGGTCGCGGCGGTGGCGAGCCCCGCCAGCCCGATCAGGGCGGCCGCAATCGCCCCGCGCGCACCCGGGCGCGACATCAGCGCTGCAAGCAGGAAAGCCACGGCGAGCGCGGCCACCGTCACCCGCTGGAAGATACACAGGTGGCAGGGCACGAGTTCCAGCACGTACTGCGAATAGAACGCGTACGCGAGCGCGCCCGCCGAGGCGGCAAGACCCGCCAGGTTCAGGGTTCTGCGGGAGGGCATCGGCGTCGCTTAAGTCGCCTGGCGACTGCGGGTGAAGTCGCGGATCTGCCGCTCGGCATCGTCCAGCGACAGGTGGCGGATGTCCTTGCCGTGGACCATGTAGACGGTGTACTCGCAGATATTCTTGGCGTGATCGCCGATCCGCTCTAGCGCCCGCACCACCCACATGATCTCGAGCGCCCGGCGGATCGAACGCGGGTTACGCGGTGGTGCCGCCGCAGGCGGCGCGCAATCCGGAATTCTACCAGAAGAAGAATATCCCCGTGCCGACGCTGCGCGTGGTCCGCGAGGACGACAGCGGCGTCGTCATTTCCGGAATGAAGATG
>JANNHT010000217.1:0-12634 GCA_031404555.1 Gammaproteobacteria bacterium
CTGCTGGATCGACGAGTACTGGTCGAGCTCGAGCGGGTCGAAATCGTCGCGCCGCTTTCCAGAGTCCACGTGCCGGTGCAGGATCTGCGCCTCGGTCTCGATCTCGAGCTTGCGCAGCTGGTCTTTCAGGCGCTGCACGACCCGGCCGAGCTCGGCGAGGTTGAACTCGATCGAGGAGACCTGCTGCTCGAGCCGCGCTCGGTAGATGCTCACCTCGCCCGCCGCGTTCAGCATGCTGTCGAGCAGGTCGGCGTCGACGCGCGCGACCTCGGCGCGGTCCGCGTCGCGCGTCGGCGGTCCGCCCGCCGCCATCGCGGCGGCAGCAGGACGGCTTTCCTCCGCCTCCGGTTCGGCTTCCGTGTCGGCTGCCGGCTCCGGCGCGAGCGGTGTCGCGACCACGGCCTGCGATGCCGGCGTGACGGCCGGCGGTGGCGCGGTCACGCGCGGCGGCGGAGCGAGTGTCGGCGCTGCGGGTGCGGCAGCCGGCGCTGCCTTGACCACGGGCGGCGGCGCAACCGGCGCAGGCGGTGGCGCAGTGACAGCCGGGGCTGCGGGCATTGAGGCCGCGGGCGTTGCTGCAGCGGGTGCCGCAGCTTCTGCGCCGCGGCGGCCGATCAGCCGGATGCGGGTGATCAGGTCGCGCGCGGACCCGACCGGGCGCCCGGCACTGACGTAGTCGCGCATCCGGTTCAATTCGTCGAGGCTCGACTGCAGCACTTCGAGGCTGCGCTCGTCGAGATTCACGGTTTCGTCCGCGACGTGGATCACGAGTGATTCGAGTTCGTGGCTCAGGTCGCCCATCGCCGTGATGCCCGCCATGCGAGCGCCGCCCTTCAGCGTGTGCAGCACGCGCTGCAGTTCGGTCACGCGCTCGCGGCTGCCGCGTTCGGCGCGGAGCGCCCCAAGCGCTGCGTCCGCGGTCTCGAGGAGCTCGGTCGCTTCCTCACTGAAGATCGCGGCGACATCCGGATCGTAGTCATCCGAGCGGGCCGGCGGCGGCTCGGGCACTGCGGGCGCGGCGGATTCGGCCTGGAGGTACGGCGGGCGGCCCTCGGTACCGGAAGCGCCCGGCGCTTTCGGCAGCACGCCGTGGACGTCGCGCTCGGAGATGACGCCGGCCCGTCCCGGCACCAGCGACTCGAGCGAGAGGCGCGGCGGCGGCTCCGGCACGACGATCTCGACCGGCGGCGGCGGCGGCGCCTCGATCACGATCTCCTGGGAAACCGCCATCTGCGGCGGCTCTTCGGCGAGGCGCCGTTCGAGCAGTGAATCCTGCTGGTCCACGCGCTGGATGAGCCGCGTTAGGTTGGTGAAACGGCCGGTGTCCTCGTGGACCGCCGACAGGATGTCCTCAAACCCGACCACACAGTCGGCGAGCACGGCGAGGCCCGTCTCGTCGAATGCGGAGTCGTGATCGAACATGCGCCGCAGCCACCGGTGCAGCGGCTCGGCCAGGCGGATGCTGTGGCGGATGCCGGCGGTGCGCGAGGCGCCGCGCAGGGTGTGGCAGGCGCGGAACAGGTCCTCGGTCACCGTGTGCGAGCCGACCGCAAGCCAGGCGTGGCGCAGGAAGGAGCGGATCACCTCGAGGTGGCTCTGCACTTCCTTCTGGTAGATCTCCTGGAGCGACGAGTCCCCGCCTTCCGCATAAGCGGCCGGCCGTCCGCGCCAGGCGTCTTCTTCGGCCGTCGGCGCGGGCGGCGGTTCGGCCGGCGGCACGGCCCCTGGCATCGCGGCCACGCGTTTGATCATCCCCTCGCCGTCCGGCCTCGGGATCACGAGCGTCTGCACCGAGACGGTCGGGCTGCTGTCCCGCGGCGCTGGCGCCGTGACCTGGCCCGAGGCATGCGCCTCGGCGCGCCCGGCCAGCGTCTCGACGCCGGACACGGCCGCTTTACCCTCGAGTTCGGCGACGAGCGCCGGCAGGGAGGCGATCGCCTCACGCAGCGTCGCGAGCATGCCGGCATTGCGCTCGAGCGTCCCGTCGATGATCCGGTTCAGCAGGTTCTCGATCGACCAGGAGAAATCGCCGATGCGGCGCGCGCCGACCACGCGGCCGCTGCCTTTCAGCGTGTGGAAGGCGCGCCGCACGCGGGTCAGCGACTCGCGGTCGGAGGGGTTCTCTTCCCACAGCGGGAACAGGCGGCCGATGGTCGTGATTTCCTCGCGGGCTTCCTCGATGAAGAGCGCGAGCAGTTCCGGATCGACTTCCGGCCGCACGGCGGCCACGGGTGGTGGTGCCGGCACGGCTGCGGGCGCCGGCGCATTCGTGGTGCGCGTCTCGTCGAGCGCCGACAGGCAGCGCTCGGCGTTGTCCAGCATGTACCAGGGATCGCCGCGGCCGGCCTGCAGCGTCTCCATGTAGTACTCGATGCCGACGATCGCATCCGCCAGGCGATCGACGTAGTAGTCGTTCCGCGACAGCGCGCCGGGGCCGAGGAGCGCGGCGACGTGCTCGGCGATGCGGCGCATCACCTCCATCGCGCGGTTGCGCCCGAGCAGCAGGAGTCCCGCCGTGATGCCGCGCGCGAGCGCGGGCGCGGCGTCGAGTCCGGCGCGATCCGCGGTCGGGTCGAGCGACTGGCCGAGCAGCTCCTTGATGCGCGCGAGGTTGACGATGCATTCGCGAAGCACCGTCTCCGTGACCTGGCGGAACTCCGGATCGACCTCGGCGCCCGGTGCGGGCGCGCCCGGCGGCATGATGAGGCGCACGAGCGCGTCGTCGAGGCCGTCCTCGACGCCGATCAGCGTCGCGGCGATCTCGATCAGCGAGTCCTGCTCGGCCGGCACGCGGCGGGTGATGATGTCGTTCAGGCGCGAGAGCTCGCCCTGCACCTGCTCACGCACCGAGCCCAGCCCCAGCACCGCGAGCGTGTCTCCGATCTTTTTCAGCAGGTCGACCTGCGATGCGAGTTCCTCGGGCGGCCCGCCCTTGCGCGTGTACAGGTCGAGCGCGTCCTTGACCCGGCCGAGGTCTTCCTTGATCGCCGCCGCGACCGTGCGCATGAGCCGCACCGACGGGGCGGACAGCGATTCGCGTTCCTGCTCGACCGATTCGTCGATCGGCAGCAGCTCGTCGAGGCGGAATGAGGCGCGCACCGCATCGATCCGCGTGCCATGCGTCGTCGCGCGCGCGACGTAGAACAGCAAGTTGTTCAGCAGCTCGATCGGCGGGCTGCCGGCGTAGGCATTCTCGCCCTCACCGTACAGCCGCTTGAGCTCGCGGTCGGCGTGGCCGAGGAGCCGCTTGACTGTGATGCTCGCTTCGACGCCGCCGTCCTTCAGCGCGTCCAGCAGCGCGCCCGTCACCCACCAGAGCTGGTAGGACGCGGGCGTAGTTGCGACCGATTCCATGCGGTTGGCGACTTCCGAGAGCGCGTCGAGTCCCTTGTCCGGGCCTTCGGAGCGGATCAGACCGAGCAGGCCCGCCTGGAACTTCGGCCGCAGCCGCCGAGCCCACTGCGGCACCGTGAGTTTCTGGCCGCCCGGCTCCGCGGCTTGCCCGGTCGGCGCCTGCTCGGAACTCAGGTTCAGCGACAGCAGCGTGCCCTCGGACAGGAGCGGCGCGCCGCGCACGGCGCGCAGGTCGTTCAGCAGCGGCAGCAGGACCAGCGCGAGGTCGCGGCCACCGCCGAGCACGCGTTCGAGATAGGTCGGCAGCTGTACGCTCGAGCGCATCAGCGCATCGAGGCCATCGACGAACTGGCGCGCGTCGGTGTCAGTGCCCGCGAGCCAGCGCGAGCTGTGCTCCATCTCCTCGGCGAGGAGTGCCGCGCCATAGACCTCGACCACGCGCAACACGCCGCGCGCGTCGCGCATCAGGTCGGCGGCTTTCGCGATCGGGGCCTTGTCCGCAGGAGTCTCGGCCGCGGCCTCGAGCGCGATACGGACGTCGTTCAGCGTCGCGGCGAGTTCACGCGCGACGAGATGCAGTGCCTGCTCGTTGACCGAGGGAAAGTCGGCCACGGATCAGCCTGCGGCGCCCGCCGCGCGGCGCGACTGGCCGTCGCCCGGATTCGCCGGCGCGGCGGCCGGCTTGCGCTTTCCCTGCGCCGGCTGCAGCTGCGGCAGCCGGAAACCGGCGGCCGACTTGCGAAGCTGCGCGGACATGTCCGCGAGCCGCCCGATCGCGGACGAAGTCGCGCTCGTGTTGTCTGCGGTCTGCTGGCTGATCTCGCGCAGCACCTGCATGGTGCGGGAGATGTGCGCGGAAGTCGCCGCCTGCTGGCGTGCGCTCGCCGAGATGTTCTGCACCAGGTGCGCGATCTGGTTCGAGACGTCCTCGATCTCGCCGAGCGCGGCGCCCGCGTTCTCCGCAAGCAGCGCCCCGCCGACCACGTCGGTCGTGGTGCGTTCCATCGAGACCACGGCTTCGTTGGTGTCGGACTGGATGGTGCGCACCAGCACCTCGATCTGGCGGGTGGCGTGGCCGGCCCGCTCCGCGAGCCGCTGCACCTCATCCGCGACGACCGCGAAGCCGCGGCCCGACTCGCCGGCCATCGAGGCCTGAATCGAGGCGTTCAGCGCGAGGATGTTGGTCTGCTCGGCGATGTCGTTGATCAGCTCGACGATGTTGCCGATCTCCTGCGAGCTCTCGCCGAGGCGCTTGATGCGCTTCGACGTGTCCTGGATGTTCTCGCGAATCGTGTTCATGCCGTCGATCGTGCGGCGCACCGCGTCGCCGCCCTTGTGCGCGACGTCCACCGCGTGGCGCGCGACGTCGGCCGAGCGCTCGGCATTGCCGGAGACTTCCTCGATGGATGCCGCCATCGCGCCGACCGCGTCGGTCGCCGCGGCGACCTGGCGCGACTGCGCGACGGAGGCCTTCGCGAGATGGCCGGCCGCGGCCTGCGTCTGCCTCGCCGCCGAGTCGAGGTGGACCGCGGTCTCGTTGATGGTCGCGACCAGTTCGCGCAGCGCCTCGATCGCGTAGTTGATCGAGTCCGCGATCGCCCCGGTGATGTCGTCGGTCACGGTCGCCTGCACGGTCAGGTCGCCGGAGGCCAGGCTCGACATCTCGTCGAGCAGGCGCAGGATCGCGTCCTGGTTGCGGCGGTTGCGCTCGGATTCAAGGTTGGCCGTGCGGCGCATGCCTGCGGCCGAGAGCCAGGCGATGAGCGCGCCGCCGAAGGCGAGCGCGGCCACCAGCATCGCGATAAGCGCCGCGTTCGTCGCGGAGAAACCCTGTTCCGCCGCCGCCGGCGCCTCGAGCGAACCTGAAACTTTCTCCGCCGAGACGGCGAGTTCGGTCGCCGCGCGCCCGGCGGCCGCGAGCGTGCCCGCGTGCCCGAGCGTGCCCTGCAATTCTTTCTCGTAGGCCGCGAAGGCCTCGCGCACGTCGTTGAGGCGCGTCGCGGCCTCGCCGGTGACGGCCGGCACGCCCGCAGTCCGGTCGAGGCCCGCGAGCCCCGCCAGGAACTGCGACAGCAGCGCCGTGTTCTCGGAGATGCGCTCCGTGACGGTCGCATCCGTCGCGATCCGCGCGAGATCGTCGCTGGTGCGCTGTGCGACGGTCTCGAATCGCGGCAGCACGCGGATCGCCGGCGCCCCGCCCGGCGCCGACACTGCGTCGCCGGTCGCCGCGAGCACGCGGCCGAGCGCGGCTCGCGAGGCCTCGGCCGACGCCGCGAGCGCCCCCGCGGATTCGCGCGCGGCGAGCACCTGGGTGGCGCTCGCCTGCATCGCATCCCAGGCCGGTTCGTCGCCGAGCGCCAGCGCGCTCGGGCTCGAGAGCGCGGCGAAGGCGCCGCGACCCTCTTCAATCTCCGCGAGCACGCGCGCCAGGCGCGCGCTCGAGGCGTCGAGTTTTTCGAATGCGGACGTGTCGCCGCGGGCGGCGTCGCCCGCCTGCGCGGGCATCGCGCCCGCGAGCACGGTCAGTTCCGCGAGGTGGGCGCGAAACCCGAGGTCCTGCTGCTGGGCACGGCCCGCGAACAGCAGGAGCAGCGCGCCAGCGATGACGGCGACGAGTCCGCCGATCAGCATCACCGGCATCCACTTCGCTGCGCCCTGCCTTTCCGGCATGTTGACCATTCTTTCTGTCCCCTGGGCCGCGGCTCAGCTTGATCCGTGCAGGAATGCGGGGCTTTCGACCAGCATCCTGAGGCTCAACACCGGCCACGCCTCGCTGCCACGCCGGAACGACCCGGCCAGGTAATGCTCGCACCGAATCACGGTCGGCGGAGCCTCGGAATTGAACTCGCGCTCCGCAAAACGGCGGAAGCCGAGCACCTCGTCCACCATCAGTCCCGCCGGTATCTCGCGGTGGTTGACCACGATCACGCGGGTATTGCGTCCCGACACCGATTCTCCGCTGCCGAAATACTGCTTCAGGTCGATCACCGGCAGCAGCTGCCCGCGAACGTTCGCGAGCCCCATGATCCAGGGCCGCGCGCCGGGCACACGCGTGATCGGCACCGGCACGCCCATGACCTCGCGGGCCTCGTCGCGCTCCACCAGGAACGTCTCGCCGCCCATGCGGAACGCGACGCCGATCCACTCCTGCGCCGCGGCGCCGTCACGCGTTCCCGCCGCGACGTTTCGCGCCCTCTGTTCCAGCGCGAGCAACAGCTCGAACGGCCGGTCTCGCAGCGTCCTCAGGCTCGCCTCTGGCTGCATCCGTTCAGCCCGTCAGCAGCGCAGCCTGCGCTTTCTCCACGAGCTGCGCGGGCTTGACCGGCTTGACGAGGTAATCCACCGCGCCCTGGCGCATGCCCCAGGTGCGATCGGACTCCTGGCCCTTGCTCGACACCATGATCACCGGGATCGCGCGCGTCTGGGGGTCCGCCGCCAGCATGCGCGTCGCGCGGAATCCGTCCACGCCCGGCATGACGATGTCCATCAGGATCAGGTCGGGCCGGATCTCGCGCGCCTTGCGCACGCCCTCGGCGCCGTCGGCCGCGGCCTCGGTCTCGAAACCGTGATTCTCGAGCATTCGCCGCATCTGGAACACCTCGGTCGGCGAATCATCGACGATCAGAATGAGAGCCATGGCCCTGCCTCCATCTGTTCCGTCATTCCCGCGCGACATGCCGTTCGATCGCGGACAGCAGTTCGTCACGCGTGAACGGTTTCGTCAGGTAATGCTCGGAACCGACGATGCGTCCGCGCGCGCGGTCGAACAGGCCGTCCTTGGAGGACAGCATGATCACCGGGATCGAGCGGAACACCTTGTTGTGCTTGATCAGCGAACAGGTCTGATAGCCGTCCAGCCGCGGCATCATGATGTCCACGAACACGATGTCGGGCTGGTGGTCGGCGATCTTCGACAGCGCGTCGAAGCCGTCCACGGCCGTGAATACCTCGCAACCTTCCTTGGCAAGCAGCGTCTCCGCCGTACGGCGGATCGTCTTGCTGTCGTCGATGACGAGCACTTTCAGACCGCTCAGGCGGTGCCCGTCACTAACGGCCGCTGCACTATCCATCGGGTACCTCCGGCCCCGGCGCTGCTCCGGCCGGGCGCTGCAAAGCTCGTCTGGAGGCGCCCTCGGTTTCGACGCCGGAGCGGCCTCTTTTTAACATATCGGTCCACCCCCTGCCACGGCACAGCACCGGCCTGGCAGGCGGTCGGAACCATTGACAGGTGTACTATGACAAGCCCCCCTCACGTGCAGTATCCGCGTCACATTCCAGCCAATCGGCCGGAGCCCACCTGATGCCAGCCCGACCGAGCATTGCCGTGCTGATGGATCCTCTCGAGGGCATCAAGCCCGCGAAGGACTCGACCGTTGCAATGATCGCCGCCGCCGCGCGCCGCGGCTGCGAGGTCTGGAGCTTCGGACAGGCCGACCTGTCGGTGCGCGACGGACGCGCGTCCGCACGGCTCACCCCGATCGAGGTCGCGGACGCCGGCGAACGCTGGTATAGGGCCGGCGAAGCCGCCGTGCGGCCGCTCGCGGGCATCCAGGCGGTGCTGATGCGGAAAGATCCGCCGTTCGACATGGAATACGTCTACACGACCTACCTGCTGGAACGGGCCGAGGCCGAGGGCGTGCTGGTCGTGAATCGCCCGCAGGGCCTCCGGGACATGAATGAGAAGGCCTACACGGCCTGGTTCCCGGATTGCTGCGCGCCGACCGCCATCACGCGCGACATGGCCCTGATGCAGGCGTTCCTCGCCGAGCACGGCCGCATCGTCTGCAAGCCGCTCGACGGCATGGGCGGGCGCTCGATCTTCGTCGTCGCGAGCGGCGACAAGAACGCGCGCGTGGTGTTCGAGACGCTCACCGACTACGGCCGCCGCTACGCGATCGTGCAGCGCTACCTGCCGGAGATCGCCGAGACCGGCGACTCCCGCATCCTGCTGATCGACGGCGAGCCGGTCCCCCACGCGCTCGCGCGCATGCCGTCCCCCGAGGACCACCGCGGCAACCTGGTGGCGGGCGCCAAGGGTGTCGGCCGCGCGCTCACGGATCGCGACCGCTGGCTCTGCTCCCGCATCGGCCCGGTGATGCGCGACCGCGGCATGCTGTTCGTCGGCCTCGACGTGATCGGCGGATTCGTCACCGAGATCAATGTCACGAGCCCGACCGGCATCCGCGAGCTCGACGCGCAGTTCGGCCTCGACATCGGCGGGCAGCTGATCGATGCCGTGCTCGCGCGCCTGGCGAAACGCAAGGCCTGAGGAGCCCCGGAGCATGGCGCAGCCCAACGACCGGATCACCGTCACGATGTTCCTGGCCGGACTTTTTCACCTGATCGTGATCCTGGGCGTCACGTTTGCGCCGCCCGCCAGCGACACCTCGACCGTGCCGACGCTCGAGGTGCTGCTCGTCGACAATTCCCTGCCCGATTCGGCCGAGAACGAGCGCGCGAGCTACCTCGCCGAGCGGACGCAGCAGGGCAGCGGCAACGCCGAGTCGGGGCGCACGCGCCAGCCGAGCGCCGGATCGGCGCCCATCGATGCCCCGGGTGAGGCCGAGGGCGGCGTGGAGCCGGCCGAGGACGCGAGCGGGGACGCCGGCGGTGGCGAGCTGCTCTCGCGCCGCGGCAGCGGGCCGCGCATCATCGCGGACACCGCGGAGACCGGCGCGGCCCGCCAGTCGCGCGAGCTGCTGGCCGGCGTGCCCTCGCCTTTCGCCGGCACGGACCCGGACGCGGCGCTCGAACTGAAGGGTCCCGAACGGCGCGAGCTGCTGGTGACTCCCAATACGCGCGCCTCCGAAGTCGCGGTCTACCTCGATTCCTGGAAGCGGCGTGTCGAGCAGGTCGGCACGCTCAATTTCCCGAACGAGGCGCGCCGGCGGCACCTGTCCGGCAACCCGCTCGTGCTCGTGGTGCTCGCCTCGACCGGCGGCCTGGTGCGCGCCGACGTGAGCCGGACGAGCGGCCACCCCGAGCTCGATCAGGCCGCGATGGACATCCTGAAGCTGGCCGCGCCGTTCGAGGCGTTCCCGGACGAGCTCGCTGAACGCTACGACGTGCTGCGTTTCTCGTACGAGTGGGAATTCGTCGCCGGGCGGCTGGCGGGCTCGGCGGTCGAGCTGCCCGCGGACACGCCGTGAGGCCTGATTAAGTCCGCTCGCAAAAAACCCGCATCGCATCCCGCTTTTCGGCTTTGACCAACGTTGCCGCGGGGCCGATACTGGCGCCATGAACGCGGGTTCCTACCTCACCAATCAGCTGCTGGTCGCGATGCCCACGCTCGCCGACCCGAATTTCTCGCACAGCGTCACGCTGGTCTGCGAGCACAGCGCGCGCGGCGCGCTCGGCATCGTGATCAACCGTCCGCTCGAGATGAAGATGTCGGAGGTGTTCGAGCAGCTCTCGCTCGTCACCGAAAACGAGCGCCTGCGCGGCATGCCGGTGCTCTCCGGCGGCCCGGTCCAGCGCGACCGCGGCTTCGTGCTTCACCGCCCGGGCCCGCAGGCCTACGAATCGACGATGACGGTGTCCGACATCCTGCACGTGACGACCTCCCGCGACGTGCTCGCGGCGATGGCCCAGGGCAATGGCCCGGAGCCGGCGGCGATCGCGCTCGGCTATGCCGGCTGGGAAGCCGGCCAGCTCGAGGAGGAAGTCCTCCAGAACGCCTGGCTGACCGTGCCCTGCGACGATGCACTGATCTTCGAGCTGCCCTACGAGCAGCGCTGGCATGCCGCTGCACGCCTGCTGGGCGTCGAGCTGTCGCGCATCAGCACCCAGGCGGGGCGCGCCTGACGGATGCCCGCGCCGGCCGCAAGGACGGTGCTCTCTTTCGATTACGGACTCCGGCGCATTGGCGTCGCGGTCGGCAACACCCTGACGGGCACGGCCGAGGCGCTCGCGACGGTCGCGGCAAAGGACGGCGAACCCGACTGGACCGCGATCGGCCGCTGCGTCTCCGACTGGCGCCCCGCGGCGATCGTGGTCGGCGTCCCCTATAATATGGCGGGTCAGGCTGCCAGCCTCACCACGGCGGCACTGCGGTTCGCCGACGAACTCGGCGGTCGGTTCGGCATCGAGGTTCACCGGGTGGACGAAAGACTCTCGTCGCGCGAAGCGGAGGACGACCTGCGCGAGCGGCGTCGCAGCGGCGCGAAGACGCGGCGCGTGCAGCGCGGCGAAGTCGACCGCGAGGCGGCGCGCCTCCTGCTGCTGCAGTGGCTGCGCGCCCAGCCCGGCCAGACCGCACGATGACCAGCGCATTTTCCCAGACCGACGCGCACGGCCGGCTGCGCCATCTCATCACGCTCGACGGCATCGAGCGTGGGCTCATCGAGGAATTGCTCACGAGGGCGCAGAGCTACGTCACACCCGCGGGTGCGCTGCCACAGCGCGGTGAGGACCTCGCGGGCTGGACCGTCGCCAACCTGTTCGCCGAACCCTCGACGCGCACGCGTGCCTCGTTCGAGCTCGCGGCCGTGCGCCTCGGGGCCGACACGATCAACCTCGACGTGATGCTGTCCTCGCGCGCCAAGGGCGAATCGATCATCGACACGATCTACACGCTGCAGGAGATGCAGGTGGACGTATTTGTGATTCGCGACGCCGAGCCCGGCATCCACGAGTACGTGGCGCGCCACGTCGGCCCCTCGGTCAGCGTGATCTCCGGCGGCGAGGCGCACCTCTCGCACCCGACCCAGGGCCTGCTCGACGCACTGACCATCCGCCAGTGCAAGGGCGCCTTCGAACCGCTCGTCGTCACGATCGTCGGCGACATCCGCCATTCGCGGGTCGCGCGCTCCGCGCACCGCGTCCTCACGACGCTCGGTGTCGCGGAACTGCGGCTCGTCGCGCCGCCCGCGATGATGCCGGGGGCCAGCGAGTTCGCCGGCGCGCGGCGCTTTGAATCCTTCGACGAGGGCATCGCCGGCGCCGACGTCGTGATGATGCTTCGCATCCAGCGCGAACGCATCGCAGGCTCCGGCACGACCGATGCCGTCGAATACCACCAGCATTACGGCCTGACCGCCGCGCGGCTCGCGCGCGCGCATCCGGATGCGATCGTCATGCACCCTGGCCCGATGAACCGCGGCGTCGAGATCACCTCCGACGTCGCCGACGGGCCGCAGTCCCTGATCCGCCGCCAGGTCGGCAACGGCGTCGCGATGCGCATGGCGGTGCTCGCACACGTCGCGGCGACGCGCCGCGCCCGCGCGCCGTGAGCGCCGCCACCAGCCACCGCGGCACGATCTTCCTCGAGGAGGCCGCGGTCGTCGGCCAGCAGGCGTTTCCCGGCGAGCAGTACGTGCTGCGGCTTCGGGCGCCGCGCACGGCAGCGACCGCGACGCCCGGCAGCTTCATCCACCTGACCTGCGCGCCGGAACTGCCGATGCGCCGGCCGCTTTCGATCCTGCGCGCCGATGCGGCGGCGGGCTGGATCGAGGTGCTCTACAAGGTCGTCGGCCACGGGCTCGCCGAGCTCGCGCGGCGCGAGCCGGGCGAGACGGTCTCCTGCCTCGGCCCGATCGGGCGCGGCTTCACCGTGCACGCCGAACGTCCGCGGGTGCTCATGATCGGCGGCGGCGTCGGCATCCCGCCGATGGTGTTCCTGGCGGAAGCGCTCGCCGCCTCGCGCGGGACGCGCTGGCAGCCGCTGGTGTTGATGGGTTCGGAGTTGCCGTTCCCGTTCGAGCTCGCGGAATCCCGCCACACGGTGCCGGGCATGCCCGCGGGCACGACGGCCGCGCTGTCATTGCTGGAATCGCAGGGTGTGCCGAGCCGCCTCGCGAGCCTCTCGGGATTCGCCGGCTGCCACCGCGGCTACGTCACCGAACTCGCCGAGGCCTGGCTCGGCTCGCTCGCGCCCGCGGCGCGCGCCGAGGTCGAGATCATGAGCTGCGGGCCGCACGCGATGCTGGTCGCGGTCGCGGCGCTCGCGAGGAAGCTCGGTCTCCCCTGCCAGGTGTCGCTCGAGGAGAACATGGCGTGCGCGGTGGGCGGCTGCGCGGGATGTACCGTGCTCGTTCAGACTCCCGACGGTCCCGCGATGAAGCGCGTCTGCGTCGACGGCCCCGTATTCGACGCTTCTACCGTCTTCACGGGTTAAGCGCGGCTCAAGCTGTCGTATTGCGTCGGCCGGCGTGCCGGGCGCGAGTCGCGGTTCACCGCGGGTCAGGCCGGTGCGTGGCGGGGGGGGGGGGGGGGGCCCCCCGGGGGGGGGGGGGGGCGGGGGGCCCCCCCGGGCCCAGAACCCCCCCCCCCCCCCCCCCCC
>JANNHT010000218.1:0-13406 GCA_031404555.1 Gammaproteobacteria bacterium
TCTCCCGTGGTGCGATTCCAAGACGTGGATATCGGCCCGGCCGGGTGGCGCGACCGACAGCGCCACCCGGTCGCTTTCCCCGTCCCATCGCAGATTGATCTCCGTTCGGTGCCGAACCGACCGCGGCCACCCACTGCAGTAGGCTGGTTTTTCGCCACACTCATTCCGCGATCGAGAGGCTCCCATGCGAAGCATCTTCCTGACCACTGGGCTGGCCGCGCTGGCCGCCGTCCTGCTCGCCGCCTGCGCCACTGAACCCCGTTACGACAACGGGCGCGAATACCGCAGTGGCTGCGCTGACTGCGGCACCATCGAACGCATTGAGCGCGTGCGGCTCAAGGACTCCGACCAGGGCATCGGTGCCGGCGCAGTGCTCGGCGCGATCATCGGTGGCGTGGCTGGCAGCAATGTCGGATCCGGCGACGGCCGCACCGTCGCGACCGCGGCCGGTGCCGTGGCTGGCGGCGTGATCGGCCATCAGGTCCAGAAGCACAACCGCAAGCAGAAGCGCGCCTACCAGTTTGACGTGCAGATGGACGACGGCCGTCGGGCGCAGGTAACTCAACTCGAGAAGCGCGACCTGCAGGTCGGCAATCGCGTCTTGATCCGCGACCATCGGGTAGAATTGCTGCGCTGACCGGCCTGCGATTGCCACCGGTCATGACGTGCCCGGCTGGCGCTCCTGAAGCTAGGCCGCTGACAGAAAAGCCCCGGTGACGTGTGGTCCTTTGCTGACAGACGTCCCCGCATGCGTTCGCTATGGTCTTGGTACGGCGGCAAGTGCCGTCCCATTCACTTTGGAGCAGGAAGCACCATGAGCAGGAAATCAGATTCGGTTGAATCCGAGGGCAATGGACACGGCATCGGATCCCTGGCTGCCGCAGGCAACCCGTCCGCCGCGCCCGGCGAATTTCAGAATTTCATCGCGGACATCGAAGACCTCATCACTTCGATGACGTCGCTGACCGGCGAGGATCTTGCCCGGGCCAAGGCGAAACTCGCCGAACGCGTCGAGCTCGCCAAGGAATCGTTCAGTGAAATCGGCGGCGAAATCGCCGAACGCGCGCGCAAGACGGCACGCGTCACGAACACCTACGTCCACGAGCATCCGTGGCAGGCGGTGGGCATCGGGGCAATCCTCGGGCTCCTGATCGGGGTTGCCGTCAGCCGCCGCACGTAATGGCCACGGCGCCAGAATCCGCGTCGATCAACCCGCTGGACGTGGTCCGCATGCTGCGTTCCGCGGGATCGGCCTTGCTGACCCAGGCCGGCCTGCACGGGCAGCTGGCACGGGTCGAATGGGAGGCGGAAAAGGACCGGATCGTCCGCATGGTGGCCACCGCGCTGGTCGCCTTCGCGAGCCTGCTGTGCACGATGCTGCTGGTGGGCGCACTGGTGCTCGCATTCAGCTGGGACACCCCGTACCGCATCCCGGTCGCCATCGGGCTGGTGGCAGCCTACGCCGCCTGCGTGGGCGCGGCCTGGTACCGGTTCAAGGCCCTGTCGGCGCAAAGCGATGACGCTTTCGCGGGAACACGGGAAGAACTGGCTGCGGATCTGGCACTCATCAGGAGCCGGCTATGACGTCCGGGCCGCAAGTGCCTCTCACCGAACAACGGCGGTTGATTCGGGAAAAAATGCGCGCGCAGCGCGAATTGATCGCGGACCAGATCGGACCGGAGCCGGAGGCCGACGGCGGCTACCCGCGAAGCCGGACAATGCGGTTCCTGTCCAGCAAGCCAGGCCTTGCCGTTACAGTGCTCGCGGAGCTCGCGTCGCTTCTCGTCGGCGCGCGCTACGCCAGGACGGTCACCGCTGCGATGGCTCTCGCCCGGATCGTACGGTCCGCAACGGGCAACGGAGCGCCACCCGGCAATCGGTCACATGCCGATACGACGACCCGGTAGCGCTTGCTGGCAGTCTTCCGCCATCAACGGGGCCTGAATCCGGGCGTTCAATTCCCGGCACAGGTTGGAATTTGCAAACTCCCAGTTGACGAGATGAGCGACCAGCGCTGCGACGTAGTCTCGGCGCCGTTGCTGGTAGTCCATGTAGTAGGCGTGCTCCCACAGATCGATCACGAGCAATGGAACCAGCGTCGTGAAACACGGCGAGTCTGCATTCGAAGTCGCGATGATCCGCAACCGCCCTGCATCGAGCACCAGCCAGGCCCAGCCACCCTCGAAGCGGTCGCCTGCCAGGCTGATGAACTCGTCGCAGAAATGCCGATGCGCGCCGAACTCATCTTCGATCAGCTCGGCCACCGCGCCGCGCGGCTCTCCGCCCCCCGGCGGCCGCAGGCTCTGCCAGTAGAAATCGTGGTGTAAGGCCTGTGCAGCGGACCGGAACAGGGCCCGATGCGTTTCCTTCGCACTCCCCGTCGCGATGCGCTCGAGCGACTTGCCGTCGAGCGTCGTGCACCTCACGAGTGCCCGGGTCTTGTCCAGATAGCCCGCGTGATGGTGCCCGTAATGCACGGCCAGGGTGCGTCGCGAGATGTGGGGTTCCAGGGCGTGCAGCGCATACGGCAGCGGCTGCAACTGCAGACCACCACCCGTTCTCTCGGCGGGCGACTCGCCGGCATCCTGCCATCGCGTCGAAACGCCGATCACAGCCTTCCTGTCAGGAACAGGATCAACAGCACGATGACGATGATTCCGACGATTCCACTCGGCCCGTAACCCCAGCCTCTGCTGTGCGGCCATGCGGGTATGACGCCCACGAGCGCGAGGATCAGCACGATCAGCAGAATGGTTCCCAGACTCATATTGCACCCTCAGATAAACGTTGGCATGCAACGCTAGCTCTGGGTGGCGGAATCGTCTGTTCGCTACCGTACACTGCTCGGACGCGACGACGCACCCGAAATGGCGCGGATAGTCCGGCCGACGCATTTGCCGCGCGTATCATTCCCTAAGACGATGTTCCGATCGCTCCTGCCAAGACTTGCTTCGCGAATTTACACGCCAGACAGCCATGCCCGTCTTGGCGATCGCGGCGCATTGCTGCCTGGCGACGACCAGACGCCGCTGCGCGCCGAGCTCTTCAGTGCCGACCAGATGGAACAGCACGGCCGAACGCTCGCGCGCGCGCACACGCTCAGCCGATCGGCCCCGCAGAACCGCCTGTTGCAGCGGCTGGACGCGAACGAACAGGTACTGACTGACGCCTGCCAGTTGCTGACGACGGCGGTCCGGTCGCGGTTGCGCATCGCCCCCGCCGGCGAATGGCTGCTCGACAATTTCTACCTGATCGAGGAGCAGATCCGCACCGCGAGGCGCCATTTGCCGAAAGGCTACAGCCGCGGCCTGCCGCGCCTCGCGCTCGGACCCTCGCGCGCACTGCCGCGTGTCTATGACATCGCGCTGGAAGCGATTTCACATGGCGATGGACGCGTGGATGCCGCGACGCTCAGCCGCTTCGTGGCGGCCTACCAGTCGGTCGCGCCACTCACGCTCGGCGAACTCTGGGCGATCCCGATCATGTTGCGCCTGGCGCTGATCGAGAACCTGCGGCGCGTCAGCGCCCGTATCACCGCGGCCAGACACCATTCAAGCCAGGCGCAGCGCTGGGCGGACCAGATGACCGAGGTCGCGGAGAACGACCCGAAAAGCCTGATCCTCGTCATCGCCGACATGGCGCGCTCGGAGCCGCCGCTGACGGGTTCCTTCGTCGCGGAACTCGCGCGCCGCCTGCAGGGACACGGACTGGCCCTGGCATTGCCGCTCACCTGGATCGAACAGCGTCTCGCCGAATCCAGCCTGACCATCGAACAGATGGTGCTGTCGGAGACCCAGCAACAGGCTGCTGACCAGGTATCGATCAGCAATTCCATCGGCAGCCTGCGCTTTCTCGGCGCGATGGACTGGCGCGTGTTCGTCGAGTCCTTGAGTTTCGTTGAGCAAACGCTCCGCCAGGACCCCGCCGCTGTCTATGGCCGGATGGATTTCGGCACGCGGGATCGCTACCGGCACGTGGTGGCGCGGCTGGCGAAGCGCGGCGACCGGCCGGAGATCGAGGTCGCAGAGGCCGCGATCACGCTGGCTCGACAAAGCGTCGCGATCGATGGTGTTGCGAGCCACACCGCCCATGTCGGTTTCTACCTGGTCGATCGCGGCCTGGACCGGCTCGAGCAGGCGGCGAATTGCCGCGTCTCTCGCCTGGTGCGCGCCGGCAGGCTGGCGCGCGCGCACCCGCTACTGCCCTATCTCGTCGCGATCCTCGCGATCACCGTGGTCTACGGCGGCTTCCTGGTGGCGCTGATCGAGGGCGCCGGCCTCGAAGGCTGGCGGCTCGACCTGGTGGCAGCCATCGCACTGCTCGGCGCAAGCCAGCTCGGCTTGTCGCTCACAAACTGGTTGGCGACGCTGATTGCGACGCCGCACTTGCTGCCGCGCCTGGACTATTCCGAGGGACTGCCACAGGAATGCCGCACCCTGGTCGTGGTTCCGACGCTGCTTGGCGACGCGGACCAGGTCGACGAGCTGATCGAAGCGCTCGAGGTGCGGTTTCTCGGGAACCGGGACGAATACCTGCATTTCGCGCTGCTGACCGATTTTCGCGATGCATCGGTCGAATTACAGGAAGACGACGAACCACTGCTCCGTCATGCGCGCGACGGAATTGAAAGGCTGAATGCGAAATACGCGGACGCGAGCCGAGGACGATTCTTCCTGTTGCATCGTCCGAGACGCTGGAATCGCTCGGAACGGGCCTGGATGGGCCATGAACGCAAGCGCGGCAAACTCGCGGATCTCAATCTGCTGCTGCGGAGCGAAGGACATGACCGCTTTTCCCTGATCGTCGGCAATGTCACCGAACTGTCCGGCGTCCGCTACGTCATCACGCTCGACACCGACACCGAATTGCCGCGCGATGCCGCCCGCCAGTTCGTCGGCGTGATGGCGCACCCGCTGAATCGCCCGCGTTACGACGAGCGTCGCCGGCGAGTCAGCGGCGGCTACGGCATCCTGCAGCCGCGTATGGCGACCAGCCTGGCCGGCGCCAATCGGTCGCGCTATGCGCAATTGTTCGGCAGCGAACCGGGAATCGACCCGTACACGCGCTCCGTGTCCGACGTCTATCAGGATCTGTTCGCCGAGGGTTCTTTCATCGGCAAGGGCATCTACGAGGTGGACGCTTTCGAACGGGCGCTCAAGGACCGCTTCCCCGAAAACTGGATCCTGAGCCACGACCTGCTCGAAGGCTGCTACGTGCGCTCGGGCCTGCTGAGCGACGTGATGCTGTACGAAGATTATCCGTCGCGGTACGACGTTGATACACGGCGGCATGAGCGCTGGATCCGCGGCGACTGGCAGATCGGCCGTTGGTTGCTGCCCCGGATTCCCGGACCCGATCGGCGCAGCCAGTCGAATCCGCTGTCCGCGCTGTCGCGCTGGAAGATCTTTGACAACCTGCGGCGCAGCCTCACGCCCTCCGCACAGACGATCCTGTTCCTGGCGGGCTGGGTCGTCGCACCGCAGGCGTGGGCATGGACCCTGGCGGTCGCCGGCATCATCCTGATTCCGCCCATCCTCTCGCTCGCCGCGTCTGCGCTCCGCAAACCCCGGGATCTGCGGGTCGGAAATCACCTCGGCGCGGTCCTGCGCGACGCAGGTCGAATCTTCGCGCAAGCGGGCTTCCGGCTTGCCTGCCTGCCGCACGAAACCATCGTCAGTCTTGGCGCAGTGCTTCGCACCGGTGCCCGCATGCTGGTCACACGAAGGCGCCTGCTGGAATGGACGCCGTACGACGAAAGCAGCCGCAGCAGCGACACGGGTGTTGCGGCATCGTACCGCTCGCTCTGGTCAGCGCCTTTCCTCGCAGTTGCGGCGGCGTTCGGCCTCGCTCTCGTCAGGCCGGACGCGCTGATCGCCGCCGCTCCCGTGCTTTTCCTGTGGTTCACGGCACCGGGATTCGCCGGATGGCTCAGCCGGCCGCTGCTCCGCAGCGAGGCGAAACTCACGACCGGGCAATCGAAATTCCTGCGCAGGATCGCGCGCAAGACCTGGGCATTCTTCGAGCAATTCGTTTCGGAAGAGGACCACTGGCTGCCGCCCGACAACTATCAGGAAGACCCCGGGCCCGTGATCGCGCATCGGACGTCGCCGACCAATATCGGCATGGCGCTGCTCGCGAATCTGGCCGCTTGCGATTTCGGCTACCTCCCGGCCGGACGGCTGCTCGAACGCACCGACGCGACGTTTCGCACGATGGGCCGGCTGCCGCGCCATCGCGGGCATTTCTTCAATTGGTACGACACCCGAACCCTGCAACCGCTGCCACCGCGGTATGTCTCGTCGGTGGACAGCGGCAATCTCGCGGGCTTACTGCTAACCCTTCGGACTGGCCTGCTGGCGCTTGCGGATCAACCCATCGTCAGTCCCCGCGTATTCGAAGGGCTGGCCGATACGTTCGCCATATTCCGGGAGGACGCTCCGTCGGCGGATCGCGCGGCGGTCGAGCGGCTGCAGGCACTGCTGGATGCAGCGCGCGATTCGCCTGCGACCACGCTTCCGGCCATCCAACTTCACCTCGAATCGGTGGCCGCCGCGGCGGCCGCGCTCGAGGCAAGCGTCGATGCCGGCGCAGGGTCCGCAAGGGATTGGGCGGTCGCGCTCACACGCCAATGCCGCGAAGCACTGGATGACCTGAGTCACCTGGCGCCAGGGCCCGTCGCGGAATTCGTCGGCGTGCCGACACTGCGCGACCTGGCAGCGCATGCCGCTCAACCGTTCGCCGACAGGGCCGTGGCCCGAATCGCCACCTGTGAACGACTGGCGCAGGCGGCCACTGGCCTGGCTGAGATGGACAGCGAATTCCTTTATGACCGCACCCGGCACCTGATAGCGATCGGCTACAACGTTGACGAATTTCGCAGGGACACCAGTTTCTACGATCTGCTGGCTTCGGAATCGCGACTCAGCAGCTTCGTCGCGATCGCCCAGGGCCAGTTGCCGCAGGAATGCTGGTTCGCGCTCGGCCGGATGCTGACGAAGATCGACGGCGAAACGGTGCTCGTGTCCTGGAGCGGCTCGATGTTCGAGTACCTGATGCCGCTCCTGATCATGCCTTCCTACGGCGGCACGCTGCTGGATCAGACCTGCCGGGCGGCGGTCGATCGCCAGATCGCCTACGGTCGCCAGCGCTCCGTGCCCTGGGGCATCTCGGAGTCTGGTTACAGCACGATCGATGCCAGCCTGAACTATCAATATCATGCCTTCGGTGTCCCCGGTCTCGGACTGACGCGGGGGCTGGCCGAGGACCTGGTCGTCGCGCCCTACGCCTCCGCGCTCGCGCTCATGGTTGCACCCGAGGCGGCCTGCGCGAATCTCGAGCAACTGGCCGCCGCCGGTCTCGAGGGCAAGTTTGGATTCTACGAAGCCGTCGATTACACGCCCGCCCGCGTGCCGCGCGGGCAAACGAGCGCCATCGTGCGTTCGTTCATGGCGCATCACCAAGGCATGAACCTGTTGTCGCTGGCGCACCTTCTGCTGGGGCAGCCGATGCAGCGGCGATTCGAATCGGACCCACTGTTCCAGGCGACACTGTTGCTGCTCCAGGAAAAAATTCCGAAAACCGCGGCGATCCACGCGCACGTCGCTGCGCAGTCCGATGGGGGTGCTTTCTTCGCCGCCGCGCAGACCACGGCGCGGTCGCCCATCGGAGCGGACACCCCGTCGCCGGAAGTCCAACTGCTGTCGAACGGTCGGTATCACGTCATGGTGACCAACGCCGGCGGCGGCTACAGCCGTTGGAAGGAGTTCGCGATCACACGCTGGCGCGAGGACTGCACGAGTGACAACTGGGGCTCGTTCTTCTTCCTGCGCGACGTGGAAACGGGGGGAATTCTGGTCGGCGACGCACCAGCCCACGCTGCGCCGCGCGGACAGCTACGAGGCGATGTTCTCCGAGGGCCGGGTGGAGTTCCGCCGGCGCGACCTCGATTTCGAAACCTATACGGAGATCGTCGTATCGCCGGAAGACGACATCGAATTGCGCAGGATACGCGTCACCAATCACGCGCGCCTGCCGCGGACGATCGAGGTCACGAGCTACTCCGAGATCGTGCTGGCACCGCCGGCGGCAGACGCGCTGCAGCCGTCATTCGGCAACCTGTTCGTCCAGACCGAGATCGTGCGCGACCGCCGCACGATTCTCTGCACGCGCCGGCCGCGATCCACCGGCGATACGGCGCCCTGGGCGTTTCAGCTGATGGCGACCCACGGCGGCGACGCCCTCAATGTCACCTACGAGACCGATCGGGTCCGCTTCATCGGCCGCGGCCGGACCATCGCGGCACCGCAGGCGTTGACCGGAACCGGCGTGCTCTCCGGCGCTGAGGGGTCCGTGCTGGAGCCGGTCGCCGTCATTCGATGCGAAATCACGCTCGAACCGGGGCAGTCGGCGACGCTCGATTTCGTTGCAGGCGCCGCCGACAGTCGCGAGGCCTGCCTGGCGCTCGTCGGGAAGTATCAGGATCGCCACCTTGCAGACCGCGTGTTCGACCTGGCGTGGACGCATGGCAGCGTGATGCTGCGCCAGATCAACGCGACGCCGGGCGACGCGCATATCTATGGCCGGCTGGCGGGATCGGTGCTGTACGCCAACCCGACACTTCGCGCCGATGCCAGCGTGCTGCTGCGCAATCGACGCGGCCAGGCGGGACTCTGGGGCTACGCCATCTCCGGCGACCTGCCGATCGTGCTGCTGACGATTGCGGACGGCACTCACGTCGAACTGGCGCGACAGCTGATCCGCTGTCATGCGTACTGGCGCCTGAAGGGACTCGTGGTGGACCTGGTGATCTGGAATGAAGACCACATCGGTTACCGACAGCGCCTGCAGGACCAGATCATGGGACTCATCGCGACGGGCATCGAAGCCAACGCGATCGACCGGCCCGGCGGCATCTTCGTACGCTACGCCGAACAGATTTCGAATGAGGATCGCACTCTGCTGCAGGCAGCAGCACGAGTCATCATCAGCGACAGCCGCGGCACGCTTGCGGAACAGGTCAGTCGCCGGGCGCTCGCAGACAAGAGCGTCGCCCGGCTGGCGCCGACGCGCACCCACCGGGAGGAACCCGAAGCGCCGGTCGAGCCGCCGCGCGGGGAACTCATGCTCGGCAACGCGTTCGGCGGCTTCACGGCCGATGGCAGCGAGTACGTCATCACGACCACGCGATCCAGGCTGACGCCGGCTCCCTGGGTCAATGTGCTCGCGAATTCGCGCTTCGGCACCGTGCTGACTGAATCCGGGCTCGCGTACACCTGGTTCGAGAATGCCCACGAGTACCGGCTCACGCCGTGGAGCGGCGATCCGGTCGGCGCAACCGGCGGCGAGGCGTTCTATCTGAGGGACGAGGAAAGCGGCCACTACTGGTCGCCGACTCCGCAACCCTGCGGCGGCGCGATGCCCTACGTGACCCGCCACGGCTTCGGCTACAGCGTGTTCGAACACACGGCCGGCGGCATCCATTCGGAAATGTGGGTCTACGTGGACCTCGATCACGCGGTCAAGTACACGGTGCTGAAAGTCCGCAATGGCTCCGGTCGCTCGCGACGCCTGACCGCGACCGGTTACGTCGAATGGGTGCTCGGCGACCTGCGCCCGAAGTCCGCAATGCACGTGGTCACCGAAATCGACCCTACCAGCGGAGCGCTGTTCGCCAGAAATGCCTACAACAGCGAATTCTCCGGTCGCGTCGCCTTCTTCGACGTCGACGATCTCTCCCGCACCCTGAGCGGAGATCGCGCGGAGTTTCTCGGACGGAACGGCAATTTCAGGCAGCCGGACGCGATGACACGATCGCGGCTCTCCGGCCGGGTCGGCGCGGCACTCGATCCCTGCGGCGCACTTCAGGTGACGATCGACCTGGCAGACGGGCAGGAACGCGAGATCATTTTCCGGCTCGGAGCCGGACGCAATATCGACGATGCCCGTGCACTGGCGCTGCGGCTGCGCAGCCCCGGCACGGCGCGCCATGCGCTCGAAAAGGTCCGGCAGTACTGGAGGCACACGCTCGGCGCCGTGCAGGTCGAAACGCCGGATCCGGCGCTCGATACTCTGTGCAATGGCTGGCTTCCGTACCAGGTGCTGGCCTGCCGCTTCTGGGCCAGGAGCGGTTACTACCAGTCCGGTGGCGCCTACGGATTCCGCGATCAGCTGCAGGATGCGATGGCGCTGGTGCATGCGGAGCCGAGGCTCGTACGAGAGCATCTGCTGCGCTCAGCGGCACAGCAGTTCCGCGAAGGCGATGTGCTGCATTGGTGGCATCCTCCCGGCGGCCGCGGCGTGCGCACGCGCTGTTCCGACGATTACCTGTGGTTGCCGCTGGCCGTCTGCCGCTATGTCGGGACAACCGGTGACGCCGCGGTACTCGACGAGCGCGTGCACTTCCTGGAGGGGCGCGCGCTCGGTGCGGAAGAAGAATCCTATTACGACCTGCCCGGCCGCTCCGCGGAAACGGCCAGCCTTTACGAGCACTGCGCGCGCGCCATCCGCCACGGCCTGCGTTTCGGCAGGCACGGCTTGCCACTGATGGGTTCCGGCGACTGGAACGATGGCATGAACCTCGTCGGCATCCACGGCAAGGGCGAGAGCGTGTGGCTCGGTTTCTTCCTGCACCAGGTGCTGGTGTCATTCTCCGAACTCGCGCGACGGCACGACGATCCCGAATTCGGCGAGCGCTGCCGCCAGGAAGCGGACGACCTGCGCCGCAACCTCGCCAAGCACGGGTGGGACGGCGGATGGTACCTGCGCGCCTGGTTCGACGACGGCTCACCGCTCGGCTCGACGCTCAACGCCGAGTGCTCGATCGATTCGATCGCCCAGAGCTGGTCAGTATTGTCCGGCGCGGGGGAACTGGCCCGCTCGCGCCTCGCGATGGATGCGATGGACCAGCGCCTCGTGCGCCGCGACCAGGGTCTGGTCCGGCTGCTGGATCCGCCTTTCGACGCATCGGAGATGGATCCCGGATACATCAAGGGTTACGTTCCGGGGGTTCGGGAGAACGGCGGCCAGTACACCCATGCGGCGGTATGGGCAGCCATGGCGTTTGCGGAGCTCGGCGACAGCCGACGAGCCTGGGAGCTGCTGAACCTGATCAACCCAATCAACCACACGCGCACCGCGGAATCCGTCGCCACGTACAAGGCCGAGCCCTATGTGGTGGCGGCCGATGTGTATGCAGTTGCGCCGCACGTCGGACGCGGCGGATGGACCTGGTACACGGGGTCCGCCGGCTGGCTCTATCGGCTGATCGTGGAGTCGTTGCTGGGACTCCGGCGCGAGGCCGACCGGCTCCACTTCGCGCCGTGCCTGCCGGCGGACTGGAAGGGCTACTCGCTCCGCTACCGGTTCGGGGAGACCGTCTACCGGATCGCCGTGGTGCAGGCCGCGGACGCGGAAACTGTGCCGGGTTGCACCCTGGCGCTCGACGGCGTCGACCAGGGCGATCAGGGCATCCTGCTGTCGGATGATCGGCGGGAGCACTCTGTCCTCGTGACGTTTACCCCGGCGCGCTGACGGCGAGGCGCATGGTGCACCTGAGAGAAACCGGCCATGGATTGATCCGGCACTTATTCGACCGGCAGCGGTCTGATTGACCATGCGATTGTACCGAAAACGGCGCACCCATCTGGGTCCGCTCCGGCGCAGCGAGGAGAAAGCAGTGATCGACGTCGATTCCGCGGTGCTCGATCCGACGCGCTACTACGAACGCCCGAATGACGTGCTCGCCGACCCGCGCCTGGATGTCGCCGCCAAGCGCCGCATCCTCGAATCCTGGGCGCGCGATGCCGAACAGCTGTCGGAAGCGGAAGCCGAAAACATGCCCGGCCGTGCGACCGAGCGTCCGTTCCTGCGAGAAGCGAAGCTCGCCCTGCTCGAGCTCGATCGCTGAGCCCGAATCAGGGCTTCACCTCCAGCCGCTCCTCCACTTCAGTCCGCCGCTCCTCGCGTCGCAGCACGCGGTCGTAGGCTTCGCCGAACAGGATCTCGAATCCGACCGTCGCCTCGATGCAACCGTGGCAGCGATCCTCCGGTTCCGGTCCGTCGGCCCAGAACACGCCCGTCCCGAATTCGACGAACAGCCAGTCGCGCCACATCGAGCGGCGGTGCGCCATCCGGAATCCGTACAGGTCGGGCTCGGTGCCATCAGTCTCGCCGCGGATACGCAGGTCGTAGCGCATCGCGCGCCGGTAATCGATCGCCTGGTACAGCGCGAGCCGGCTCCGCCAGCGCACGCCCTCGGTCTCCTGCGAGATCCTGAGCGAGTTGCCCCAGCGCAGCAGGTGGTCGCGACCGATCACCTTGTCGGCGTCGAAGGCCTGGGTCAAGCCGAGCCCTTCGTCATTCTCCCAGAACAGCGTGCTGCGCAGCGTCAAGAGCACGTTGTCCGGACGGTAGAAGTACTTGCGATAGCGCGCGTTGACGTAGGGATTGAGCGGCGATTCGAGGCCGACACCGGCGCCGAGGTCGAAGCGGCTGTCGCGGCCGCGGTGCATGCGGTAGCCGATTCCCGCGAACCAGTCTGCCGGCTCGTCGTCGCTGAACGACGCACCGAAGGAACCGACCCGCGCGAGCTCGTCCGCCACAAACTCGTCGCGGGGCGCGCGCCCGAGCATCGCGCTCACGCGCTCATCGAGCGCCGGCAGGGCCACGCTCGCGCGGAACCGGCCGTCGATGCCGAAGTCGTCCTGTTCGTTCCATTCGAGCGCGAGCCCGGCCCGGCCGTTGCTCTCGTCCTCGTACTCGGAGTACTCGTGCTCGCCGCCGAACAGCCGGTCGATGAATCGTGCCGTGCTGCACACGCCGCGCTGGAGTCCCGCGCGCACCGCCTCGAGCACCGGCTGCTCGGCCGGTGCCTCGTCACGACAGCCGTCGGTGGGATCCTTTGCGGCCTCGGCCTGCGGCGCCGCATCAGCCGGCGGCGCGGCCGGGAATTCATCGGCAGACACGCAAGCTGTCTGCAACGCCAGCATCAGCGCGAAGAGCAGTCCGGGCGAGCGCGGGGCGCCCGTCATCCTAGCTCGGCAGCACGCGGCCGGTCACTTCGTAGTAGTGACGGCGGCACAGCGACAGGTAGCGTTCGTTTCCCCCGATCTCAACCTGCTCCCCTTCGCGCTCGACCTTGCCGTCCGCGCCGACCCGCGCGCACATCGTCGCCTTGCGGCCACAGTGGCAGATCGTCTTGAGTTCCGTCAGTTCGTCCGCGATTGCCAAGAGCCGCGCGCTGCCCGGAAAAAGCTCGCCGCGAAAATCGGTCCTGAGCCCGTAGCACAGCACCGGGATCGCATGGCGGTCCACGACCGCCGCCAGCTGCTCGACCTGGGGCGGCGTGAGGAACTGCGCCTCGTCCAGCAGGACACAGCTCAGCGCCTGCTTCGAGTGCTCGCCGGAGA
>JANNHT010000219.1:0-8892 GCA_031404555.1 Gammaproteobacteria bacterium
GCCGACTATCTCGTGGCCGGTCACAGCGAGGTTCCGTGGCCCTGCGAATACATGTTCGAGCTCACCTACGGCAATCGCGCGCTCAAGACCTGGGCGGCCCTCGCGCGCCTGGGCCGCAGCGGGCTCGCCGAGCTGGTGACGCGCTGCAATCGACTGGCGACGCGGATGGATGAGCGCGTGCGCGCGACCGCGGACTTCGAATTGCTGTCGCCCGCATCCCTGTCGGTCGTGAATTTCCGCTATCGGCCGGCCGGCCGGAACGTGGACGACGCCGCCCTCGACGACCTCAATGCGCGAATTGCGGCCGCCGTGAGCGAGAGTGGCGAAGCGCACCTGCCGACTTCGCGCGTGAATGGCCGGACATCACTCCGCGCCTGTTTCCTGCACTACGAGAATGACGAAGACGACGTCGAACATCTTGCGCAATTGGTCGGTCGCCTGGGAGAGTCGCTTTGTCGCGGGCAATAGGCGGCAATGAAAGCCTAGTCTGGCGACTCGTGCAGGAGCTCGAGTCCCTCTGCATGCCCGCGCTTAAATCCCTTCCAGACGGTGATTCCATCCGTGCCCGGACTGTACGCACTGTAATCGCCGCCGGCTGAAGTCGGCCAGACGCCTTCGGAGGAGCGCGGAATCAGCCCATCGAGGTAAGGCCCGCGACTCGTATCACCCTTGACGTAGCGATCGAGGAAGGCCGTGATCATGTGCAGGTTGATCGCGACGACGCTGTCCTGGCGCCACACCGGATCTTCGAACCAGTCCTGGTCCCACAGGTGGTGCCGCATCTCATCGGGTGCCGGCCCGAGACCGATGCGATGGCCGGCGCCGCGAAACGTCAGCAGGTAGCGCTGGGTCCTCGTCGCCAGGTCGAAGAACGCCCGCGCACCGGTCCCGTAGTCCACGGTCCCATCGCGATCGCCTGCGATCAGCATCAGCGGGGCCGTGATCGCTCGGAGTCCCTCCGTGCCCCAGGCCTGCAGGGATCCGCCGGCGGGTGAGATCGCGACGATCGCCCGGATTCCTGTCACGCGCAGGACTTCGCTCGAGGCGCCGCCACGCGCGTACGGCGCGAGCAGTCCGCCCGGAACAAACTGGGCCAACGGACTCGCGGGATCCAGCTCGCCGCCGCCGACCGTCAGTACGCCGTAGCCGCCCATCGAGTACCCGATCAACGCGGCGCGCGACGGATCGACGCTGCCCTCGTCGGCGAGCGTGCGCTGCAGGGTGCTCGTAACGAACGCGATGTCGAGCGGACGGCGAAGCAGGGGCTCCGCGAACTTGCTGCGGTCCGTGATCGGCGGATCCCTATGGCGGATCGCCGCCACAACATAGCCTTTGGACGCGAGATTCTCGGTCAGCCAGCTCATCGCGATGGTTTCGTTGTCGTAGCCATGCGAGACGACCACCAGCGGGAAGCGACCCGCGGCGGGCGTCGCATCGCGCACCGCGATGCCGGGAATCGTGAAGCGCGTCGGGGGCGCCGGTGGCTCCGCAGTCAGGCTTCCCGAGTACGTTTCGGGCGATGCGCCTGCCGCGACGACCGCGGGATACCACAGGTCGACGGTCAGCTCGCGGTCGCGCTTCGGGGCGGCGCCGGTCGCGGGATCAAAGGCCAGTACGTCAACCTGTGCCGCATCCACGAGCGCCAATGTCCTGACGCCGACCTGGAAACTTCCGAGATGGGCGAGTTCCGGCGCGTCGACACCGGGGCGGCTCGGCGCTTCGCGGGCGAGAGCGCCGGCGGCCATCGCCAGACCGAGGACGAGACAGACAGTCCGACCGTGTCGCAAGCGCACCACCCCGATGCCGCGATCCGCTGGATCGCCCCTCGCCAAGTATGGCCCGATCGCGCGCGAATCGGTACGCTCCGCTGATGCGCAAGTCCACGGCTTTGCTGTTGCTTGCGACCGCTGTCCTCGCTGCGGCCACGTTCTGGTTGTGGCGGGATCGCGCAGAGATGCGCGCCCGTTCGGAAGCGCTACAGGCCAGGCTGGATGCCGTCGAGCGCCGGCCGGCGGCCGCCGGCCCGGGCGTCGCCGCGGTCGAACCGACCACGACAGGAACTGTCGGGCAGGCAGAGCCGGGGGCCGAAGCGCCGGTGACCGAGGACTACGGCGATTTCGAGCGCAAGCTGTTACAGGACCCCGCGTATCGCGAAGCGAGGCGCCGGTTCCGGCAGCTTGAATTGATGTCGGGTCATCTCGATCTTGCGAAGGCCCTGGGTATCCCGCCCGAAAAGGCGGAACAGCTGATCGCCCTGCTCCTGGAACGGGAGCTCCATTACCTCAGCGAAAACAACCTGAATCCCCGCGACGAAGAAGAACGTCGGGCGCGGCAATTGAAGAATGAGCAGGCGCAGCGCGACCAGGACGCGGAACTCGTCGCGCTGCTCGGCGTGACGAAGTTCGCGGAATGGAAGGACTACCACGCCAGCCTGCAGGTCCGCCACGAAGTGCACCAGCTCGGCGCCTCGCTGTTTGCGAATGGCGTGCCCCTGCGCGAGGACCAGATCGAACCGCTGATTTCCGCGATACAGGCGGAGCGCGCACGCGTCAGGCAGGAGCTGGCCGAGTACACCGAGAGCCTGGCCTGGTCAGGCGGAGCGGAAGCGAAATCCCATCGCTACCGCGACGAAAGGCGGGTTGAGCTCGGCAGGGAAGTCAACGAGGGCGTTCACGCCGCGGCATCGGCGATCCTCTCGAAGTCGCAACTCGCCGTGCTCGACGATTACCTGCGGCGCCAGCTCGAACTGCAGGACGCGCAGTTCAGGATGCGCGAAGCCCAGGCGATCTGGCTGCGGGTCAACGCCGCAGACGATTGACAAGCCAGACGGCGCCGCCCGCGGTCAGGAGCCAGCCGAGCCAGCTCGGCTGAGTCGCGAGCGAGAGCCAGACGATGCCGCCGATGAAGGTCGTTGCCGCGGCGATCACGCCGTCGCTCCGCCGCCGGTCGGCACGCAACTCTGCGCGGAGCCGCTCGAGCGATGCCGATTCGGTTTTCACGACGAGCTCGTCGTCGTAAGCGCGGCGGATCGTCTGCCGCGCGATGACCGGCAGCACCTTGATCGCCTCGGCGACATCGGGCCAGTGGTTCTTCAGGCTCTCGAACAGCGCGCGCGGGTGGCTGCGCTCGCGCTGCCAGTCGCGCAGGATCGGCAGCGCGGTCTTCCACAGATCCAGTTCCGGGTAGAGCTGGCGGCCAAGGCCCTCGATGTTGAGCAGCGTCTTCTGGAGCAGGATCAGCTGCGGCTGGATCTGCATCTGGAAGCGTCGCGCGATCTCGAACAGGTTCAGCAGCACGAGCGCGAAGGAGATGTCCTTGAGCGGCTTGTTGAAGATCGGCTCGGCGACGGTGCGCACGGCGCTCTCGATCTCGTCCACGCGCGTGCCGGCTGGCACCCAGCCGCTCTCCAGGTGCAGCACCGCAACGCGGTGGTAGTCGCGCTCGAAAAACGCGAGGAAGTTGCTGGCGAGGTAGTGCTGGTCGCGCGGATCGAGCGTGCCGACGATGCCGAAGTCGACCGCGGCATAGCGCGGGTTCGCCGGATCGCGGACATCGACAAAGATGTTGCCGGGGTGCATGTCGGCGTGGAAGAAGTTGTGGCGGAACACCTGCGTGAAGAAAATCGTCACGCCGTTCTCTGCGAGCTTCTGGATGTCAGTGCCGAGTTCGCGGAGCCGCGCTACTTCCGAGATCGGCACGCCGTGGATGCGCTCCATCACCATCACGTCGCGCCGGCACAGGTCCCAATACACCTCGGGGACGTGCAGCATCGGGTTGCCTGCGAAGTTGCGCTTCAGCTGCGAGGCATTGCCGGCCTCGCGCATCAGGTCGAGCTCATTGAGGATCGTCGTCTCGTACTCGTCCACGACCTCGCGCGGGCGCAGGCGCCGCGCATCGGGCCAGTAGTCCTCGGCTAGCCCCGCGAGCGCGTGCAACACCTCGAGGTCGCGCGCGATCGCGTCGTGCATGCCGGGACGCAGCACCTTGACGACCACCTCGCGGCCGTCGCGCAGCGTCGCCGCATGCACCTGGGCGATCGAAGCCGCGGCGAGCGGCTGGACGTCGAAACTCCCGAAGACCTCCGCGACGGGCTGGCCGAGCGACTCCTCGATGCGCTCGCGCGCGGCCTCGCCGGGAAACGGCGGCACGCGATCCTGGAGCTTCGCGAGTTCGTCGGCGATGTCCGGCGGCAGCAGGTCGCGGCGCGTCGAGACCACCTGGCCGAACTTGACGAAGATCGGGCCGAGGTCCTCGAGCGCACGGCGGAGCCGTTCGCCCCGGCTGCCGCGCCGGCGCCTGAACCAGGTCCAGGGCGATAGCCAGAACACGAAGCGCAGCGGGCGATAGAGATGTGTCGCGCGCACGAAATCGTCGAGGCCATAGCGCACGAGCACCCGGTGAATCGTCAGCATGCGCGCGGCGACGCGGCGCGAGATCACGGGCGCACCGCCTTCTCGGCAGCGGCGAGGCGCGCCTCGAGCCGGTCGGTCGCCTCGCGGAGCGTATCCACGGCCGCGAGGAACTCATCAACCTCGAGCCGCGCGGGCAGGTCGCGGCTCTCCTCCGTCAGGTACTCGGCGGCGTCCTGCGCGAGCGTGTTGCCGACGCGGCGGCCGAAGGCGAGCGCATCGCGCGCGAAACCTGCGATCCGATGCGCGGCGACGTCGCCGGTCAGGTGCGAGAGCTCCTCCTCGAAGTCGGGCCGCGCTGCCTCGAAGAGCTTCTGGAACACCTGCGCGATCTCCGCGTCACCGGTGACCTGCGCGCCGCCCGCCCGGAGCGACTGCATCGCATCGCCGGTCGCGAGCCGCGCAAACGTGAACGGAGTGGCCTCGATGGTGGCGTCGGCCGGCGCATCGCCGCCGGTCGCGATCGCCACGCCATCGGCGCCCGCATTGACGCGCAGGCGAACCGGCGTCGCCGCGAAGCGCAGCTCGATCGAGCGCCCGGACACCTGCGCGAGCAGGCCGCGCGCGCGGGCGGACTCCGCGATGTTGCGGTTCAGCATTTTCTCGAAGGGGCGCAGGAGTTCCGGCGTCATGGCACTCAGTACACATGACCGACGTGCAGCGCGACGATGCCGCCCGCGAGGTTGTGCCAGCGGCAGTCCTCGAACCCGGCATCCCGCATCAACGCGGCGAGCGATTCCTGGTCCGGATGCATGCGGATCGATTCGGCGAGGTAGCGGTAACTCGATTCGTCGCCGGCGACGAGGCTGCCGAGCCGCGGCAACACGCCGAATGACCAGGCGTCGTAGGCGGGGCGCAACGACTCGCGCGGCTTCGAGAACTCGAGGACGAGCAGCCGTCCGCCGTGGCGCAGCACGCGCCGCATCGAGGCGAGCGCGGCCGGCTTGTCGGTGACGTTTCGCAGGCCGAAGCCGATGGTCACGCAGTCGAAGCTCCGGTCGGCAAAGGGCAGGCACTCGGCATTCGCGATCGCGTAGGCGACATTGCCGGCGATGCCTTCATCGATCAGGCGGTCGCGTCCGCGCGAGAGCATCTCGCGGTTGATGTCGGTCAGCACTGCCATCCCGGTGGGTCCGACCTGGCGCGCGAGGCCGGCGCCGAGGTCGCCCGTGCCGGCGGCGACGTCCAGCGCGCGGCCGCCGGGGCGCAGCCCCGTCTGCAACAGCGCGAAGCGCTTCCACAGGCGATGCAGGCCGCCGGACATCAGGTCGTTCATCAGGTCGTACTTGCCCGCGACCGAGTCGAACACGCCGCGCACGCGCGCGGTCTTCTCCTCGGGGGGCACCCGCTCATAGCCGAAATCGACGGTCTTCACAGCCGTTCGATTCTACGGGTTCGGCCGCGCGGCGTCAGGCCATCAGCGGCGCAGGCGTTTGAGGAGAGTGACTACCAGCACGGCGATACCACCGGCGACGATGCCGGCGACGGCATTGGCGAGCATTGGCGTCAATGCGCCGAGCACCGCACCCGCACCGGGAATCGCCGCCGCATCGACGGCCGCGGACTGGATCCAGTCGCCGACCGCGTGGAAGCCGTGCGTGAGGATGCCGCCGCCGACCAGGAACATCGCCGCCGTGCCCGCGATTGTCAGCAATTTCATCAGCCAGGGCGCCGCACGCAGGATGCCGCGGCCCGTTGCCGCCAGCGCCGCGTTCGCCATGCGGCTCATGCTGAGGCCAAGGTCGTCGAGCTTGACGATTCCGGCGACGAGGCCATAGACGCCCACTGTCATCAGCGCGGCGATGCCGGTGAGCACGCCGACCTGTACCTGGAGCGTGCGATCGGCGACCGTTCCGAGCGCGATGACGATGATCTCGGCGGACAGGATGAAATCCGTGCGGATCGCGCCCTGGATCTTTTCCTTCTCGACTGCGAGCAGCTCCTCGCGGGACCGTGCCAGAGCAGCCAGGTGCGCGCGGTGGTGCGCATCGTCCTCCCGCGGCCGGTGCAGCAGCTTGTGCGCCACCTTCTCGAAACCCTCGTAGCACAGGAACAGGCCGCCCACCATCAGGAGCGGCGTGACCGCCCACGGCAGGAATGCGCTGATGGCGAGCGCGGCGGGCACCAGGATCAGCTTGTTGCGCACCGATCCCTTCGCCACCGCCCACACCACGGGCAGTTCGCGCTCGGCGCGCACGCCGCTCACCTGTTCCGCGTTCAACGCGAGGTCATCGCCGAGAACGCCCGCGGTCTTCTTCGCGGCGACCTTGGTCATCACCGACACGTCGTCGAGGATCGTGGCGATATCGTCGAGAAGTGCGAGGAGACTGGAGGCCATGTGCCGCCCGATTCTACGGGTGTGGGCCGTCAGGCAGGTGGTTTGCGCACGTAGCCGAGTTTGTCGCAGCGCTCGAGGTAGCGGGCCCACTTCACGTCGTAGCCCGCGCCGAGCTCGCGCAGGTAATCCCAGCTGAAAAGCCCGCTGTTGTGACCGTCGTCGAAGTGCAGGCGCACCGCGTAGACGCCGATTGGCTCGACATCGGTGACCATCACCGACTCCTTCATCAGCTCGAGCTTGCCCTCGCCGCCGCCGTGCCCGCGGATCTCGGCGGAGGGCGAATGCACGCGCAGATACTCGAATGGCAGTGCGTAGCGCGTGCCGTCGGCCCAGGTCACGTCGAGCGTGCGGAGTTTCTTGCGGACCGTGATTTCGGTGGGCGCGACCATCGGGAATCGCCTACTTGCGCCGTCGCGCGCGCGGGTGGGCCTCGTCGTAGACGCGGGCCAGGTGCGCGAAGTCCAGGTGCGTGTACACCTGTGTCGTGCTGATGTCGGCGTGCCCGAGAAGCTCCTGCACGCCGCGCAGGTCCCGGCTCGACTCAAGCAGGTGGGTCGCGAAGGAATGGCGGAGCAGGTGCGGGTGCAGCGGAACGCCGAGTCCTGAAGCGATCGCCCAGCGGCCGACGCGCTTCTGGATCGCGCGTGGGCCGAGGCGCTCACCGTTCTGGCCGACGAAGAGGGCGGCGCCGCCCTTGACGAGACCGGCGCGATCCCCGAGCCAGGCGCGAAGCGCAGTGATCGCCTGCTTGCCGACGGGAAGGATCCGCGTTTTCGAGCCCTTGCCGAGCACGCGCACCGTGCGATCGGCGAGATCGAGGTCGACGACGTCGAGCCCGGCGAGTTCCGCGAGGCGCAAGCCCGAGGAGTAGAGCAGTTCCAGCATCGCAAGGTCGCGGCGCGTCAGCGCATCCGTCGGGCGCTTCTCCATCAGGCTCGCGACCTGGTCGACGTCGAGCGTCTTCGGCAGCCGCTTGGGTGCCTTGGGCGCGCGGATCTCGGCGGCGGGATTCGCCTTGATGGCGCGCTCGCGGATCAGGTAATTGAAGAAGCCGCGGACTGCTGATAGTCGCCGCTGGACGCTGCGCGGCCCCAGCCGGTCGCGGTGCTCGCGCGCGGCAAACGTGCGGATATGATGGCTGTCGAGCTGCTTCCAGTCGGCGATCTTCTCGCTGTCGCAATACGCGACGAGCGCGTCGAGGTCGCGGCGATAGGCGGCGCCGGTGTGCGGCGAAAGCCTGCGCTCGGTCCGCAGGTGGGCCAGGTAGCGCCCGATCCAGGCGGCCTTCGCGGCCTGCATCAGTCCCCGGCGAGCGCTGCGGTGATCAGTTCCCCGACGTGGGTCAGGAAGTCGGTGCTCATGGTCGGGTTGAAGCGCTGCGGATCGTTCGAGCCGCAGGCCAGCAGGCCGAGGCTGCCCTTCGTGCCGAGCGGCACGAGCGCGACCGAGCCGATTTCCGCGGCATCCGCGCCGAACAGGAACTCGCGCTGGGAATCCCGAAGCTGCCCGCAGCGCGGCTTGCCCGACGTGAAGAGCGTCTCGAAGGTCTTCAGTTCCGGCGCATCCGACGTGACGATCCTGAGGAAACGGCTTTCCGTGACGCCCGGCGGGGCGCCCGCGGGTGTCAGCACCAGCACCGACTGGCCGGCGTCGAAATCCTCGCGGAGTGCCGCCTCGATCGCAGCGACTGCGGCGATGCGTCCGCCGGCGCCGATCAGCCGCCGCGCCATCCCGAGCACGCGCGCGCCGAGCGCGTCGTTCTCGCGCGCGACATCGACGAAATCCTTGACCTTGCGTTCGAGCTGGCGATTGCGTTCGCGCAGCACCTCGACCTGGCGCTCGAGCAGCGACACGGTGGTTGCGCCGCCGCGCGCATCCGGCAGGCGGATCTTCGAGAGCAGCTGCGCATGGCGGTCGAAGAATTCAGGCGTGGCAGCCAGGTAAGAAGCGACGGCAGTCTCGTCGACTTCCGCGATCTCGAGGCCGCGAACCGGTCGTGTCGTCATAGCGTGACTTCTCCCTCGAATGCCCGTACCGCCGGCCCGGTCATCCAGATCAGCTCGCCGGGCCCCTTCCATTGTATGTCGAGCCGGCCGCCCGGGAGGTCGACTCGCACATTTTCATCAAGCAGGCCGTGGCGGCGCC
>JANNHT010000220.1:0-13587 GCA_031404555.1 Gammaproteobacteria bacterium
ACTTCTCGAGGCCAATCTGGAGCGACTCGATAGTTTCCATGTCCATGTGGTTCGTCGGCTCATCCAGGAGCATCACGTTCGGTCGCGTCAACATGAGCTTGCCGTAGATCATGCGGCCTTTCTCGCCGCCGGAGAGCACCTTGACGGATTTCTTGGCCTCGTCGCCCGAAAACAGGAGCCGGCCGAGGGTCGCGCGCACGATCTGGTCGTCGTCCGCCTTGCCGGTCCACGTGGACATCCATGCAAAGAGATCGGCCTTGGTTTCGAACTCCGCCTGCGGATCCTGTGGCATGTAGCCGGGCTGGGCATTCTCGACCCAGGTGATGCGGCCGGCGGTCGGCTTCAACTCGCCTGCGAGACAGCGCATAAGCGTCGTCTTGCCGATGCCGTTCGGGCCGATGATCGCCACCCGTTGCTCGGCCTGAATCGTGAAATTGAGGTTCGTGAAAACATCCATGTCGGTCCCGGGATAACGAAACGTCAGGCCTTCGACGGTGACGGCCGAGCGGTGGAGCTTGCGGGCCTGCTCGAAGCGAATGTACGGGTTCTGGCGTGAGGACGGACGGATCTCCTCGATCCTGATCTTTTCGATCTGTCGCTTGCGCGACGTGGCCTGCCGTGCTTTCGACGCATTGGCGGAGAAGCGCCGGACGAACTCCTGCAGGTCCGAGATCTGCGCCTTGGCCTTGGCATTGGCGGACTCCACTCGCTGGCGGGCCTGCACCGAGGCGAGCATGAAGTCGTCGTAATTGCCCGGGTACACCTTGAGCTGCTGATAGTCGAGGTCCGCTATGTGCGTGCACACCTGGTTGAGGAAGTGCCGGTCGTGGCTGATGATGATCATCGTCGCGTCGTGCGAGTTGAGCGATTTTTCGAGCCAGCCGATCGAGTGGATGTCGAGATTGTTCGTCGGCTCGTCGAGCAGCAGCACATCGGGGCGCGAATACAGTGCCTGTGCGAGCAGGACGCGTAATTTGAGGCCGGGGGGTACCTCGCGCATCAGAATGTCGTGCTTCGACTCGTCGATGCCCGCGTCGATCAGGGTTGTTCCCGCGCGGGCTGCAGCTGTGTAGCCGTCGTACTCGGCAACCTTCGCCTCCAGCTCCGCGGCCCTGAGGTAGTCATCGTCGGTCGCGTTCGGGTCGGCGTAGACGCGGTCGCGTTCGTGAATCGTGCGCCAGAGCTCGACGTGACCCTGCAACACGACGTCGAGGACGCGCTGGTCCTCGTAACCGAACTGGTTCTGGCTGAGCTTGCCCATGCGCAGCCCGGACTGCAGCACCACGTCACCCGAACTCGGCTCCAGTTCGCCTCCCAGGATCTTTATGAGCGTGGTTTTGCCGCTTCCATTCGCCCCGATGAGGCCATAGCGGTTGCCGTCCACGAACTTGACCGAGACGTTCTCGAACAGGGGCTTCGCATCGAACTGGATCGAAAGATTGGTCGTGGAGAGCATTGAGCCCGAAACGGCGAGGGGAAGGGTTGGCCGGCGATTGCCGGGCGCGCAGTCTAGCTTATTGCGAACAAGGCAGCTTGGTTGTAGCAGGGATCTGCACCCCGCGATGAAATACCTGCTGCTCGAAGCTGCGTCGCAGTGACCTGCTGGTCGATTGTCGGTTCAGCTGACACTTCGAGAGACTGGCTCTGAAGTACGATGGGACGGCCGACATCTGTGTCTGGTCAGAGTCTGCGGGTCCGCGTTTGCAGTGTTCTGCTACCGGCCACTGCGCTCACCCCAGTTCCGATTTTCATCTATGGATGAGGACTTATGGCAGCCGAGTACCCGGTAAGCAAACTAAACAAGGTCAGACAACTTCGGGAGAAGGGCCGCTATGACAGGGAAACCGTGCATCGGATCCTGGACGCCGGACTCGTAGCACAGGTTGCTTTCGTCGAAGACGGAAATCCGGTCGTCGTACCCATGATCTATGGTCACGATGGCGAAACCGTGTATTTGCACGGCGCGGGCAAAGCCCGGGTAATTCGTATGGTTGCAGGCAGCGAAAAGATCTGCCTGAACGTGACCCTGCTGGATGGCATCGTACTGGCCCGTTCCGCGTTCAATTCCTCGATGAATTATCGCTCGGTAACCGTCTTCGGCACGCCAAGCTTGGTCGAAGGCAGTACCGAGAAACTGCGCGCCATGAGGGTCATCAGCGAACACCTGATGCCGGGCCGCTGGGACGAGCTGCGGGTACCTCATGAGAACGAAGTCAAAATGACCGGCGTGATCGCGGTAAAAATTGAAGCCGCATCCGCCAAGGTATCCACGGGAATGCCGGTAGATGAACCCGATGACTATGCCATCCCGGTCTGGGCCGGCGTCTTGCCTCTGACAACGCAACTGCAATGCTTGCGGGACGATGACCGGCTGTTACCTGGTGTTACGGCATCCGTTACGGTGCGTACATTGCAGAACAGAATCCTTTAATCAGTCAGGTTCAATTGAAACGACGCAATGAACTCACAGTGCAACGGGCGCCCCCGGCTAACCGGTTGATGCAGTTACGGTGCGCTGAATACCGCGCCGTGCGGAATGCCCTTGGCGTTCCCCCCGTGCGGCCAGTTCTTGTTGTCCATGCGAAAGCCTTGTTCACTGACGCCTTCCTCGCGGAACCGTTCGTCCATCGTCAGTTGGCCGGTTGACGGATCGAAACGCGCGATCAAGGCGCGATGCTGCAACGCTGCGTAGCCGGTGATGACGACGCGCCGCTGATCCGGGGAAATCGCGATCCAGTGCGGTACGTCTTCCGGACCCAGCGTCAGGCGGCTCACCTCCCGCGGCGCCGATGGATCGCTGATGTCCAGGCTCACCACGGCGCTCCAGGCGGGGACGGTCACGAGGTAATAGTTGCCCGCGATGACGGGAATCGCGCAAAAAGTTTCGGGTTTCCGGGGGAACGACGCGACGAGGCGCGCGGCCGGCGACTCGCCGTCCAGTCCTTCCAGCAGGTACAGCCCGCAGCTGAAGGTCGAAACCAGCACGGTCTTGCCGTCCGCCAGCAGGCGCGGCTCGGCGGTGAGCAGCCCCTCATTGCCCGCCGCGCCGTCGGGCAGCGGGAATGTATGAAGGAGGGACAGGTCCGACAGACGCCAGACCTGGAGATTGCGGGAGGCCGGAGAGTCCCCGTGCATGTCCGTCGTCGTGGTCACGAGTCGGTCGAATGCGGGAATGACCTGGCCGCTGTAGACGCGCGAATCGGCATGCACGCCGGGTCCGTCGGCGGAGCTCGATCGCACCGGCTCGCCGGCAGGCGTCATCTCCACGATCCCGCCGGTCCGGACGGCACCCGACGCATGATCGTGTCGCATCTGAAATGTGGCGAGCACGTTTCCATTCGGCAGGCGCAGGAAGGAATGCGGATGGGAATAGCCTTCGATGTCCCCGAACTGGCGGACAATGCGCGGCGTCGTCGGGTCATCCAGGTCGAATACGAAGCTCTGCCCGGAAGCGAAGCCGTTGGCGAAGAGCTGCCGGTCTGCGGGCATCTCGTGTTCTGTGTGGTGCGGGCCATTGCCGCGGCCTGGCACTGGAAGGGTGGCCACCAGACTTCCGTACCGGCCTTCACTCTCGGTGATATCAAGGACCGCAAGGAAATCCGGTTGCGACTCGTCTGCGGATGCCGTCCAGAGGTACAGGTATTGCCGCGTGGCGCTCTCGGGCTCGGGCGCGCCGGACGTGCATCCCGTCAGCGCGATGAACACGACAGCGGTGCGCCTCAACAAACGGCCGATCGTCTGACAATTCGTCATGGGATTCCCACCCGGCCCTGCCAGGTGCGCATGATAAGTCAGACGGCGCCTACATCGCATGCGCCGCCTTGCGTCCACAATGGCCGCGCCCGGTGGCTTCGAGTGAGACGCAATGGCGGAGAAGAGCGAATTGACGGGGCGGGGTGTTTTGGCTGATCCGGTGGATACCGGCGATGTCGCGGAAGTCCGCGGCGTGGTCCCGGTCCGAAGTGTCCCGCTGATCCTGCTGGCGCTCTTCGCCTCGATCTTCATCCTGGACTGGGCGCAGCCGGTACTCGTTCCGCTGGTACTGGGCCTGATCCTGAGCTATGCCCTTTCCCCGATCGTGGACCGCCTCGAAAAGTATTCCATTCCCCGGGCGCTCTCGGCGGCCATCTTGCTGCTGGCCATCGTCGGCGGGATCGGTGCGACCGCCGTCTCGCTGCAGGACGAAGCGGTGAGCCTCATCGAGACGCTGCCGGAGGCCGTGAAGAAGATCCAGCGGTCGGTGCGCAAGGAAATGGGCAGTTCGCGCGACACGATCGAAAAGGTGCAAAAAGCCGCAGACGAGCTCGAGCGCGCGACCGAGGAGGTGCCGTCCGCTGCCGTGCCACGAGGCGTCACGCGCGTGCAGATCGAGAAACCGAAGCTCGACATCGCAGAGTATCTATGGACCGGCGCTTTCGGAGCAGCATCCGCGATCGGCAGCACTCTGATAGTGCTGTTTCTTGCTTATTTTCTGCTCGTCTCCGGCGACGCGTTTCGCCGGAAGTGGGTGAAGCTGTCGGGTCCGACGCTCAGCGCGAAGAAAATCACGGTCCAGGTCCTGAACGAGATCGGCGACCAGATCAAGCGCTATCTGTGGGTGCAGGTCCTGACCAGCGCCATCGTCGGTGTCGCGAGCGGGCTCGCGTTCTGGGCGATTGGCCTGGAAAACGCTGCTGTCTGGGGCGTGGCTGCCGGCGTACTCAACCTGGTGCCTTACCTCGGCGCCATCGTCACCACGGGTGGCACGGTGCTGGTGGCGTTTCTTCAGTTCGGCACGGTCGGCATGGCGCTGGCGGTCGGCAGCATTTCCCTGGTTATCAATACGCTGGAGGGCTCCTGGCTGACGCCATGGCTCGCGAGTCGTGCGAGCCGCATGAATGCCGTCGTCGTATTCATGGGACTGCTGTTCTGGGGGTGGTTGTGGGGCGGGTGGGGGCTGGCGCTCGGCTTGCCGATCATGATGGTCGCAAAGGCAATCTGCGACCACGTCGAGGACCTCAAGCCCATTGGCGAATTCATGGGAAGTGACAGCGAGACTCCGGGTCACGGGGAGCAGCGCGTGCCGGTGGGTCCATGAACACACGACGCCATTTCCTTTCCATCCTTGCGGTTCCCGGGCTGGTGATCGGCGCTGCGCCCGCCGCGAGGGCGTTCTCCCAGGCCGCGGCCTTCAAACCGGACGCCCAGGCGGACGCCCAGGCGGACGACGCAGCCGTGTTCGCGGCGGCGCGCCGGCACTTCTTGATTCCCGAAGGCGTTGCCTACTGCAATACCGGCACGCTCGGCGCATCACCGCGGGAAGTCGTGGACGCGCTGACCGATGGCATTCGCCGGAATGAAACCGATCTCGCCGCATGGCCATACGAGCAGGCCGATGGCGAACCGCTGACCGGGTACCAGAAGCTGCTCGAGGTCCGCCAGGTGCTCGGGCAATTCGTCAATGCGTCCGCCACCGACATCGCGGTCACGCAGAACGCCACGATGGGAATGAATTTCCTCGCCAACGGCCTCGACCTGGCCCCGGGCGACGAGATCATCAGCACCGACCAGGAGCACGGCGGCGGCATCTCGCCCTGGCGCCTGCTGGCGAAGCGCCGCGGCATCGTCGTCCGGGAGCTGCCGCTCGAGCCGGCCCTCGCGGGCGGGCCGGACGCGATCGTGCGCTTGTTCGAGACCGCGATGACGCCGCGCACGAAAGTCGTGATGTTCAGTCACATCACGAGTGGACTCGGGGTACTGCTGCCGGCATCCGAGCTGTGCGCGCTTGCGCAGAGCCGCGGTGCGCTCGCCATCGTGGACGGTGCGCAGGCGGTCGGGCAGATCCAGGTGGACGTGCAAGCGCTCGGCTGCGATGCCTACGTCGGCAGCCCGCACAAGTGGATGATGGCGCCGAAAGGCACCGGATTCATGTACGTCCGGCCCAGCGTGCAGGATCGGTTCTGGACGACGCTCGCGAGTTACCAATGGGACAACCACCAGGATGGCGCCTTCCGGTTCATGCAGTATGGCACCGGTAGCGTTCCTCTGATGGACGGCCTGATGGCGGCGCTGCGGTTCATCGAGAAGATCGGCATGTCGCGGATTGAGCGGTGGGACGCGCTCCTGACGAAGCGTCTGCGCGATGGCCTGGCGAGCATCCCGAAGGCGCGTATCGCGTCACCCGCCGACCCGCGGCTGACCGCGGCCATCACGACGTTTCGCGTCGAAGGCGTGAAGGCCAAGGCACTCCAGGACGCGCTGTGGGCGAGGCGCGTACGCGTCCGTGCGCAAAACGACGAGCGGGGAGTGCGGTTGTCGGCCCACCTGTACGTCAGTCCGGCAGACGTGGACGGGGTCCTCGACGTCACGCGTGAGGTGGCCGCAGGGGCGTAGCGCGGACTCAGGCGCCCTTATTCTTGTCGTCCCATGCCATCGGTTCCCACAGTTCCACCTTGTTTCCATCGGGATCCAAAATCCACGCGAACTTCCCGTTCTCGTGGGATTCGGGTCCGCCGACGATTTCGACTCCCGCCTGCCGGAGCTGCGCGATCATTTCGCCGATACTGTCGACGCGGTAATTGACCATGAAAGGAGCATCGCTCGGGCTGAACCACCGGCTCTCCTTTTCGGCGACGTGCCACACCGTCATGCCCTTGTCCTCGGCCTTGTCATCCGGCCATTTCAGGACGGCGCCGCCGAAGTCCTCCAGTGGCATGCCAAGGTGCGTCTGATACCACTTGGCCAGCGCGACGTTGTCGCTTGTGCTCTTGAAGAAAACGCCGCCGATACCGGTAATTCTTGCCATCGTTGTCTCCCTTATTTCGCGGGCAGGAATCGGCTGTTCCGCAGGAGCGCCGCCGAAATCAGCGAGATCAGCAAGCCGACCGGAAAGATCTCGATGAACGTGAACGGCAGCCGGATGAACGGGTCTGCATACTGCCGGCGGAACTCGTCCATCTTGGCGACGACCGCCTGGATTTCGGCCGCCGATGCGCCCTTGGCGCGCGCCGCCTCGACCGCAGAGCTGCTGTACGAATCAACGAATGCGAAATCAGTAACCGCCAGCGTGATCTCCCATCCGATCACATAGACCACGCCCGCTACGGCGCTGATGCCGAGACCTGCGAGGAGGGCGGGAACGAAGCGGATCACGCCGCCCAGGTCGCGATCGCGCCTTCGCTTCACGCCAAAGAAGATCAGGCTGAGCGCCAGCAGCATGATCAGGTAACCGGTGAAATGGGAAGTCGCTGCGGAACCGTGCTCGGCGTTGGCCAGCATCAGGCTCATGGGCACGATGACGATCAGGCCGGCGGCGATGCCGTAGATCAGGATGAGGCGAGTCATGTCGGAATCCCTCTGGGTTCAGGTGCCGACATTACGCAACAGGCGGCCTCGCTGCACCATCGCCCGAAAGGGTGATTTCGGCCGGATCACCCCGAATCGCGGCGCCCGGCGGACCTAGGGGACGAGTCCAAGCTCGCGGGCGAGCTGGATCGCCTCAGTGCGCCGCGCGACCCGCAGCTTTTCGAACAGCCGCGCGACGTGGGTCTTCACCGTATTGGGCGACAGCCCAAGCCGCGCCGCGATCTCCTTGTTGGAGCGCCCGTCCGCCAGCAATTGCAGGACTTCCCGTTCGCGCTCGGTGATGCCGAGCGAGGACTGTGCGCGCTCATTCGGGGTGAATTCGCCGTCGCTCGGCTCGCGGCGGAAGAGTCGCCGGCCCACCCAGATTCCGAGCCCCAGGAATGCCGCCGCGATCAGCGCGATGTAGATGGTTTCCGCGTGCGTGCGGGCCCAGATCTGGTACTCGAGCCACTGCAGCAGGACGGCACCGGCGGCGAGCGCGAAGCCGTAGATGAGTACTGTCTTCAGCATGCTCGCAGGTTAGCGATGCATGCGATCAAGTCAACGTGGAGCGCTGTCCGGCCCTTTCCGGAACGGAACCACCGCATCGCGAGCCTGGCGACGATCAGTCCGGTTCGACTCGCTGTCGAGCAGCCCTTTCAGATGCTGGGCGCTGCGCCGGCTGAAGTCGGGCACGAGACTGGCCACCATCGGCTTCGAGATGAACATTCCCTGCGCACACACCGGACCGCAACCTGCCAGCCAGACCAGCTGATCGGCCCGTTCGATGCCCTCGACCGTGACGCCGAGGCCCAGGTTGTGACACACGCCGATGATCGAACGCGCGAGGGATTCCGCCCGCGGGCTGCTGGGTACGTCCGCGACCAGGCTCTGGTCAATCTTGACGCGACGCAGTGGCAGGTGCGACAGCGAAGTCAGTGACGAGTAGCCGGTGCCGAAGTCATCGAGTGCGAGGCCGACGCCGCCATCGCGCAACTGACCCAGTGCGTGCACAGTGGCGGACGATGTCTGGAACGCCGTCTCGGTGAGTTCCAGTTCGATGGCATTACCGGGCAAGCTGAAACGCTTGAGCACCTCCGTCAGGCGCTCCAAGAATCGGTTGTCGAGCAACTGGTGCACCGAGACGTTGATCGCGACGCGAGCGTCGTCGATGCCGCTTGCGCGCCATTTCGCGACCGCCGTCGCGGCAGTCTCGAGCACCCATTCGCCGATGCCGATGATGAGGCCCGACTGCTCGGCGATCGCAATGAATTCGCTGGCCGGGATCAGGCGTCCATCGGCGCGTTGCCAGCGCAGCAGCGCTTCCACGACCTCCGTGGAGCCGTCAATCAGGGAGATCTGCGGCTGGTAGACGAGCGCGAGTTCGCCGGCGTCGACCGCGCGATGCAGTGACTGCTCGACTGCGAAGCGCGCTTCGGAGTCCTCGAGCAGCGCCTGCGAAAACGTCGCGATGCGATTGCGACCCATCGCTTTGGCGCGAAACAGCGCGGCGTCGGCCGCCCGGACGAGATTGTCGGCGTCGCCGGCATGCTCGGGGAGATGAGCCACGCCGACGCTGACACTGACGAGAATCTCGCGGCCTCCCAGATTCAAGGGTGCGCGGAATCCGTTGACGATGCGCTCCGCAACGGTCTCGGTTGCGACGGCGGGGCTCGCGTGTTCCAGCGAGACCATGAACTCGTCGCCGCCGAGCCGGGCGACAAATCGTTCCTCACCGACCAGCAACCGCAGGCGTTCAGTAACGCCGCGCAGCAGCGCGTCGCCGACGTCGTGGCCAAAGGTGTCGTTGACGACCTTGAAATTATCGATATCGAGCGCGATCAGGCCCACGCCGGCGCCACTGGCCTTGGCCGCGTCCGCGGCTCGACGCAGGTGATTGAATGCGTAGCGGCGGTTCGGCAATCCGCTGAGTGGATCATGGTTGGCGAGGTGACTCAGCTTCTTGGTACGGGTGCGCACCCGCTCCTCGAGTTCCTGGCGGTGGCGCGAGACTTCCGCGCCTGCCTCGGCGAGCCGCTCGGCCATCTGGTTGAAGGCCTGTCCGAGTTCGTCGAGTTCGCGCGAACCGCCTGGAGGTACGCGCACGTCCTGTCCGCCGAGCGTAAGGGCGCGCGTGGCGCGAGTCAGGCGCTGGACCGGCCGCGTGACGGCGAGCATGGTCAGCAATGACACCAGCAGCGTCACCGCGAGGACCAGATAGGTCAGGCGGCCGATCGCGACCTCGGCGGAAAGCGTGGCATTCACGGCGCTCTCGGTTGACTCGGCGACGGCATGGCTGGCCGGCGCCGCGAGGGCGGTCTCGATTCGCAACGGCAGTTGCAGGCCGGACTCGCTGAAGCGCCCGCGCAACGACTCCATCGCATCGTCGTGGCTCCGCACGCCCTTGCGGAGCCACTCGGTCCTGCCGAGGTCCTCCTCGACGAGTTCGACCCAGCTGCGGCCCGGCGAGCGCCACAGTTCGTCGCGGTACTTGACCACGGTCTCACGAAAGCTGCGCGTCGCCGCGCGCAGTGCGGTTTCCGACGCCTTCTTTCCGGAGATCAGGTAGTCGTTGAATGCAGCGCGCAGACGCCCGAGATCGACTTCGAGTTCGGCATACGCGCGGCGCGCGAGCGCGGGGTCCGGCAGCTGTGCGTTCTGGCTGAATGCCGTCGTGATGCGACGCGTCAGTTGATCGAGTGCATTGCGGATGCCATTCAGCGCGAAGTGGCGCTTCGCTCCGAGTTCGATCAGGGACCAGCCCAGCCGCGTGTGTTCCTGGGCTTCCGCCCGCAAGCGCGCGATCTCACCGGCTGCGTCCGGCTGGAGACCCGCGTAGCTGTCGAGGCTCGCAAACAGCGCTTCTTCCGCCGCGCTGACGCTCGCACGGCTGGCGTCCGTTGGCGCGCGGACCTCGGTGAGCACGGCGCGATCGAATGCGACAACCTGGTAGGTCAGCGTATCGGCAACCCGCGACAACGGGACTTGCTCGGACTGCGTCTCGCGCAGTGTCTCGATCGCAGCGCGCATGTCGCGCAGGGCTGCATCGTGACCAAACCACAGGACGAGCGCGATCAGCCCGAATCCCAGCCCGAGACGAGCAGCCAGGCTGAGCCGGAATCGCCCGCGAGAATGGGTTGGCGCAGGCCACAACATCCCGGCACCGTAGGCCCGTAGGCGCAACCGGGGACATGCCGTGGGTCACAGTTCCAGGTCCCGGTCCGGAATGGCAGCTCGGCACGTGAGCGCCTTCTCCAGTGCGGCGATCTCTCCGGGCCCGATCCGGCAACAGCCACCCACCATCCGTGCGCCGGCGTGGATCCACTGCGGGGCGAGGGATGCGAGGCTCTCGTGCGCTTGCGCGCCGCGCCAGTCGCGCGACTTCCCATCCCAGCGCTCTCCGGAATTCGGGTACACGACGATCGCCTTGTCCGTGCCCGACCTGATCGCGCGCACGGCAGCGCCGACGATCTCCGGCTTCACGCAGTTCACGCCGATCGCGATGACATTCGAAATGCCATCGAGCATCCGCGCGCAGTCAGCGAGCGGCTCGCCATGGGACGTGTGGACGCCGTCGGGCGACGTGAAGCTCATCCAGGCGCGCGCTTCGGGATGCCGCGCCAGGAGCGTCGAAAGCGCCTGCGCTTCGTCCATCAGGGGAATCGTCTCGCAGGCGAGGATGTCGGCGCCCGCATTGGCGAGGACGTCGAACCGACGCGCGTGAAACGCGATGAGCTCATCGACCGTCAGCCCGTAGTCGCCGCGATACTCGGCGCCGTCGTGCGAGATGGCGCCGTAGGGGCCGACCGAGGCGGCGACCAGCAGCTTGCGGCTATCGCCCGGATGGTCGCGCCGATACCGCGCGCGGGCGGAGCGGGCGAGTTCGACAGAGCGCTTCAGCAGCGCGGTCGTCTCAACGGCGGTGATGCCGGCAGCCGCGAAACCCTCGTAGCTCGCCTGGTAGCTGGCGGTGGTCGCGCAGTGCGCGCCGGCAGCGAAGTAGTCGTAGTGCAGCTGCTCGATCGCCTCCGGCGCCGTCCTCAGGATCGCCGCTGACCAGAGGGATCCGGACACGTCGTGGCCGCGCCGCTCGAGCTCGGTCGCGAGCCCGCCGTCCAGGATCATCAATTCTTCGTCCAGGCCCTGATTCATCTGATCGACCGCCCGTCCTACAATCCGCGTGCCCGCACCCGGCCTATCATCCATCCGGGGACGGGAGTCGTCGATGAAATTGGCATCTTGCATCGCCTTTGCGACGGCCGCAGCCGTCCTGATCTTTCCCGGATCCGCTTCGTCCGAGGAGGCCGTCTTCTACGGCCTGCTGCGATCCCGCGACCTGACGCCCTTCGGCTTCCTGCGGCTCGACATGCGCCCAGCCTATGCCGTCGCGATCGAGCCCGGCAGTTGGGCCATCGAAACCGAGCTGGGTTTCCAGAACACCTGGGCCCTGTCGCCCGAGGTCGAGCGCTACCTGGTCTCGCTCGAATCCGAAGGGCGCCGCGACCTCGGCCCGGAGGACGTTGCGGCGATCCAGGCCTTGCCCGGGGAAAACTACCTCGTGGACATGGAATCCGCGCAGATCGACCTGACGCTGCACTACAAATTCAACGAGCTGCTGACCGGCTACCTGACAACGAGTGCCGTCTCCTACCAGGGCGGATTCCTCGACGGCATGATCGAGGAATTCCACGACATCTTCAGCTTCAGCAGCTTCGGCCGCCCGGCGGCGTCGCAGAACGACGTCAACGTGATCTACGACTTGAACGCGATGCAGCTCGCGTTCTTCGATTCGCCGACCGCCGGCGGCTTTACCGATCCGGTGATCGGCCTGCGTTACAACGGCCCGCCGCTGCCGGGGAAATGGCAGCTGACGCTCGAGACTGCGATCAAGGTGCCGGTCGACGGACATCGCGATTTCCTGTCGACCGGCCGGACCGACTACGGCGTCCAGGCATCGTTCCAGCGTTTCGGCGATCACCACGCGTGGTACCTGGACCTCGCGGCGGTCAAGTACACCGGAGCCGGCGCGCCGGTCCCGCAGGAATCACGCATTGTTCCAACGATCATTCTGGGTTACGAGCGGCGTTTGACCGAGAGCACCAACCTGAACATCCAGGCGTACGCGAGCGAAAGCGTGTACACGCACGAGACGACCGATCTAGATGAATTGCTCGAGCGCAAGTACCAGGCGAGCATCGGCCTGCGCCACCGCTACCGGAACCTGCTGTTCTCTTTCAGCATCACAGAAAACGTCCAGAACCTCAGCAACACGCCGGACTTCGGCTTCCACCTGGGCGTGGCTTACGCACCGCGGCCGCTCGCGCGCAGGGCCGAGTAGGGCGGGGCAGCGGCAGCGCGACAGCGCAGTAGCCGGCACCAACAGCGAATTCCTGACGGGAATCACGGGCTTACGGGGCCGACGTGACAGCGGCCCCGTGGATTGGTTAGTATAATGAGAATCATTCGCGTTTGTGTTCACATAAGGATCGACCATGCCGCGCCCCGAGTTCCGCCGCCGCCGCTCGCTGGTCATCGCCCTGCCGTTCGTGCTCAGCGCCTTCCCGGCGCTCGCTGACGATGCGGCGGCCGAACCCACTCAGCTGCCCAAGGTCACCGTCATCGGTGAACAGGAAACCGACGGCTACCTGGCCGATCGCAGCCGCACGGCCACCAGGACCGACACGCCACTGATCGACGTGCCGCAGTCGGTCAGCATCGTCACGCGCGACCTGATCCAGGACCAGTCCATGCAGAGTCTGGCCGACGTCGCGCGCTACGTGCCGGGCGCCGGCATGGCGCAGGGCGAGGGCAATCGCGACACGATCATCCTGCGCGGCAACAGCTCGACTTCGGATTTCTTCGTCGACGGCGTGCGCGACGACGTCGAGTACTTCCGCGACCTCTACAACGTGGATCGCGTGGAGGCGCTCAAGGGCCCGAACGCCATGATCTTCGGCCGCGGCGGCGCAGGTGGCGTCATCAACCGCGTCACGCGCCAGGCCAACTGGGACAGTGTGCGTGAAGTCACCCTCCAGGGCGGCTCCTGGGACAATCGCCGCGCGACCTTCGACGTGGGTGGCGCCGCCAACGACGCCGTGGCGCTTCGTGTCACGGGCATGGTCGAGGACTCGGACAGCTACCGCGACGGCGTCGAGCTCGAGCGCCAGGGCATCAACCCGACGGCGGCTCCCGCTGCCCCTCGGACACCGGGCGGCCAATCATCGGGCTGGAGGCCAGCACATCAATCGCTGACATGATCGCTTC
>JANNHT010000221.1:0-8437 GCA_031404555.1 Gammaproteobacteria bacterium
GCACGGGCCGTGAGGCGTTCGCGCGCTACATGCATTCGCTCGGGCCGCGCGCGGCCGGGCCGTTCGTCCCGATCAGCTGCGCGAGCCTCGACGAGACGACCGCCGCCGCGAAGCTCCGCGGTTCCACGGACGTCGCGACGCCCGGCGCCTATGCGCAGGCGGCGGGCGGCACGCTGTTTCTCGGCGGCGTCGAGGACCTGTCGGCCGGCGCGCAGCGCCTGCTGCTCGCCGATTTTGAGCAGGCCGGCTGGCAGAGCGAGGGCAGCAGCGAGCGCAACACATTCAATATGCGCGTGGTCGCGGGCGCGGGCCCCGGCCACGACCTCCCAGCGGGCGGGCTCCGGCGCGACCTGCTCGCGCACCTCGAGGTCATCACGATCCGGATTCCGCCGCTGCGCGAGTACGCCGAGGACGTGCCCGACCTGCTGCGCCACTACGTGGACCGGCTCGTGGACGAGGAGGGCATGCCGTTTCGCAAGTTCTCGGTCGCCGCGCAGAACCGGCTCAGGAATTATCCGTGGCCGGGCAACGTGCGCGAGCTCAGGAACCTGGTGCAGCGCGTGCTGATCATCGGCGGGTCAGAGGAGATCGGCCTCGACGAGATCGAGCAGCAGCTCGTGACCCAGCAAGCGCCGGATGAGCCGCTGGTGAAACAGGACTTGCTGGCGCTGCCGCTGCGCGAGGCGCGCGAACAGTTCGAGCGCGCCTACCTGCTCCAGCAGCTCATGCTTTGCAACGGCAAGGTGGGACTGCTCGCCAAGCGCGTCGGCATGGAACGCACGCACCTGTACCGCAAGCTGCGTTCGCTCGGCGTGGATTTCCGCCAGGTCACCGAAGACTGACTAAAAGGGGACGCAACCCTTTAAAAGGGGACAGACCCCTATTAAAGGGATGCGTCCCCTTTTAGTCGCCGCCCTTTTAGTCGCCGACGCGGATCAGCAGGTTATCCATGTCGGCTTCGCGCAGCCGTGATCGCACGCGATTCAATTCCTTCAGGTCGGTGATCGGCCCGACGCGCACGCGGTGCCAGGTGTCGTTGTCGACCGAAACGCGCTGTACTTTCGACTCAATGCCCTGGAGCGCGAGCTGGGCGCGCACGCGGTCCGCCTCTTCCGCCTTCCGGTAGGAACCGACCTGCAACACATAGGAACCCGCGCGCTCGACGGTCGTGGCCGGCTGGCCGCGCGCGACCGCCGCCTCGCGTTCGGGCACGACGACCTCGAAGTTCGGCAGCATGTCGTAGTAGTCGTAGCGATCCGCCGGGTCTTCGCCGGCCGAATCGCGCGCGGAGGCGGGTTCGGCGTCCGCGGGGATCACGTCGGCCGGCGGCGGCGTGCGCGGATCGAAGAAATAGAACGCGAGCCCGACGCCGAGTCCGACGACGAGGCCGATCAGGAGCCCGGTCCATCCGGAGAACGGCTCGCGCCGCGCCTTGCTCCGCTTGTAGTCGCGCGACACCATCACATCGCCTCTGGCGCCGAGACGCCGAGCAGATCGAGTGCGTTCTTCAGGACCTGCTGTGCGGCGACGACGAGCGCGAGGCGGGCGTTCCGGAGCTTCGCGTCATCGACGATGAAAGGCAGCGACGCATAGCAGGCGTGGAATGCCTGCGCGAGTTCGCGCAGGTAATGCACGACCAGGTGCGGTGCGTGCAGCTCCGCGCCCTGGCGCACGATCTCCGGCCAGCGCGTGATCTCGCGCATCAGCGCCTGTTCCGCCGCCTCGGTGAGCAGCGCAAGCGCGTCGACGCCGGCCGCGCGGTCGAAGGACAGGCCGCGCTCGGCGGCCTGCTTCAGCACGCTCGCGATCCGCGCGTGCGCGTACTGGATGTAGTAAACCGGGTTGTCGTTGCTCTGTTTCTTCGCGAGTTCGAGGTCGAAGTCGAGCGACTGGTCGTTCGAACGCATCACATAGATGAGGCGAGCGGCGTCGTTGCCGACCTCGGTGCGCAGGTCGCGGAGCGTCACGAACTGCGCCTCGCGCTTGCCCATCGCCACCTTTTCGCCGCCCTTCAAGAGCGTCACGAACTGCACCATCGGCACCTGCAGCGACTCGGGCGGCTCGCCCATCGCCGCGAGCCCGGCGCGCACGCGCGCGACGTAGCCGTGGTGATCGGCGCCGAGGATGGTCACGAGCAGGTCGAAGCCGCGCTCGCGCTTGTCGAGGTGGTAGGCGATGTCGGAGGCGAAGTAGGTCTTCTGGCCGTTCGCGCGCACGACGACGCGATCCTTCTCGTCGCCGAACTGGGTGGCGCGAAACCAGGTCGCGCCGTCCTGCTCGAACACGTGGCCGTTCGCACGCAGGCGCTGGAGCGAACGGTCGATCGGCCCGCCGTCCTTGCCGTCGCCTAGGGCCTGTTCGGAATACCAGCGGTCGAACGTCACGCCAAACCCGGCGAGGTCGCCCTGAATGTCCGCCAGGATGTCGACGAGTCCGGCGTCGAACACGGTACGGTAGCCCGCGGCGCCGAGGAGTTCCTTCGCGCGCGCGATGACGGCGTCGATGTAGCGGTCCTTGTCGCCGCCCTGGGGCTCGTCGGGCGGCAAGTTCGCGAGCACGGCAGCCGCCGGACGGCGGAGCGCATCGCCGTGGCGCGCGTGGAGCGCGTCCGCGACCGGACGCACGTAGTCGCCGCGGTAGCCGTTCGACGGGAATTCGATGCTTTCGCCGCAGCGCTCGAGGTAGCGCAGCCACACGCTCGCCGCGAGGATGTCCATCTGCCGGCCGGCATCGTTCACGTAGTACTCGCGGTGCACGCGCCAGCCGTCGGCCTCGAACAGATTCGCGACCATCGCCCCGTATGCCGCCTGGCGGCCGTGGCCGACGTGCAGAGGACCGGTCGGGTTCGCAGAGACGAACTCGACAATGACGTTCCTGCCCGCGCCGGTTTTGCCGCGCCCGTACTCCTTGCCCGCCGCGTGCACGCCCGCGATCTCGGCCTGCCAGGCGGCGCCGGTCAGGGAGAAGTTGATGAAGCCGGGCCCGGCGATCTCGGTCTTCGCAATAAAGTCGTTCGCCGGCAGCGCCTTGACGATCTGCTCGGCGAGCGCGCGCGGGTTCTTGCGCGCAGGTTTGGCGAGGCGCATCGCGATGCTGGTCGCGAAATCGCCGTGCGCGGTGTCGCGGCTGCGCTCGATCTCGGGCACGGGCAGTTCGATGCCGGGCAGGGCATCGGGCGGCAGCGACCGGAGCGCCGCCGTGACGAGTTGTTCGATGCGGGTTTTCAAGCGCGCAATTCTACCAGTCCACTCAGTCCACTTCGATCGGATCGACGTCGACGGACCAGCGCAGCGCGCGCGGCGCGCGCAATTCGCCGATCGCCGGCAGCCAGCCCGCGAGGAACTGCTGGAGCGCGAGGCGCGCGCGCGACTCGACCAGGAGCTGGGCGCGGTGGCGTCCGGCGCGCCGCTCCATTGCGGCGGGCGCGGGCCCGAGGATCCGCAGCGCCGGGCCGCGCGCGGGCGCGGCGTCCCGGGCGTCGCGCAGGAAGTCGAAGACCTCGGTGCGGGACGGCGAGTCGGCGCGCAGCAGCGCGAGATACGAGTACGGCGGCCAGCCGGCGGCGCGCCGCTCGTCGAGCGCGCCGGCCGCAAAGCCCTCGTATCCCTTCTCGATCAGGCATTTCAGCAGCGGGTGCTCCGGGTGCGAGGTCTGGATCAGCACTTCGCCCGGACGGTCGCCGCGCCCGGCGCGGCCGGCCACCTGCACGATCTGCTGGGCGAGCCGCTCGCTCGCGCGGAAGTCGGAGCCGAACAGGCCCTGGTCTGCGGCGAGCACGATCACGAGCGTGACGTCCGGGAAGTCGTGGCCCTTGGTCAGCATCTGCGTGCCGAGCAGGATACGCGCGCGGCCATCCGCAACGGATGCGAGCGCCTCTTCCAGGTCGCCGCGGCGGCGGATCACGTCGCGGTCGATGCGCACCAGCGGCGCGGCCGGGAAGAGCTGGGCGAGCGTGGTCTCAACGCGCTCCGTGCCTTCGCCGACCGGCGCGAGCTCGTTGCCGCAGCGCGGGCAGGCAAAGGGCAGTTTCTCGTCCGCGCCGCAGTGATGGCAGACGAGACGCGCGCGCTTCAGGTGCACCGTGAGCCGCGCGTCGCAGGAGCGGCAGGGCGCCATCCAGCCGCAGCCGGGACAGAACATCGTTGGCGCGTAGCCGCGCCGGTTCAGGAACACGAGCACCTGGCCGCGGGCATCGAGGTGCCGCTCGATCGCGGCGATCGCGGGTGGCGACAGCCCGTCGCGGGCCGCGTGGATGCGAAGGTCGACAACCGCGACCCGCGGCTTGCCGGCACGGCCGGTGCGTTCCGGCAGCTCGAGCCGCGCGTAGCGGCCGAGCCCGACGTTTGCGAGCGACTCGAGCGAGGGCGTCGCTGAGCCGAGCACGACCGGCACGCCGGCGCGCGAGGCGCGGGCGACCGCGAGGTCGCGCGCGGAGTAGCGGAAGCCCTCCTGCTGCTTGTACGAGGCGTCGTGTTCCTCGTCGACGACGACGAGGCCGAGCGCGGGCATCGGCGTGAAGATGGCGGAACGCGTGCCGATCACGACGGGTGCGCGGCCGGATGCCGCCGCGCGCCAGGCCAGGGCGCGAGCACCGTCGCCGAGCGAGGAGTGGAGCGCGACGACCGGCACCGGCAGGCGCTCGCGAAAGCGCGAAACCAGCTGCGGCGTCAGCGCGATCTCGGGCACGAGCACCAGCGCGCCGCGGCCGCGCTCGAGCGCGTGCGCGATGAGTCGCAGGTAGACCTCGGTCTTGCCGCTGCCGGTGACGCCCGCGAGCAGCCAGGCGGCGTAACCCGTCCCCTGTGCTTCGATCGCTGCGACCGCCGCCGACTGCGCCGCCGTCAGTTCAGGCCCGGGCCGGCCCGCGCCGGGCGCCGGTGCAGCCTCCGCCTGTTCGAAGGACTCGAGCCAGCCACGGCGTACGAAGGACTTGAGCGCATCGCCGAGTCCGGCCGCCGCGATCTCTTCCGCCGACGGGTCCGCATCGCCGATGCGCGCGGCGAGCTCGCGTTGCCGCGCGCCGAGCCGCGGCGTGGCGGCGAGCGCTTCGCGTCCGCGCACCGACAGCCGCCAGCGCAGTTCATCGCGGCGTGCGGGCTCGCCGTCGCGAAGCTGTTTTGGCATCGCGGCGAACAGCACCTCGCCGGGCGGATGGTGGTAGTACTCCGCGGCCCAGGAGAGGAGCGCGAAGGTGGTTGCATCCCAGAGCGGCTCCGCATCGGGCATGGAGAGCACGCTCTTCAGCTGCGCGCGCGGCAGCGCACTCGACGCCGCGATCGCCGTGACGACGCCGATCGCGCGGCGGCGGCCAAACGGCGCGACGACCCGCATGCCGGGTGCGGGCACCGCGCCACCCGCCATCGGCAGGTAGTCGAAGGAACGCCGCAGCGGCGTGTCGAAAACGACTTGCAGGATCGGCGACGGACTGGACAAATCTTTTTTCAATCAAATAGTTACGTGAATACGCCGGGCCGCGTCAACGCGCCCGGCGCGAGGCACGTTATAACACCGTGGACAGGCTCCGAGTCGCCGGGTGATGGAGGAGGAGCCGGCTTGCCGCTCTGCTACGCTCACGCCGCCCCTGCCGCAGGCCGGCCGGCGCGAGGGGGCGTGGGAGGCGGCGTTGGACCGGGAGCGGGCACTCGAGCGTTTCCTGGCAGGCGTCGAGCGACGCGCGTTTCGCATCGCCCAGATGTCGCTGCGCGATCATGCGGAGGCCGAGGATGCGGTGCAGGACGCGATGATCAGCCTGGTGCGGAACTACAGCGGCCATCCGGAAGAGCAATGGCGGCCGCTGTTCTACCGGATCCTGCACAACCGCATCATCGACAGCCAGCGCAAGCGCAAGCTCCGGAATGCCGTCTTCGCCTGGTGGCCCGCGGGCGAGGACGGCGAAGCGCCGGATCCGCTCGAGGATGCGCCCGATCCGGCGGGAACGCCGGACCAGCAGCTCGAAGGCCAGGAGTTGCTCGCGCGCATCGAGTCCGTGCTCGCCGGGTTGAGCAGCCGGCAACGCGAGGCCTTCCTGCTCAGGAATTTCGAGGGGCTCGACGTGGCCCAAACGGCCGTCGCGATGGGATGCTCGGAAGGCAGCGTCAAGACGCATTACTTCCGCGCAATGCAGGCGCTGCAATCGGTACTGGGGGATCGGACGTGATGGACGAACGCATGCGGGAACTGGAGAGGAAGAGCCGCGCGGCATTCGACGAGAGCGTCGAAGCGCTGCCCGCACAGACACGCTCGAGGCTCGCGCGATCGCGGGCGCTCGCGCTCGGCGAGCTGCGCGAACGGCGCGTCAACTGGCGATCGCCGTGGTTGCCGGCCGGCGTCGCGGCCGCGGCGGCGCTCGCGAGCGTGCTGGTGCTGACCGGCGAGGAGCGCGCGGCGCAACCGGCGGGTCCCGCGCTCGCGGCGATCGAGGATCTCGACATCGTGACCGACGGCGAGGACCTCGGCATGTTCGATGAGGACGCAGATTTCTACGCCTGGGCCGTGGACCAAGCGGCCGGCGGGGTCGGCTGAGCGATGCGCCGTCACGGCCTCATCGCGATCTGGTTCGCGGCGCTGCCGGCCGCGACCGCCGATGCGCCGCCGGAATCGCCGGATCCGGAGTTCCTGGAATTCCTAGCCGAGGTGACCGAGGAGGACGAGGCGTTCATCGCATTCCTGGAATCGGAAGGCGGCGAACGCGCATTGAAGCGGGCCGAGAAAGCGGCCGCGAAGGAAGAAGACGATGAATAAGCTGGCATGGATCGTACTGGCCTGCTGCGCCCTTGGCGCGCCGGCGGCGCGGGCCGAAGAGCCCGAGCCGTTGCCGGGCATCGAGTGGGAGATGCTGGACGAGGGCCAGCAGCAGTTGCTCGAGAGCCAGAAAGACAGCTGGGACGAGCTGCCGTCCGGCCGCCAGCAGGCGATGGCCGAGGGCTCGGAGCGCTGGCTCGCGATGTCGCCGGAAGAACGGAAGGTCGCCCAGGAGCGCTGGCACAAGTGGCGCAAGCTCACGCCAGAACAGCGCAAGCGGCTGCGCGAGCGCTGGAAGCGCTTCCGCGATCTCACGCCCGAGCAGAAGGAAAGGCTGCGCACGGCTTACCGGGACTTCCAGTCGCTGACGCCCGAGCAGAGGGACCGGCTCCGCGAGCGCTGGCGCCGGATGACGCCCGAGGAACGGCAGCACGCCATCGATCGCCGCCGCGACCGGTCCGCGCCGCCGCCGCCGCGGCGCCCCTGAGCCCGGGCCCAGGGACTCGCATCCGCGACGGCACCGTGGGAGGATAATCGCTCCCTTTCCCGGCGGAGTGCGGCGATGCCCGAGAACCGGCTCAAACGCTCGCGTGACCGCATGATCGCAGGCGTCTGCGGCGGCCTCGCGGCATGGTTCGGCTGGAAGCCCGACCGGGTGCGCGTCGCCTACGTGATCCTCTCGGTGCTGAGCGCCGCCTTCCCCGGCGTGCTCGTGTACCTGCTGCTGTGGCTCCTCGTCCCCGACGCCGACGAATGAATCGCGAAACCATCGCCCTCTACGACGAGTACACGCACGGTTCGATGCACCGGCGCGATTTCCTGGCGCGGCTCGCGCGGATCGCGGGAAGCGCCGCCGCCGCGGCCGCGATGCTGCCGCTCCTCGAGAATCGCTACGCGATGGCGGCGACGGTGGCGCCGGACGATCCGGCGCTCGCGAGCGGCTGCGAGCGCTTCGACGGTCCGGCCGGGCCGGTCGACTGCTACGTCGCGCGCCCGACCATGGATCCGCCGCGCCGGCCCGCGGTCGTCGTGATCCTCGAGAACCGCGGCCTCAATGCGCACATCGAGGACGTCGCGCGCCGCCTGGCGCTTGCCGGATTCCTCGCGGTCGCGCCGGATGCGCTGTCAGGCACCGGCGGTACACCCTCGAACGAGGACGAGGCGAGGAAGCGCATCGGCGAGCTCGATCGTGAGCTCGCGCTCGGCATCTATCTCGCGGCCGTGCGCCACGCCGACGGCCACGCGCACGGCACCGGCAAGACCTGCTGCGTCGGCTTCTGCTGGGGTGGCGGCATGGTCGGCCGGCTCGCGGCGAACTCCGCTGAACTGGAGGCGGGCGTGATCTTCTACGGCATGCCGCCGGCGCCGGAGGAGGCTTCGAAAGTCCGCGTGCCGCTGATGATGCACTACGCCGGCCGCGACGAAAGAATCAACGCGGCCGTACCCGCCTTCGACGCGGCGCTCCGCGCCGTGAACGCGCGCTTCGAGATGCACCTGTATCCCGACGTCGACCACGCTTTCCACAACGATACCAACGCCGCACGCTACAACGCCGACGCCGCGAAGCTGGCCTGGCGCCGCACGATCGAATACCTCGCTCGCGAACTCGTCGGGTGATGACCCACCCTCCGAGCCCGCAGTCCGAGCGGGTCTCCCGAGCGAGCGCATAAAGTTCCGGCGCGAGCGAGGGATCCCC
>JANNHT010000222.1:0-4397 GCA_031404555.1 Gammaproteobacteria bacterium
CATTGATGTCCGGGCTCACGCCGAGCCGCATCTTCGAGAAGATGACGACTGGAAGCGTGCTGGATCCCGGACCGGTGACGAAGCTCGTGATCACGAGGTCGTCCCAGGACAGCGTGAAGGCCAGCAGCCAGCCTGCGACGATCGCCGGCCGGATGATCGGCAGCGTGATCAGGAAGAACACCTTCGCCGGCCGCGCGCCGAGATCCATCGCGGCCTCCTCGAGCGACTCGTCGAGCATCGCGAGCCGCGACTGCACGACGACCGTGACGTAGGCCATCGAGAAGGTCATGTGCGCAATCGTGATCGTCGTGATGCCGCGCCCGTCGGGCCAGCCGAATGCCTGCTCCATCGCGACGAACAGCAGCAACAGCGACAGTCCCGTGATCACCTCGGGCATGACGAGCGGCGCGGTCGCCATGCCGGTCAGGAACGGCCGGCCGCGAAAACGACCAAAGCGCGCCAGTGCGAGGCCGGCGAGCGTGCCGAGAATGGTCGCGCCGGACGCGTTCATCGCCGCAATCTTGAAGGACAACCAGGCCGCGCTCAGCACCTGTTCGTTGCGGAAGAGCTCCCCGTACCATTTGGTCGAGAAGCCGGCCCACACGGTGACGAGCCGCGACTCGTTGAAGGAATAGACGATCAGCAGCAGGATCGGCAGGTACAGGAACAGGAAGCCGGCAACCAGCATCGTCGGGACAAAGATGGAGCGGCGCTTCACCGGTGCGCACCGAACTGCTGGCTCTGTAAGCGCTGCAGGACCATGATCGGAATCACGAGCACGAGCAGCATCGCGATCGCGACTGCACTCGCGATCGGCCAGTCACGGTTGTTGAAGAACTCCTCCCACAGCACCCGGCCGATCATCAGCGAATCGGGCCCGCCAAGGAGCGCGGGAATCACGAACTCGCCGACTGCCGGGATGAAGACGAGCATGCAGCCGGCGATGATGCCTCCCATGGTCAGCGGCACCGTAATGCGGAAAAAAGCCTTGACCGGCCGGCAGCCGAGATCCGCGGCCGCCTCCAGCAGCGACAGGTCGAGCTTCTCGATCGCGGTGTAGAGCGGCAGCACCATGAACGGCAGGTAGGAATAGACGATGCCGATGTACACGGCGAAATCGGTCTGCATCATCACGATCGGCTCGTCTATGACACCTAGCCACATCAGGAAGTTGTTGATCACGCCGTTGTTCTTGAGGATGCCGATCCAGGCATAGACCCGGAGCAGGAACGAGGTCCAGAACGGCAGCATCACGAGCAGCAGCAGGAGGTTCCGCGACGAGGGTTTCGCGCGCGCAATGCCGTAGGCCATCGGATAGCCGATCAACAGGCAAAGGATCGTGGAAATGCCCGCGGTCAGGATCGAGTTCAGGTAGGCGTTGCGGTAGAGCGCGTCCTCCCAGAGGAACGCGTAGTTCGCGAAGTTGACCTTGAGCTGCACGGCCTGCTCGGTGGCCCAGGTGACGAGCGGCTCGTAGGGCGGCATCGCCATCTGCGACTGCGAGACGGAGATCTTGAGCACGATCAGGAAGGGAACCAGGAAAAACAGCAGCAGCCACAGGTACGGTACGCCGGTCACGAGCGTGCGTCCGCTATAGCCGCGCCGCCGCAGTCCACGGCTCGCCCAGCGCCAGGCGCCGAGCGCGCGAATCCACGCCATCATCTCCGCCAGCAGGACCGGCTTCACTGAGTGACCACGACCGGGCTCGAGGAGTCCCAGGAAAGCCAGATCGAATCATCCCAGCTGATGCGGCCGGCGCCGCCCTGGCGGAGTGCATTCGGCTGGGTGATGCGCATCTGTCTGCCGCCCTTCAGCCGCACGAGGTAGACGGACTGGTCGCCGCGATAGGCGACCTCCGACACGACACCCTCGACGCGGTTGTCGCCGTCGCCCGCGGGACGCTCGCGCGTGAGCTGAATCTTCTCGGGCCGCAGCGCGACCCACACGATGGCATCCGGCGCCGCGCTCACGCCGTGGCCCACGTGGAACACGCCGCCGAGCTCCTCGGACGCGACGCGAACGTAGTCCGGTTCGTCCTCGATCAGCCGTCCCTGGAACAGGTTGACCGAGCCGATGAAGTCGGCGACGAATCGCGAGGACGGGTATTCGTAGATGTCGCTCGGCGTGCCTACTTGGACGATCGCGCCGTGATCCATCACGCCGATCCGCGAGGCGAGCGTCATCGCCTCCTCCTGGTCGTGGGTGACGACGACGAAGGTTACGCCGAGCGTCTCCTGGATGTTGATCAGCTCGAACTGCGTGTGCTCGCGCAATTTTTTGTCTAGCGCGGCGAGCGGCTCGTCGAGCAGCAGGAGCTTCGGACGCTTGACCAGCGAGCGCGCGAGTGCGACGCGCTGGCGCTGGCCGCCGGAGAGCTGGTGCGGCGAACGGCCGGCGTACTGCTCCATGCGCACGAGCTTCAGGATCTCGTTCACGCGGTCATTGATCTCCGACCGTGCCACCCGGTCCTGGTGCAGCCCGAATGCGACGTTCTTGCGCACTGACATGTGCGGAAAGAGAGCGTAGGACTGGAACATCATGTTGACCGGCCGCTCGTAGGGCGGCATCGCGGTCACGTCCGTGCCGTCTATCCAGATCGAGCCTGCGGTCGGCGCCTCGAAGCCCGCCATCATCCGGAGCAGCGTCGTCTTGCCGCAACCCGAGCCGCCGAGCAGGCAGAAGATCTCGCCGCGGTAGATGTTGAGCGAGACGTCGTCAACCGCGACGAACTCGCCGAATTTCTTCGTGACCCTGTCGATCCGGACGTAGGGTTTCGCGGCCGGGTCCTTCCACGGCTCGCTGCGGTGCTCCGGTCGGGCATTGGCCATGTTCGAAATCCCCCTGATCGCCGCGACCGAGCCTACTGCCCGGTCTTGATCCGCGTCCACGAGCGGTTCATGTCGCGCATGTAGTCCGGCGACTCCGCAGTATCCGTATGCAGCGTCTTCATGGCCTCCGCGCCCGGGTAGACCCATGGATCGCCTTTGAACGCCTCGTCCAGGTACTCGAGAGACGCTGCATTGCCGTTCGCATACCCGATCTCCTTGCTGATGCGCGCGATCACTTCGGGCTCCATCAGGAAATTCAGGAATACGTGGGCATTATCCACGTGCGGCGCATCGGCCGGTATGGCCACCGTGTCCATCCAGACGAACGAGCCCTCCCGGGGCAGGGCATAGGCCACTTCAACCGGCGCGCTGGCCGCCGCGCCACGATCCCGCGCCTGCAGCACCAGTCCGTTCCAGCTGAGAGCCAGGCAGATCTCGCCGCTCGCGAGGTCGTTGACGTGCTTGGACGAGTGGAAGTAACGCACGTAGGGGCGGATGGTCATCAGGAGCCGCTCCGCGGCCGCCAGGTCATCGCGCCGCTCGCTGTTGGCGTCGAGACCGAGGTAGATGCGCGCCGCCATGAAGACGTCCTCCGGCGCATCCAGTATCGCGATGCCGCATTTCGCGAGTCGGGACGCGAAGTCGGGGTCGAATACCGCGCTCCAGCTGTCGATCGTGTCGGTGCCGAGCGCTATCGCGACCATGTCCACGTTGTAGCCGAGCCCGATCGTGCCCCACATATAAGGAATCGCGTAGCGGTTGCCCGGATCGTTCGCCGCGATGCGGCGCATCGCCTCCGGATCCATGTGGACGAAGTTCGGCAGCTTCGATTGGTCGAGCGGCTGGAGCGCGCCGACGGCGAGCTGTCTCGAGAGCGGCACCGCGGACGGGAACACGACGTCGTACCCCGAGCGGCCGGTCAGCATCTTGGTCTCGAGCACTTCGTTGGAATCATAGGTGTCGTAGACCACCCGGATTCCGGTCCGCGCCTCGAAGTCCGTGATCGTGGCGACGCCGATGTAGTCGGTCCAGTTGTAGACGTGGACGACCTCCGCCGCCGATGAAGCCGCGGGTGTGGCGACATCGCCGCCGCAGGCCGACAGGAAGAATGCCGCCGCGAGCAGGAGCCCGTTATCCGGCCGGCGGCGCACCCGTCATTGACCGGTACGGATGCGCGTCCAAGCGCGGTTCAGCTCGCGGCTGAATTCGGGTGACTCGGCGAGATCTGGATGCAGCCGCGCCCGAACTTCATCGTTGGGATAGACGTTGGGGTCGTTGCGCATCACTTCATCCAGCAGCGGCAGCGCCGCGGCATTGCCATTGGCGAAGCGGACTTTGTCGGAGACCTTGGCGATCACCGCCGGCTCCATGAGGAAGTTCAGGAATGCGTGCGCATTGCCCGGGTGCGGCGCATCGGCGGGCACTGCCAGCATGTCGAAATAATTGATCGCGCCTTCCTTCGGAATCGCATACGCGATCTTCACGGGCCTGGTTGCTGCCGCGCCGCGGTCGCGCGCCTGAAACACGTCGCCGCTCCAGCCGAGCGCCACGCAGATCTCGCCCGCGGCG
>JANNHT010000223.1:0-7254 GCA_031404555.1 Gammaproteobacteria bacterium
CGAGCTGGGAGGACTACAACGCCAGGCTGCTGTCGAAAGGCGGCGGCATCCACTCCCGACAGAACAAGTCCATCGCGCTTTCCGCCGAGGCGCGCGCGATGCTCGGCATCGACGCCGCGGCAGCGACCCCGGTCGAGGTCATCCGCGCGATCCTGAAGATGCCGGTCGATCTCCTCTGGAATGGCGGCATCGGAACCTACGCGAAGTCCGCCGGGGAAACCCATGCCGAGATCGGCGATCGTGCGAACGACGCGGTGCGGGTCAATGGCTCGGAGCTGCGCTGCCGCGTGATCGGCGAAGGCGGCAACCTCGGTTTCTCGCAGCGCGGCCGCGTCGAGTACGCGCAGGCCGGCGGGCGCATCAACACCGATTTCATCGACAACTCCGCCGGCGTCAACTGCTCGGACGTCGAGGTCAACCTCAAGATCCTGTTCAACCCGCTGATGCAGTCCGGGCGGCTGCGCCGCAAGGCGCGCAACCGTCTGCTCGCGAGCATGACTGATGAAGTGGCGGAGCTCGTTTTGCGGAACAACTATCTGCAGTGCCTGGCCATCTCCGGCCTGCAGGCACGCGCACAGGAGCGCATCTTCGAACTCGGGCACGTGAGCCGTGCGCTGGAACGCGCTGGGACGCTCGACCGCGCGCTCGAAGCCCTGCCGTCCGACGACGAGATCGTCGAGCGCCACAGCAAGGGCCAGGGCCTTACGCGACCCGAACTCGCGATGCTGCTGGCCTATTCGAAGATCTGGCTGTCCGGGAAGCTGATGGATTCGGACGTGGCCGAGGACCCGTTCCTCGGCGGCGAATTGACGCGCTACTTCCCGAAGCCGGTCCAGCGGCGCTTTCCGCGCGCCATCCTGCACCACCAGTTGCGCCGCGAGATCATCGTGACGGCGACGACCAACAGCCTGGTCAACCGGATGGGGCCGGTGTTCGCGCTGCGCACGCAGGAGGACACGGGCGCCGATGTCGGCAGCATTGCCCGCGCGTTTGCGATCGCGCGCGAGATCACGGGGATGCGGGAACTGTGGGCTGACATCGAGGCACTCGACGATCGCGCCGCGACGGCGCTGCAATACGACATGGCGCACGAGACCACCCGCCTGCTGCGTCACCTGACCTACTGGGTGCTGCGCAATCTCGGCCCGGACCTCGACATCGAGAGCGCAGTGAAGCGGTTGCAGCCCGGTCTCGCCGAACTGATGCGCGACCTGCCGGAGCTGATCGAGGGACTCGAGGTCGAACGCTACGACCTCGCCTTGCAGCTCTTCGCGCAGGACGGCGTGCCGCCGCGCGTGGCGCGGCGGGTGGCAAGTCTCGGGGCGATCCACGCGGGCGTCGACATCGTCGAGGTCGCGCAGGCGCGGCGCGCGCCGATCGCCCAGGCGGCCCGGACCTATTTCACGCTGGGCGCGGCACTCGGACTCGACTGGATCCGCGGGGAAATCGAGCGGCTCGTCGTCGAAGGCCACTACCAGGCGCTGGCCAGGGGCACACTGCGCGAAGACGCGTATTTCCTGCAGCGCCGCCTCTGCGAACAGGTGCTGGCGCGCGGCGGCCGCGGCGATGCGACGGCCAGGGTCAGCGCCTGGATCGCGGCCGGCGGAGCCACGGTTGAAAACCTGAGCCGGACGGTGCGCGAAATGCGCGCGACCGGCAGCGCCGATTTCCCGACCCTGTCGGTTGCGCTGCAAGCCGTGCGCCGCCTGGCCGAGCGCTGAGTCGGCGCCGTGCCCGGCAAGCTCGTGCTGCTGCGCCATGGTCAGAGCACCTGGAACCTCGAGAACCTGTTCACCGGCTGGACCGATGTCGACCTGACGGCCCAGGGCCGCGAGGAAGCGCGCGCCGCCGGCATCCTGCTGCGCGAGCAGGGCTTCGAGTTCAACCGTGCGTTCACGTCGGTGCTGAAGCGCGCGATCCGCACGCTCTGGATCGCACTCGACGAGATGGACCGGATGTGGATCCCGGTCGAGCGCGACTGGCGGCTCAACGAGCGCCACTACGGCGCGCTGCAGGGCCTCGACAAGGCGGAAACCACCGCCAAATACGGGGCGGAACAGGTGCAGGTCTGGCGCCGGAGCTACGACATGCCGCCCGCGCCGCTCACGGCCGACGACCCGCGCCACCCGAAGTTCGACGTCCGCTATCGCGGCGTGGCGCCAGAGGCGCTGCCCACGACTGAGTCGCTGAAGGACACGCTCGCCCGAGTCATGCCCTGCTGGCGCGAACGCATCGTGCCCGCGCTTGCCGCGGGCGAGGACGTGCTGATCGTCGCGCATGGCAACAGCCTGCGCGCGCTCGTGAAGATGCTGGATGGCATGAGCGACGAGGCGATCGTCGGGTTCAACATCCCGACCGGCGTGCCACTCCTCTACGAACTCGACGCGCGCCAGCGGCCGGCAAAGCCGCGTCGGTTCCTCGGGGACGCCGCCGCGATCGAGGCGGCGGCGAAAGCGGTCGCGGCCCAGGCCGACCGGCGCTGAGCGGGGATCACTCCTCCGGCGCGATCTCGACGGCCATGCCGGCGAACGCTGCTTCAAAAGGAATCTGGCAGGACAGCCGCGACCCCTGTGGCCGGTAGCTCTCGAGCTCCTGGAGGATTTCCTTCTCGTCGCCCTGCATTGGCCGCAACTTGTCGAGCCACGGCGCCGCCACGTAGACGTGGCAGGTCGCGCAGGAGCACATGCCGCCGCAGATCGCGGCGACGCCGTAGTCGAAGTCGCGCAGCGTCTCCATCAGGCTGACGCCTTCGCGCGCATTGACGCGATGCTCTCCGCCGTCGCGATCGGTGACGATGATCTCGGCCATGGGTCGCGCATCTTGCCGGTTGCGGCGGGTTCCGTGCAACCGCTCAGGCGTGAAGTCGCGCCTCGAGCGCGGCCTGTTCGCGGGTGTCCACGCCGAGCCCGGCCATCGAGGCGGCGCCATTCCATCCATACCACAGGCAATCGAAGATCCACGCCAGCGAGCGCACGCGCTCACGCATGTCGCCGTCCGCACCGTAGGCGGCAAGCAGCGCGTCGATGCCGGCGGCGTCGAGTCGGTGATAACCGACGCAGCAGGCAAGGTCCGCGGCCGGATCGCCCGGCCCCGCATACTCCCAGTCGATCACGACGAGTCCCTCGCCCGAATCCACGAAGTTGCGGTGGTGCAGGTCGTGATGGCAGGCGGCGAGGCGCACGGGTGGCGGCAATGCTGCCCGCCGCGACGCGAGCGCTGCGCGGATCGCATCGAGCGCGTGCCCTGGCGCCCGGCGCCGCATCGCCTCGAGGTAGCCGGCGGCGCGCTCGCCGAAGTCCACGACGGGAATGCCCGCGGGCGCATCGATCGCGTGTAGGCGCGCCATCCACGCACCGACCCGCGTGAGCACGGCCGGCGAGCGGAATTGCTCTGCGGTCAGCATCGGTCCCGCCGCATGGCGCGTGACCAGCACACCCTGCTCCGGGCGTGCGAGTACGATCGCGGGCGCGAGGCCTGCAGCCGCAGCCAGGCGATGGATCGCGATCTCCGACTGGCGGTGGGCGCCGAGGTGCGGCGTCTCGGGTCCGGCGAGCCGCAACACGAGATCCTCGTGACCATCGCGAAGCCGCAGCACGCGGTTCACGAGCCCGCCCGCAAGCTCGGAAACGGCGGGTTTCGCGAGCCCGAGCTCCGCCGCGATGGCCGCGATCCGCGGATCCTCTCGCAGCGCCCGATCGCGGCGCCAGGTGGTCCAGCCCGCGACCGCGAGCGCGGCGAAGGCGAGATAGAGCGCTGCCGTGAAATGCAGCCCCTGCGAGAGGAAGAGCGCGGCGAGCCCCGCGTCGATCACGATCCACCAGAGCCAGCTCTCGATGCAGCGTCGCGCGAGCATCCAGGTCGCGGCGATGCTTGCCGTGGCGCCGAGCGACTCCGCGAGCGGCGCCGCCGACAGGCCGGACCGGCCGAGCGCCACGGTGCAGGCCGCCGTGGCTACGGCGACGACGGCGAGCGCGGCGAGGTGGCGGCGCAGCGGCCAGGACTGCGGTCGCGACTCGCCGCCGCCCGGCCGCCAGCGGAACCAGCCGTAGCCGGACTGGATCACGTAGACGATCTGCAGCATCGCCTGCAATGGCAGGGCCGCCTGCAGGAACACCAGGATATAGAGCGCGCTGCTCGCGCCGCCCGCGATCCAGCAGGCCCGATGCTGGCGGATCGCGAGCAGGATGTAGACGAACCCGAGCGCGACGGCGAATGCTTCAGTCACCGCCACCCAGCACCTTCATGACAAACACCGCCCGTTCCCTGCGCGACAGGCTCGCCGCAATCTCGGCCCTGAGCGCCGAGAACACGGCGTCAAACTCGCCGCTCACCTGCGTGCTCATCGAGTTGGTGACGACGGCGAGTCCCGGATGCGACTTCAGCCGCCCGATGAAATCGAGGATCGGCGGGACGAACTGCTCGGTCAGCGGATACAGGCTCATCTCCACGGCGACATGCATGGCATCTCCTCAGAATGCGAAGCGGGCGGTGACGCCGAACTGGCGCGGATCGCCCCAGCGCAGGTATAGCCGCATCGGGAAGTCCGGCGGCTCGTTCTCGAAGAAGAAGCCGCGCACCGGATAGCGTTCATCGAACAGGTTGCGCGCCCAAGCGTGGACCGACCAGCGCTCGGCTTCGTAACCTGCCCGCAGGTTCACCAGCAGCCGCGGGTCCGAGCGCTGGTCGTGGCTGGTGTCGTAGTAGAAGCCGGCCTCGCCCGAGGCGTCGAGCCGGGCCATCCAGCCGGCGGCATGCCGCCAGGTCGCGCCGATCGCGGCTTTCCATTCGGGCGCGTGCGCCCAGGCTCGGCCGTCGAGATCCCGTTCGCCGAAGGTGTAGTCGCCGAAACGCGACTCCATCCACGACAGCATCGCATCCAGGGACAGCTGCGGCGACATCGCCAGGCTCGCCGACGACTCGAGACCCCAGGCCTCGCCGCCCGCCGCGTTCTCCGTCAGGAACATGAAGGTCAGCGGGTCCTCAGGATCGGTCTGCAGTGACGTCGCGACCTGCAGGTGCTCGCGGCGCACGTAGAAGACGCCCAATTCGCCGGCGCGCCGGCCCGCGGCGTCGCCAAAGCGGAATCCGGATTCGACCGACCACAGGTATTCCGGGTCGAATGAGGCGCGCTCGGCCGGCACGGCCGTGCCGATGTTGAAGCCACCGGCCCGGAAGCCGCGCGCGAGCTTCGCCCAGGCGCTTCGCGTCTCGTCGAACCGGTGCGTGAGCGACAGTTCCCCGCCCCACAGGCGGTCGCGCGGATCGAACTGCACGCCGTCGCTGTCGTCGTAGCGGGCGTCGCGCTCCTCGACGCGCGCGCCGAGCGCGACGGTCGACTTCGGCCCGGGCCGCCATTCGAGCTGGCCGTAGAGCGCGGCGCTTGTCGCCTCGTAGCGGCTGTCGAGTTGGCGTACGAACGCGTCCTCGAGATACCGCCCATCGTCGGCGACGTGATTCGTCTCGGTGAGCCGCGACCACCAGGCGCCCGCGAGCCAGGACCAGTCGCCAGCGCCGTCAGACGACAGGCGCAGGTCCTGGCCGAGTGCCTTGCGGTCGCGAAGGGTCTGCGAGAAGAAATCGTAAGGGCCCGCATCGCCCCAGTCGACATCATTGCCCCAGTCACCGTCGAAGCTGGCCTCGATGCCGGAATCCGCCCAGGTCGTGATCGAACGGAGCCCGAGCCGCGGGGTTGCCGCCCACGTCAGGTCGAGGAAGGCGCCGTTCGAGCGCTGGGCGTCGCGACCCGGCCGGTCCGAGAGCGTCTCGAAACGGTTGTCGATCGCAAACGCGTCGTAACCGTTGTCGAAATCCGCATGCATCAAGCCGAGATCGGCGCGCCAGCGATCGCCGTCCTCGAGCCGGAGCCTGAGCCGCGCCATCGTCTCGTCGCGCCCGTTGGTGTCGTCGCGGCCGAGATACCGGTTGTCGCGGAATCCGTCGCTGGCCGAGCGATGGAACACGGCGCGCCACGCGCCATCGGGCAGGCCTGACGGCAGCCCGCCGCCGGCGACCACGCCCGCGCCCCACAGCCCGTCGTCGCCCATCTCGGCCTCGACCTCGGCCGTGCGCTCCGCTGCGGGCTCGCTCGTCTTGAGCTTGATCAGCCCGCCGAGCGCATTGGCGCCGTAGCGCGTGCCCTGCGGGCCGCGCAGCACCTCGACCTGCTCAACGTCGAACAGCGAGGCGATCATGCCGATCGCGCTGAAGTCGATCTCGTCCAGCAGGAATCCGACCGAAGGGTTCGGCGCGCCCTGGTACTGCTCGAGTTCACCGATGCCGCGCAGCTGAAAGTAGCGCGGACGTGAACTCGCGCCGGCCCAGGACAGCGACGGCAGCTGCGGCAGCAGCTCCTCAAGGTGGACGACCGCGGAGTCCCGCAGGTCCTGGCCCGCGATGACGGACACGCTACCGGGGTGCCGGGCCACCGGCACGGGTCGCAGCACAGAAGTCACGACGACTTCTTCAAGCCGTACGGGCGGTGTCCCGGCATGCGCGGGCAGGATGGCGGTCAGTGCCAGGAACAACGACAACTTCAGGCGGATCGACAAGCCTGCTCCCTACGCCGGTCCTAACCGGATCAGGTTCAACGGGTTCGCCGGTGAGCCGCGAAGGCAACCGGCATCTCAGGTCTAGTCAGACCACCCCAAGGCGGAGGGAATGTTAGCGGCGGCTGTCGGGAACCGCAATGCAGCCGCGCGGCGGATCAGCGTCGGTCGAAATCCGGCGGGCGGCGATTGCGCACGGCGTCGAGCCCGGCTTTCGCATCGCGCAGCCGGAATCCCAGGAATTCGAGTGCGAGCGAGGCATCGAAGCTCGGCCCGGCGAGCCGCAGCCAGTTGTTGAGCGCGTGCTTGGTGAAGGCGATCGCGCTGCCGCTGCCGGCAGCGAGCTTGACCGCGATGCCGAGCGCGGTCTCGCGCACGCGCTCGTCCTCGACGCAGAGCGACACCAGCCCGATGCGTTCGGCCTCGACACCAGTCAGCGGTTCGTTGGTCAGCAGGTAGTAGCGCGCCTTGGCGAGGCCGCAGAGCAGCGGCCAGATGATCACCGAGTGATCGCCCGCCGCGACGCCGAGGCGCGTGTGCCCGTCGAGAATCTTCGCGGTCTTTCCAGCAACCGAAACGTCGGCGAGCAGCGCAACCGCGAGACCCGCGCCGACGGCCGTTCCCCGGATCGCCGACACGACAGGTTTGCGGCACTCCACCTGGTTGTAGACGAGGTCGATCGCCTCGCGCCAGACGCGGAGCAGTGTCG
>JANNHT010000224.1:0-32379 GCA_031404555.1 Gammaproteobacteria bacterium
GCTAGAGGCGTTGGCATGGAAGTTGAGAACGGTTTGGCTGTTGGCTGGACCAAGGTTGCCAACTAGTTTGCAGGCAAGCGTTGTCTTCGAAAAGGCAGTGACGCCTAACAATGCGTTGGAGCGGGCCGTGAAAGGATTGGCAGTGGGCGCCACCGGCGCTCGGAAAATTGTATCGCCCCCCGCGCCTAGAAATTGCGTGCCGCGACCCGCTCAACCCGGGCGTTAGGCCGCAGCGATCGGATTTTCCGCACTTGCATCGCTGTATCCGTTCGGATACACTCAGTATGTGTATCAGATCCAGCGAACGGAGGTCTTCTCCAAGTGGTTGGCTGGGCTGCGAGACGCAAAGGGTACGGCCCGAATCCTGGCTCGGCTGGATTCCGTACGACTCGGAAATTTGGGTGACAGCAAAAGCCTCGGTGGCGGACTTCATGAGATGCGGATATTTGTCGGCCCTGGTTACCGCCTCTACTTCGCGCCGCGCGGGGAGATCGTGATTATCTTGCTGTGTGGTGGCGACAAATCATCCCAGCAGCGGGACATTGCCCGCGCCAGGCGCCTGCTCGCGGAATTGGAGTGAATCCATGGCCAAGCTGAAGGAATTTGACCCTAGCGTCTACCTCACCAACGACGAGGTGGTTGCGGAGTACCTCACTGCGGCGCTCGAGGATCCCGATCCCGACGTTTTCCTTGCCGCGGTCGGAAACGTCGCGAAGGCCCGTGGCATGAGCAGCATCGCGGAAGAATCGGGCCTTGGTCGCGAGAGCCTCTACAAGGCGCTGACCCCGGGCGCAAAACCGCGCTACGACACCGTGCTCAGGGTATTGCAGAGTCTTGGCGTCAAGCTGACTGTCTCTGCGGCCTAACAATGCGATGCAGCGTTCGGCGCTTGTCGTCACGCCGCTTGCATCGCGGCCAAGCGGCGCGCCGACTGCGCGCCGCCGCTGATCGCGGACGTTAGGCAACGCTCAAGAGAGGGTCGGTGAAGATTGCCGCGCTTGCTCTCTTTCTCTATGTCGCCGCAAGTAGCGCTGCGGACACCGTAGTTCGTGTGGTGCGTCTCGGCGTGCAAGTGACTCCGTCCTCTCATCCAGAGCTTGTTGCAAGGTCGATCTCGCTCTTGGAGTCATGTTCAGTTGATTCCACTGCCTACGCAGTCTTGCCAACCTCCTGGATAGATGCGTTGAGCTCGGACTCGTCGGTACACATTCGCTTCTCAACTCCCCAGATGCTCGATCTTCAGGAGGTACAACTCCCCGTTGACGAGATTCTGGTGCCCTTGCCGTCCAATGGTTGGCCGGCCCACCTCTTTGTCCGCAGCGGCAAAGACGTATACGCGTTTACGAAGTATCGGCCCAACGCGCTGAAAGACTTGACCTGGAGCGCACCGTTGGCTCTGGACAGTGAATCGCCGTACTCTGGTCTCGCCAAACTGCCCGACAATTGAGCGTTGCCTAACAATGCGTTGGAGCGGTCCGTGAGAGCGTTGAGCGAGCGCGCCGCAGGCGCGCAGAAGATTATCGCGCCTGCGGCGCCTGGTCGGGCTGTACCACGGCCCGCTCAACGCGGACGTTAGGTGTCTTGTAACCCGTAACGTTATGGGTTACACTTCGTCCCGTGATCCGCTCGTTCCGTCACAAGGGCTTGGCGAAGTTCTTTGCAACGGGCTCCAAGGCCGGAATCCAAGCTGCGCAGGCCGAGCGCCTGAGCTTGATTCTTGCGGCCCTGAATGCGGCTACGGCCGCAAGCGACATGGGCCTTCCTGGCCTCAGGCTTCATCCATTGAAAGGCGGTCGGAGCGGCACCTGGTCTGTGAGCGTCAGTGGTAACTGGCGCATTACATTCAGATTCGAAGGCAAGGATGCGGTAGACGTCAATTACGAGGATTATCACTGAGGTAGCTTATGAGGATGCACAACCCTCCCCACCCTGGCGAGATTATCCGCAAGCTCTGTCTCGAGCCGCTGGATCTCTCGGTCACGGACGCGGCTGCCGCTTTGGGCATCAGTCGCAAGACGTTGTCGACTTTGCTCAACGGCCGTGCCGGCATCAGTCCGGAGATGGCGGTGCGGCTATCGATCGCTTTTGGCACCAGTTCCGAGAGCTGGATGAACCAGCAGACGCAGTACGACCTGTGGCATGCGGAAAAGCGCCGCAAGGAACTGCGAGTCTCTCGAGTGGCCGCCTGACAAGACACCTAACAATGCGATGCAGCGTTCGGCGCTTGTCGTCACGCGGCTTGCAAATCGAGCAAGCGGCGCGCCGACTGCGCGCCGCCGCTGATCGCGGACGTTAGAGGTCACGATAAGTCACGGTTTGGCCAGCGCTGAAGTTGGTGGTAGATTCAGGCCATGAAAGCAATCAGCATTGCCGAGGTCCTGGCTCTGCCGATCGCCGATCGGCTCAAGCTCGTGGAAACCATTTGGGACAGCATTGCCGAGGCTCCGGAAGCCCTCCAGCTGACCCCCGCTCAGGAAGCAGAGCTGGATCGACGGATTGATGCCTACCGGAAGAACCCGACCGCTGGCTCGCCTTGGCCGGAAGTAAGGGCGCGGATCCTCAAGCAGGCCTGACGTGCGGCTGATTGTCCGACCCGAGGCGGAGGCGGACATTGGCGCGGGCTACGCCTGGTACGAATCTCAGCAAGCCCGCCTTGGTGAGCGCTTTCTAGCCGAGATGTCACGTTGCATCTCTGACATCGAACGTGAGCCACTCAGATTCCAGTGCGTTCGGGACGAGGCGCGACGTGCGCTCCTGCGACGATTTCCATACGCCGTGTACTTCATTCAGGGTCCGGATTACATCTCGATTATCGCCGCCTTGCACATGGCACGCGAACCGATCGCGTGGCAGGAGCGCGTGGATCGTGACCTCTAACAATGCGATGCAGCGTTCGGCGCTTGTCGTCACGCCGCTGATCGCGGACGTTAGGCGTAGCCAGGAATGACCTGGCAGTTCGTCCTGAAGATCGCGGTTACCGTGGCGGTCGTGGTCGCGGTCTCGGAAATTGCCAAGCGCAGCACCCTGTGGGGCGCCGTTTTGGCCTCCCTGCCGCTCACATCGCTCTTGGCCTTTGTCTGGCTCTACGCCGATACCGGCAACTCGCAACTGGTTGCAAACCTTTCACGTGGCATTCTTTGGCTCGTGATCGCATCCCTGCCGCTGTTTGCGCTTCTGCCCATGCTACTCGGCGCCGGCTGGCATTTCTGGCCCAGCCTGATGGTCTCCTGCTCGGTCACCGTCGGCGCATACTTCGGGCTCGTGTGGCTATTGCAGCGCTTGGGTGTGCCGCTATGAACCCGCTACGCCTAGCTATGCGATGCGATGCAGCGGTCGTGCTGTTGCAAAGGTCGGTTTCGCTCACTTGACGGAGATGTAACGTGTCACAGTTGCTTCGATACGTTTTTTCAGCCGCCTTAGTGCTCATCACCCCCTTGGCAATGGCGGACAAGCCGGCTCAAAAGCCAGCACAAACCTTCTCAGTCATTGACACCCAGCTTAAGTGGGGGGATTGCCCTGCCTTCATCCCGAAGGGCTGTAAAATTGCGGTCCTGCACCGAGACTTGTGGAAGAACAATGCAGATATCTTCCTCAAAGTCCCGGCGAACTTTACTATTCCCCGTCACTGGCATACCTCGCCTGAGCGCATAGTCATGGTTTCCGGACAACTGGAAATTTCCTACGACGGCCAGCAGCCCATCGTCCTCAAGCCGGGCATGTATGCATACGGCACTGCCAAGCTGCCTCATAAGGCCAGCTGCGCAAATGGCGATCCCTGCGTCCTCTTTATTGCGTACGAGGGGCCTATCGATACTGTTCCGACAAAGAGCCAATCAAATTAGAGCACTGCGGCCCAACAGTGCGATGCAGCGTGCCGCCGCTGATCGCGGACGTTGGGCCACGCAGACAGGTAATGATCGCTTTGGTGGGAGTCACTGAGTGAAAGCGAAACAGGCAAGCAAACTCAAGGATGGCGCGCACTGCAATGTTGTTGGGGGCACCCACAAGGGGAAATCCGGAACCGTCAGAGATATCCGGACGAGCAAGACGGGGCACGTAACAATTACGGTAGTTCAGAAGAGCGGCGAAAGATTCAAGACCCTTGCCAAGAATGTCCAAGTCTAGTGCGCGGCCCGCTCAACTCAGACGTTGGACGGAACCTGGATAAGGAGGTGTGCAATGCTCCGCGGTAGCTGCCTCTGTGGTGGCGTCAGATTCGAAATCGAACGCGCAGTCGGACCCTTTGAGCTTTGTCATTGCACTCGTTGCCGAAAGGTCAGCGGATCCGCCTACCTCACCTGGCTTGGAGTGCGTCGTGAGGATTTCCGTCTTCTTCAAGGCGCGGACTTGATCAAGACGTACGAACATCCGATTAGCGAATCGCCTCCCCCATATGACACCAGTTTCTGCAGCCGCTGCGGCTCACAGGTGCCAAACCCATCAAAAACTCGACAGCCCTGGTTCGAGATACCAGCGGGCGCCCTCGATGACGATCCCCTCATCAGGCCAGACAAGCACATCTACATAGAATTCAAGGCCCCCTGGGACCACATCGCTGATGACTTGCCACAGATGACCAAGAAAGACATTCAGGCAAGTCGGAAGCCATCGCCATGACAAAGTGCCGTCCAGCCATGCGTTGGGCGTCACAGCCTTCCTGGAGGGACGCCTCTTAAAGCGGCCGTGGCGTGAAGAGCTGCGCCCTCTCAGGTCTTCATGATCTTCTTGCCGGCACGGCGGTTCTTGATTAACCCCTTCCCGCCAGTCGTCTTGGCCGCGCGTCTCTTGGCTGCTGCCATCCGTGTACCTCTAGACTTCTTCATATCTTGCCGCTCCTGGTTTGTGAATGACCACACCGGTCTTGCGCCGCCGGCATGATATCTGGAGCTTACGTGCGCGGCTGGTCAGGGTCTGTGGGCCAGCCCACACAGCCGGCGCGTCCACGACGCCGATCGACCTTTGGAACAACTTTCGCCGAGCTTGGGCGTCGGTGTTTCCGGTTACGTCGTCTCAAAAGTGCTGGCAAGACGCGCGCCTTGTCATCGCGCCCTGCGCGCTCGGTGTGCGCTGGGAGATTCTGGCGTGACATCAACTTCGAAGTGCAACGCTGATCAGGCGGCGAAGAAGATTTGTGCTGGTGTCTTGCAGGCATGTCGCTTCCTGAGTCTGGTTAGGCAGGTACTGGCGGATCAGTGGGTTGCCCAGTCCTTGCCTTCGCAGGGCGGAGAGCCTATACCTCTCGGCAGAAGTGATCTCGTGACAGCTCATGGATCATTCCCTTTTCTTGGCGAAAACGAGAATCTCCGACTCTGCCAGATCACTTCCTTCAACCAAAAACCGGTTGCAGTTAGTTCATGAGTCCGCGCTAGATGGAAGCCAAACGAATGCGCCCGGAATTCGAGCGCGCGGTACGCGCTGGAGACGTGGTCGGCATTGAAGAGCAGCTTGCCTCGGGCGTCGACGTGAATTCGCGTGATCGATATGGACAGACCGCGCTGATGGTGGCCGCACACAACGGAAACCTTGATGTCATTGATACCTTGATGCGCCACGGCCCAAACCTCGACGCCACTGCGAAATACGGACTCTCCGCATTGATGTTGGCGATCCTGGCAGGTCATGAAAGGGTTGCTCTGGCACTCGTGCATGCCGGGGCGGATTTGACGATGCGGGGTACAGGCGCGCCGGGATTTTCCGGACAATGCGCGTACGATCTGGCCGTGCAGCAAAACATGAAGCAGCTTTGCGGCGAGATCACCGCACGTCAGCACGCCGCCGTCTAACCATGCACGGCAGGAGTGTTTCCATGAGAAAACTCATCGCATCCACGTTTGCGTCGCTCGACGGAATCATGCAAGCACCCGGCGGGCCGGAAGAAGACCCCACTGGCGGTTTTACCCTTGGCGGCTGGATGTTCGGCTACGCGCACGACGAAAGCGTGGACATGTCCGCAGCAGGTTTCGACGGCAAGAATCGCGAGCTGGTGCTCGGGCGCAGGACGTATCAGATATTCGAAGCGTACTGGCCTTATCAGCCGGATGACCACCCGATTGCGAAGACGTTCAATGCGGCGAAGAAGCATGTTGCTTCGCGCACGTTGACGATGCTCCACTGGAACAACTCGACCCTGCTCCACGGCGATGTCGTCTTGGCAATCATCGCTCTCAAGGCCAAACCGGGCCCCGATCTGCAGATGATTGGCAGCGGCAATTTGATTCAAACGCTGCAGGCCGCCTCACTGATCGATGAGTACAACGTGTGGACTTTTCCAGTGGTGCTTGGGCGGGGCAAGCGCCTCTTCAGCGAGACTGCCAAGCCATCGGCGCTGCGGCTCGTTCGCTCTCAGGCTTCGACCACCGGCGTTGTGATGAGTACCTATGTACCAGGCGGCGATATCCGGCCTGGTTCGTTCGCGAGTGCCGAGCCGAGCGAGAAGGAGTTGGCCCGACGCAAGAAGATGGCGAATGAGATGTGGTAAGGCATGCCCAAAGGTGAGGCCCAGGAGGTGCGCGTTCTGAGCGCGGGCCAATCACGGTCAAAGCTGGTGGGGCGATGGTGATGCCGCCGAGAGTGATCCCAACACACCGTTCCTTGACCCCGTACATTAGTCAATCGACAGCTCAATGCTCATACTGAGCGAGGGAACCACGCCGAGATGACCAAGACCGCTTCGAAGTTTCGTTGCAGAGCAAGACTCCTGCGGCCGGCGACGCCTGCGAAGGGCGGCTCCTGGAACTTTCTTGTCCTGCCAACGAGCGCGAGCGCCAAGCTCGCCACGCGGGGCATGACGACGGTTGAAGGCTCCCTCAATGGCCATCCCTTTCGAGCCACGCTCGAACCGGACGGCCAACAAAGCCACTGGCTCAAGGTGAGCCGGAAGCTGCGCGAAGCCGCGGGCGCGGACGCAGGCGACGTGGTGACGCTGGAGATCATGTCAGCCGGAAAGGAAGCGGAATCCAGGGTACCGGCAGACCTGCGGAAGGCTCTCGCTGCCGCCCCGAAGGCGCGGGCGCTGTGGTCCGACATCACGCCTGTTGCACGCAGAGACTGGATCCTGTGGATCACGTCCGCCAAGCGGGCGGAGACTCGCGCGCGTCGGATCGATGGTGCCTGCGAGATGCTCGCTGGCGGGAAGCGCCGCGTTTGTTGCTTCGATCGGTCGGGGTTCTACGGCAAGAGTCTCGGCTCTCCCAAAGCGGCGGACTAGATGAATTCCAGCACTACAGATTGAGGAATGGAAACCCAGTCCACCTATCTCTACTGGCTGATCGTCGGTTGCGAGGCGGCGTTCTGGATCGTGCTGGTGCTCGGGCTCGCCGCCCGCTACCTGCTGCAGCGCGAACGCCTCAGCCGCGCCCTGCTTCTCTCGCTGCCCGCCGTGGATCTCCTGCTGCTTGCATTCACGGCCGTGGATCTCCGGGCCGGCACAACGGCCACCTTTGCCCATGGCCTGGCCACGGCCTACGTCGGCTTTACGATTGCGTTCGGTTCCGTGGCCGTGCGGTGGGCCGATCAACGATTCGCTCACCGGTTCGCGGGCGGTCCGCCGCCGCTCGAGGCGCCCTCCCGCGGCTGGCCCGCCGTTCGATATGAATTCGGACTCTGGCTGCGCTGCATCGTCGGCTGGATCATCACGATCGTTCTCCTGATCGCGCTGATCGCCTTCATCGACGATGAGGCCGTCACGCAGCCGCTCCAGCTCTGGTTCCGCATCGCGTTCGGATCCGTCATCCTCTGGTTCGTCTTCGGACCGGCCTGGCGGATCGTGTTCTTTCGAAGGGCGGCGACGTGATGCAAGCTGACCGATCGGTCGTCGCCCCGCGCGCCTTGCCCTGGCTCCTGCTCCTCTACCGCGGCCGTCATGCGTTCCTCGGGCTCTTCCTGATGGCGAGCTATGCGATTCTGGGGCTCGATGGCTTGCTTCACTACATCCGGGCGCCGATGGCGGCCCATCGCCTGCGCCGTGCGGCGTTGTGTCGTGGACATATGGAACGAGGCCGCCGAACGCGGACACGGGACCGCTGACTGGAACCGATGCCCTTCAGACGCTGGAGCTGCACTTATGGACGGCAACCTCGATTTCACGAACTACTCGCTCCGCGAACTGCGCGAGGCTGAAGCGAGCATTGACAGGGCGCGCTTCCCGATCAACAGGTCGCGGCTCGGCGAAGAGATGCGAAAGCGCGGCCTTGCTGAGAATCAACCGCCGGTGTCGCAGGTTGCAGGCAGCAGGCTCGATGCCCTGCCTCGCATGACACCGGCAACCGTTTCAGGGCACGAAGTCGTCGAGTTCGACACGCTGTCGAAGCGGGATCAATTCGGCGTTTTCTGGGGATTCATGTGGCGCAGTCTGGTCCTTTCGGTTGCCGCATTCGTTGTCGGCTATCTGATCTCGGTGCTCTGCGGAATCTTGATCGCATTCGTTGCCCTCAGCGCCGGCGCCGAAATCGAGGACATCAAGGTGGTCGGAAACGTCGTCGGATTCACCGTATCGCTGGTTGTCGGCTGGATACTGGCCTGGCATTTCCTGCGTTGGATCCTCCAGTGCCGGTTGGGGCGCTACCGGCTGCTGCTTGCCCGAGCCATCGATGCTTGAGGCCTCCTGCCACTGCGGAGCGGTCAGGCTGACATTGCCCCGTCGGCCACGGTCGCTGCTGGACTGCAACTGTTCGATCTGCCGCCGCTACGGCGGGCTCTGGGCGTACTACCGTGCGGGCGACGTCGGCATCCGCGGTTGTGCATCGCTTGCCTCGTACATCTGGGGCGATCGGAGCATCCGCCACTTCTGGTGCCGCCGCTGCGGTTGCGTGACGCACTGGTCACTGGTCAAGCCGACGAAATCTTCGCGGATGGGCGTGAATACCCGGAACCTGGATCCCAAGGCGCTCAAGGACGTCCGGATCCGGCGCTTCGACGGCGCGGTGACCTGGAAATTCATCGACTGACAGCGGAGCGGTTGGAGTCCGCGCTTTCTTTACTGCCCTGGAAGCGGCAGACACTCCATGATCTCAACCGAGTCGCCCGGGAAGATCGTAAAGTGCGGGTGGTCTGCGAACATCTTTGCAGCGGCTTCATGAGATTCCGCCTGCACGATCACGTACCCCGTCATGTGGTTCCGGGCATCCGCAATGCCCTGCGAGTCCGCGCGCCTGGTCTTGCCGAGCGGGTTCCCCTGATCGAGGATGGCCGCTTTGCGGGCCTTTCCCCACTCCATCCAGGCCTTGATACCCGACGCCTCGCGCTCTTTGCGTTTCCTGGCGTCCAACTTGTTCCACCCGGATTTTTCCATTGCGGATGGCGTGCCAATGTAGATGGCGAGAAACTTCTTCATCAGGCCGGCGGATCCTTCGTGCGGGTGCGCGACACGGCCGTCATGATGCCGATGCCTGCCACGATCAGGCAGGCGATCACGATGTAAGTCGTCGCGATTCCCGCCGTAATCAGGGCCCAGGCGATGCCCCCGATCAGAACCGCCAGCCCAAGCATATACAAGGCAAATGACATGGGAGTCTCCTTGCGGAGACTGTACGCAGGGCGGTGGTGGCGACCGGTCGGGAAAGTTCCAGGGTGTGCGTAGGCTGGCTCCTACCCCGGCTCCTGCTGCTTCATTGCGGACCCGGGGCGCTAGAACGACACGTCGCACTGCATGCGCGTGCGCCAGCTCGTCTGCGCATAGAAACCCTCGAGCCGCGCCACTGCAGCGCGGTCTCGACCGCAAACTGCTCGATCTCGTACTGATCATCCACGCCGCATGCCAGGCTGACGGTGCGTCGTCCATTGCGGCTAGAATTCTACATGGGCTGGTCCGCGGCATGATTCATCACATCGACTTTGCGGTCAGCGATATCGCGCGCAGCCGCGCGTTCTACGTGCGGGCGCTCGCGCCGCTCGGCCTCGCGGCCGTCATGGACGTCCGGCGCGACGACGGGCGCGAGCTCGCGGGATTCGGGGCGCTGCCGGACCCTGTGTTCTGGATCCGAAACGGCACGCCGATCGTGGGCCGGCTGCACGTCGCATTTCAGGCCGACACGCGCGCGGCGGTGGATGCCTTCCACGCGGCGGCAATCGCGGCCGGAGGAACGGATCAGGGCGCGCCCGGCCCGCGGCACCGCTATGCCGAACATTACTACGCGGCCTACGTACTCGATCCCGACGGCCACAACATCGAAGCCGTCTGCCGCAGGCCCGAATGAACCCGGTCACGCTCGACACGCTGCGGAACTTCCCCGCGCAGCTCGAGGCGCACTACGCCGCCATTCCCGCCGGGTTCGCGCAGTGGGCGCCGCCGTCCTGGGACGGCGTGCCGAGCGAGCCGCTCACCGCCATCGAGCAGCTGTGCCACGTGCGCGACATCGAGATCGAGGGATACCAGCTCCGCATTCGCCGCACGCTCGACGAAACGAACCCGACGCTCGGGTCCATGGATACCGAGGGTCTGGCCAGGGACCGGCGCTATCGCGATGCCGATGCGAAGGCTGTGCTCGCGTCATTCCGCGAGGCAAGGGCAGAGACAGTCGCCCTGCTCGCCACACTCACGCCCGACCAGCTCGATCGCCGGGCGTTATTCGAAGGCTATGGCGGAGTGACGCTTCAGAGCCTCGTACACTATCTCTGCAGCCACGATCAGCAGCACCTCGCGGGATTGCAGTGGCTGCTCGGCAAGATCGAGGCTTCTCAGACCGGCGCAAGGAGATCCTGAGTGTCATTTTTCGGCAAGCTCAAGGGCGACAGCGCCGCGCTACCGCCCCAGCCATCGAGCCGCTCGGTCGCCCTCGCCTGGCTCGGCGGATTCCTTGCGATCGCAGCCGTCGCGCTCCTGACCGACCAGCTCGCGGTGATGCTCGTGCTCGGCTCCTTTGGCGCCTCCTGCGTGCTGGTGTTCGGATTCCCGGACGTGCCGTTCGCGCAACCGCGAAACGTCGTCATCGGCCATTTCCTGAGCTCGCTGGTCGGGCTCGCCTTCATCACGACGCTGGGCCCGCACTGGTGGGTGGTCGCGATGGCGGTCGGCACCGCGATCTCGCTGATGATGGCGACCCGCACGGCCCACCCGCCCGCGGGCTCGAATCCGGTGATCGTGTACCTGACGCAGCCAGGCTGGGATTTCCTGCTGTTCCCGACGCTCGCCGGCGCGCTCATCGTGGTCGCGGTCGCGCTCATCTACAACAACGCCACGCGCGAGGCGCGCTACCCGAAATACTGGTGATGCTCCGGCGGTTCCTCGGCTATGCCTGGGCGAGCCCGAACACCGTACTCGGCCTGACCTTCGGTATCGCCCTGCTGTTGTTTGGCGGCCAGGTGCAGATACGGCGCGGCGCGGTCGAGTTTTCCGGCGGGCTGATCGGCGCCGGTTTCGCCGCGATGCGGCCGGGCTTCCGGTTCCAGGCGATCACACTCGGCCATGCGATCCTCGGCATCGACCGGGCGGCGCTTGCCGCTTCGCGAAGCCACGAGCAGGTGCACGTGCGCCAGTACGAGCGCTGGGGCCCGCTCTTTCTTCCAGCCTATGTACTCTCGGGCGCCTGGCAGCTCCTCCGCGGTCGCCACGCCTATCACGACAACCCGTTTGAACGGGAGGCCTGTGCACGGGCAGAATGCCCTCCCGTGATTCGCCGCCTCCAGTCCAGCGATCCGCGCGTGCAGGACGGCCTCTGCACGCTCCTCATCGACGCCGTCGAAGACGGCGCGTCGGTCGGTTTTCTCGCGCCGATTACGCGCGAAACCGCCAGGCGCTACTGGGCACCGGTGCTCGACGCGCTCGACGACGGGATGGTGCTCTGGATCGCGGAGGCCGACGGCGAGGTCGTCGGCACGGTGCAGCTCAGCCTGAGCCTCAAGCAGAATTCCCCGCATCGCGCCGAGGTGCAGAAGCTCCTCGTGCGCCGCTCGCACCGCGGCCGCGGGATCTCGACCGCACTGATGCAGGCGGTCGAGGACTGGTCGGCGGCGAACGGACGCACGCTGCTGATCCTCGACACGATCGCCGGGTCGCCGGCGGAGTTCGTCTATCGGCATCTCGGCTGGCAGAAGGTGGGCGAGATCCCGGATTACGCAGCGATGCCGGACGGCGAGCTGCGCCCGACCGCGTACTACTACAAGCGCGTGCCAGCCCGCGCGCAGTAGAGCCGATGTACCAGCCGAAACATTTCGAGGAGACGAGGCCGGAAGTCCTGCACGCGCTCATCCGCGCTCATCCACTCGGCGCCCTGGTCACGACCGGCGAACAGGGCCTCGACGCCAACCACATCCCGTTCCTGCTGCATGTCGCGGACGACGGCGGCACGGTCCTGCATGCGCACGTCGCGCGCGCGAACCCGGTGTGGAAGGAGCTCGCAGCTAAACCGCGGGTGCTCGTGATCTTCCAGGGCGTCGAGCAGTACATCACGCCGTCGTGGTACGCGACCAAGCGGGAAACCGGGCGCATGGTGCCCACCTGGAACTATGTCGTCGTGCATGCGCACGGCAGCGTGCGCCTGCAGCAGGACCCCGCCTGGATCCGCCGCCACGTCGGCCAGCTGTCGGAATCCCAGGAACAGGGCAGGTCCGACCCGTGGAAAGTCGAGGACGCTCCCGCCGAGTACATCGACAAGCTCGTCGGCGCCATCGTCGGGATGGAGATCCCGGTCGAACGGCTCGTCGGCAAGTGGAAAGTGAGTCAAAATCAGGCCCCGCGCGACCAGGCGGGCGTCGTCGCCGGACTCACCGCCCTGGGCGGCGATGACGCGGCGGCGATGGCTGCCTTGGTCGAACGCATGGGCCGGAAGGAGTGAGGCGATCGTGATCGGCAGACTGGCGAATTTCGCGACCGGATTCGTGGCACTCGCCCACGCCGGCTTTCTCGTGATCGAGATGTTCTTCTGGAATCACCCGTTCGGGCAGAAGACATTCGCGATGACTCCCGAGTTCGCGGCCGCGTCGCAGACGCTGGCGATGAACCAGGGCCTGTACAACGGTTTCCTCGCCGCGGGCCTCGCCTGGGGTCTCGCTACCGGCCGCCGCGACCTGAAGCTCTTCTTCCTCGGCTGCGTCGTCGTCGCCGGCATCTTCGGCGGCCTGACGGCAAAAACCTCGATCCTGCTGACGCAGGCGCTTCCGGGCGCGATCGCCTTTGCGCTCGTTCTTGCGGCCCGCGGCGAAATGCGCGATAAATAAATGGCGATGAGCTACCAGGTCTCGGTCGCCGAGAAGCCCGGCTATCTGCACGTCACGGTGACGGGAGCGAACACGCTTGAGAACGTGATGCTCTACATGCAGGACATCCAGCGGGAATGCCAGCAGCGCGGCATCAAGCACGTGTTGATCGAGGAGAACCTCAAGGGCCGGCGCCTGGAAACCTGGGACATCTACCAGATTGCCTCAAGCGGCAGCGTGAGCGCACCCGGCATGTTCGATACGGTCGCCTACGTGGACGTGAATGCGCAGGGCGAGCTGATGAAGTTTGCCGAGACCGTCGCGAACAATCGCGGCATGCCGATGAGCGTCTTCAAGACCGTGGCGGAAGCCGAGACCTGGCTGAAATCAAAGATCGGCTGACGACAGCCGCTCGGGTATCTCTGATGGCGTTCTACGTGACGACCGACCGCTGGACCAGCCTGCGTGAGTGGCAGGCCTTCCGCGAGAAGCACGGCGCCGAATACGATGAGGCCGCGATCGGGGCCGGTCCGCGCTGACATGCGTGAGGACAGCACCCGCCCCATCGTGCGCCACTGGCGCGCCAGCGACCGCGAGTCGCTGCTGCGCTTCGCCAACAACCGCAACGTCTCGCAAAACCTGCTCGACCGGTTCCCGCACCCTTACACGGAGGCGGACGCCGATTTCTGGCTGGGCCGCACGGCCGACAATCCCGGCAGCACCGACTGGGCCATCGAAGTACAAGGCGTGGCCGTCGGCGGCATCGGCGTCCGGCCTGCGGATAGCGGGCCGGCCACGACGGGACACTTCGGCTACTGGCTCGGCGAGCCGTTCTGGGACCGCGGCATCATGACGCGGGCCGTGAGGCTCGTCGCCGACCACGCGCTCCTGCGCCTCGGCTACCGGCGGCTCGAGGCGCCGGTGTTCGCGCGCAATCCGGCCTCCATGCGCGTGCTGGAAAAATGCGGCTTCCGCCGCGGGGACGGCCCGAGGGAGGATACGATCAAGGGCGGCCAGGTGATCGACACGGTTCTCTACGTACGGCTTGCACCCGGCATCGAGGAGTGACCCCGGCATGACCCATTCGACGCTGCTGACCGTCGCCGCAGGCCTCACGGTCGCGGTCGGCATCGCGCACTCGGTGCTCGGCGAAAAATACCTGTTGATGCGGCTGTTCCGCCGGCCGGACCTGCCGACGCTGCTCGGCAGCACAACCTTCGGCGTGCGCACGCTGCGCTTCGCCTGGCACATCACGACCGTCGCGTGGTTCGGATTCGCCGCGTTGTTGTGGTTCGCTGCGGATGACGCGCTGACCCAGGAGCGCTCGCTCACCGTGGTCGCGGTCATCATGCTCGTGACCGCCGCGACGATCCTGTTCGCCTCGCGCGGCCGGCATCTCGCATGGCTGGTGTTTCTCGCGATCGCGGCGGTCGCGTTCTACGCAACGGGTACCGCGGCCTAGCCGCCTCTCATGACGCCCGACTTCCGGCTGGTGCCCGGCGGCGCCGATGGATTCCCCCGCGAACCCGGCATCGTGCTGCCGGACTTTGCGCGCGAGAGCTGCGCGATGTCCGCCGCGTGGTACGCACAAGTCGGCTTCGTGCCGCCGTGGGCCGGCTATTTCGCGGTGACCGCCGGCATCGCGGTCGGCGGAGGCGGATTCAAGGAAGCGCCCAAGGACGGCCGGGTCGAGATCGCCTACTTCACCGTGCCGGAGTTCGAGGGCCGCGGTTTCGCGACGCGGACTGCGCAGGCACTGGTCGAGATCGCGCGCCGCGCGGACCGGCGGCTCGTCATTGCGGCGCAGACGCTTCCGGTCGAGAATGCCTCCACCGCGATCCTGCGCAAACTCGGATTCCGGCTCGACCGCCCGCTGGTCCACCCGGAAGACGGCGAGGTCTGGGAATGGCTGGCATGAACGAACCCGAAGTTGCCGTCAGCGACGGCGAGGTCCAGGACTGCTACGAGGTGATGGCGGAACTCCGCCCGCACCTGAAGCGCGATACTTTCCTGCCGCTCATCCGCAGGATGGAGCAGGACGGGCTGCGGCTCGCCTGCATCCGCGACGGCGGGCGCGTGGTCGCAGTCGCGGGTTACCGGATCTCCACCAACCTGTTCTACGGCAAGCATCTGTACGTGGATGACCTCGTCACTTCCGACGCGGAGCGCTCGAAGGGTTACGGGCAGAAGCTCCTCGCGTGGCTGCGCGCGCTCGCGGTCGAGAACGACTGCGATGCCTTTCACCTCGATTCCGGCGTGCAGCGCAAGCGCGCGCATGCGTTCTATCTCCGCGAGGGGATGGAGCTTTCGAGCCATCACTTCAGCGTGAGGTTCCGCAACCCGTGATCCCGCCGCGGGCGCTGACCCGTGCTTCGCTCGAAGCCGGCGCGCGCGCCCTTGCGCGCCGCGATCCCGAACTTCGCGCACTGCTCGCACAGAACGGCCCGCCGCCGATGTGGGGCCGGCGCCCCGGCTTCGAGACGCTGGTCCACATCGTGCTCGAGCAGCAGGTGTCGATCGTCGCGGCGCGGAGCCTGTTTCGCCGCGTGCGCGCGCATATCGGCGGCATGACGCCGGAGACGGTATCGCGCCGCGGCGTCCTGGGCCTGCACCGGCTTGGCCTCACGCGACAGAAGGCGTCCTACTGCCACGAGCTCGCGCGCGCCGTGAAAGGCGGCGGCCTGCGCCTGCCCGACATCGCCCGCGCGCCGGACGAGGAAGGCCGCGATGCCCTGCTGGCGCTCCGCGGCATCGGGCCGTGGAGCGTGGACATCTATTACCTGATGGCGCTGCGCCGTCCCGACGTCTGGCCGACCGGGGACCTCGCGCTTGCGGTCGCGCTCCAGGAAGTGAAGTCGCTGCGCGCCCGGCCCGATCACCGGACCCAGCTCGCCCTGAGCGCGGACTGGGCGCCGTGGCGATCGGTCGCGGCACGGCTGTTATGGCATTACTATCTGAGCACGCGACGACCGCGCAGGAAACCGGAGTAAGCCATGAAGCGCAAGGCATCCGCCGTCTGGCAGGGCGGCATCAAGGACGGCAAGGGCACGATCACGACCGAGAGCAAGGTGCTCGCCGCCTCGCCCTACTCGTTCGGCACGCGATTCGAGGGCGAGCCCGGCACGAACCCCGAGGAGCTCCTCGCTGCCGCGCACGCCGGCTGCTTCTCGATGGCGCTGTCGCTGATGCTGGGCGAAGCCGGCATCCGCCCCGAGCGTATCGATACGGGCGCGACCGTCACGCTCGAGAAACTCGACACCGGGTTCACGATCACGAAAGTGCACCTCGACGTCTCGGTGCAGGCCGCAGGGGCGGACCGCGCGAAGTTCGACGAGGCGGCGGCGAAGGCAAAAGCCGGCTGCCCGCTCAGCAAGGTGCTGCGCGCCGAGATCACGATGGACGCGAAGCTCGCAGCCTGATCGCATGGCACTCACGCCGTTTCACCTCGCGATTCCGGTGCGTGACTTGCCTTCCTCGCGCGCGTTCTACGGCGGCGTGCTCGGCTGCCCGGAGGGGCGCAGTTCCGATGAGTGGGTGGACTTCGACCTGTACGGCCACCAGCTCGTCTGCCACGTGATCGAATCGGGCCACGCGGCGCGGGCCGGCAGCAATCCGGTGGACGGACACGACGTGCCGGTGCCGCACTTCGGCGTCGTGCTCGAGATGCCGGCCTGGGAATCGCTGGCGGCCAGACTGAAAGAATCGGGCGCGCGCTTCGTCGTCGAGCCGCACCTGCGGTTTGCCGGCCAGCCCGGCGAGCAGGCGACGATGTTCCTGCTCGATCCCAGCGGCAATGCGCTGGAGTTCAAGGCGTTCCGCGATATCGCGGGACGGCTCTTCGCTCGATGAGACCCAGGGAGAATCGGTGACAGCCCTCGTCGAATGCGTCCCGAATTTTTCCGAGGGCCGCGACCAGTCAATCATCGACGCGATCGCGCGCGCGATTTCCGGAACGAGCGGCGTGCGCCTGCTCGACGTGGACCCGGGCGCCGACACGAACCGCACGGTCTACACCTTCGTCGGCACGCCGGATGCGGTCGCCGAGGCGGCCTTCCGCGGCGCGACCGCAGCCGCGCAGCTCATCGACATGTCGAAACACCAGGGCGCGCATCCGCGAATGGGCGCGCTCGACGTCTGTCCGATCGTGCCGATATCCGGTGTGACGATGGACCAATGCGTCGAGACGGCGCGGGAACTCGGCCGCCGCATGGCGGAAGCGCTCGCACTGCCCGTCTATTTCTACGAGTTCGCGGCGACGCGGCCCGAGCGGCGCAACCTCGCCGACATCCGCACGGGCGAGTACGAGGCGCTTCGCAAGAAGCTCGCCGACCCGGCCTGGGCGCCGGATGCCGGCCCGGCGACCTTCAACGCCCGGCTCGGCGCGACGGTCGTCGGAGCGCGTGAGTTCCTGATCGCCTACAACGTCAACGTCAACACGCGCGAACAGAAGCTGGCGAACGAAGTGGCGCTCAACATCCGCGAAGCGGGTCGCCTGAAGCGCGACGCGAAGGGCCAGGTCGTCACCGATGCCGCGGGCAAGGAACTGCGCGTGCCGGGACGCCTCAGGGCGGTGAAGGCGATCGGCTGGACCATCGAGCAGTATCGCCAGGCCCAGGTGTCGATCAACCTGCTCTCCTATCGCACGACGCCGCTGCACGAGGTCTTCGAGGTCACGCGCGAGGAAGCCGCCAAGCTCGGCCTCGTCGTGACGGGCTCGGAGCTCGTCGGCCTCACTCCGCTCGAGCCCCTGGTCGAAGCGGGCCGCTATTACCTGCGCAAGCAAGGGAGATCCACCGGCCTGCCGGAGCGCGAACTCGTCGAGCTCGCGATCCAGTCGCTCGGACTCGCCCAGCTTTCTCCGTTCGATGCCGACAAGCGGATCATCGAGTACGCTGTGCGCATGCCCGCACCCCTCGTTTCGATGACGGTCGAGCGCTTCGTCGACGAAGTCTCGAGCAACTCGCCGGCCCCGGGCGGCGGCTCGGTCGCGGCGCTCGCCGGCAGCCTCGGTGCTGCGCTCGCGGCCATGGTCGCGAACCTGACGGTCGGCAAGGCCGGTTACGAATCCGCGTGGGTGTCCTCGTCAACGCTCGCCGAGCGTGCCCAGGCCCTGAAGGCGGCGCTGCTGCGCGCGGTGGACGAGGACACGAAGGCCTTCGACGACGTGCTGGCCGCCATGCGCCTGCCGAAGGCCACCGACGAAGAAAAGAGCTCGCGCTCGGCGGCGATCGCGACCGCCTATGAGAAGGCGACCTCCGTGCCGCTCGTCACGGCGCGACTGTGCCTGCAAGCCATCGAGCTTGCCGAAGAAGCTGCCGTGACCGGCAACCGGAATTCGGCCTCGGACGCCGGCGTCGGCGCCCTGCTCGCCAAGGCGGGGCTCGAATCCGCGATCCTGAACGTGCGCATCAACCTGCCGTCGGTGCGGGAAGGCGCGTTCAAGTCGGCGACGGTCGCCGAGATTGCGGAGCTGCACGCAAAGTCCGAGGGACCGCTCGCGCGCACGCTCGCCGCGGTCGAGGCCAGCTTCAAGACCTAGAGGGGACGCATCCCTTTAGCAGCCCGGCCGCGTGAATCTGCAAGTCCCAATCGCTAAAGGGATGCGTCCCCTTTAGAAGGGATGCGTCCCCTTTTAAGGCGGCGGATCGACCGGTTGCTTCGGCCTGCCGCGCACGCGGTTGACGACGTCGGTTGCGGTCGCGCGCAGTTTCCGCAGCCAGTAACGCGCCCAGGCGAACTCGAGGCCGAGCACGCCGAGGCCGAGCGGAACGACGACGATCGCCGGTCCCGGCAGCACGACCATCGCGATGCCGATCAAAAGCAGCGTGCCGCCGATCACCGCAACGACGATACGTCGCGCCCAGCGATAGGTGATCGTGCGCCGGAGCCACGCGCGCAGGCGCCCCCTCATCGGGCGCCCTTCTTCGCGATCGCGCGGTCATGCACGCGCGACAGCACGAGAATCGCCGTCACGGCGCCGCAGAGGGCGAGGAACATGTCCCACTGCGTGTCCCAGACGTCGCCCTGAGTCGCCAGGAATTGCTCCGCGGCAACGCCCGCAGCGATCGCGACCCACCATTCGAGGAATTCGTACATCGCGCTGATCGCGAGGCAGGTCATCACGACGAAGAACGCGAGCCAGCCGCCGCCCTTGACCGGCGAGAAGCCCTTGAATATCTCGCGCGCCGCGATCGCGGGCACGAAGCCCTGCATGAAATGGCCGACGCGGTCGTAGTGATTGCGCGAGAGATCGAGAGCGTCCTGCACCCAGTAACCGATCGGGACGCGCGCGTAGGTGTAGTGCGCGCCGAGGATCAGCACCAGGCAGTGGATGCCGATGAGCCAGTAGAGGAGCGGCGTCAGCGGAAAGCGCTTCGCGGTCGCGTAGAGTACCGGCAGCGCGATCGCTACGGGGAAAACCTCGAGCGCCCAGGTCAGCTGATCGTAGGGACGGACGAGCGACAGCGCGGTCGCTGCGACGACCATGAGCGACATGAAGAGCAGATGGCGCGACAAGGCAGCGTTCTGCGGCATCACTGGGTTTCCAGGAACGATTCGATGAGCCGCGCGACGGCGCGCGGCTCTTCATGATGCAGCATGTGGCCAGCCCCGGCCACGACTTCGATTCTGAGTTCACGGATCAGCGGCTTGAACATGTCTGCGCCGCCCTCCGCACCGAGGCGCGCCAGCAGGTCGGATTCCGCGCCGATCACGAGCAACACCGGCGCCTCGATCTGCCGCCAGCAGGCTTCCATCTCCTCACGTCGGTACAGGGTGGGATTCACCATGCGATGCGCCGGATCGGCGAGGAGACGCACGCCGCCGCCCTCGCGCGGCGCGCTCCAGGCCTCGGCGACAAATGCCGCGCGCTCCGCCGACAGGCGTGGATTGCGCTTGCGGATCCGCCCCGCGAGTTCCGCCGCATCCGCGTAGTCGCCGAACTCCGCGGCGCTCCCGAGCTGGTCGAGCCATTTCCCGATGCGCGCGGGCGCCTGCGACGGTTCGGTTCGCGGCAGGCCGAAGCCCTCAAGGTTGACCAGGCGGCGCACGCGCGCGGGCCGCACGCCCGCGTAGATCATCGCGACATTCGCACCCATGCTGTGGCCCACCAGGCGCGCCGCGCGCCGCGGGCACAGCCGGTCGATAAACGCCTCGAGGTCGGCGTAGTAGTCCGGGAACCAGTAGCCGCCCGGAGCGCGTTCCGAGAGGCCGAATCCGCGCCAGTCGATCGCGACCAATGGCAGGGACGGCGCGATCTCGTCGGCGATGAACTGGAAGCTCGCCGCGCAGTCCGCGTAACCGTGCAGCAGCAGGACGGGATCGTCCGAATCCGGGCCCCAGCGGATCAGGTGATGGTCGAGTCCGCGGATCCGGAGCGTCTCGTGGCGGCCGGGGCGGAGCGGCTGGTAGCTCATGGGTTCAGCCCGGCGCGATGCGGTTCACGAGCAGCTTGTCGATGCGCCGCGCGTCCATGTCCACGACCTCGAAGCGGAATCCGCGCCAGCGGAAGCTCTCGCCGGTGGACGGCAGGTGGCCGAGCTGCGCGAGCACGAAACCCGCGAGCGTCGTGTAGTCGTCGCCCGAACGCATGTGGGTCGCGCCGATGGTGCGCTCGACGTCGTCGATCGGCATGCGCCCGTCGATCAGCCAGGACTGGTCGTCACGGGCGACAGCCTCCGGCACTTCCTCCTTCGCGGACTCGGGCAGCTCACCGGCGATCGCGGTCAGGATGTCGGAGGGCGTCACGACGCCCTCGATCGAGCCGTGCTCGTCGACGATCACCGCGAAGTGCATCTTCGATTCGCGGAACAGTTCGAGCAGCCGCAGGATCCGCGTGGACTCGTGCACGACGAGCGGCGCGCGCACGCGCGCCTCGAGCGCTCCCGACTCGGTGTCGCCGAGCCATTCGGCGAGCTCGCCGGTCATCACGATGCCGAGCAGCTCGTCGAGCTGTTCCCGGCAGACCGGGTAGCGCGAATGGCCGCTGGTGCGCACCGCGTTCCAGACCGTCTTGCGGTTGTCGGCGGCGTCGAGCCAGACCACGTCGCCGCGCGGGACCATGATGCTGCGCACCGTACGGTCCGGGAGCCGCAGCACGCCCTCGATCATCTGGTGCTCCGCGACGTGGAACACGCCGGTGTGCGTCGCCTCCGCGATCATCGAGCGGATCTCCTCCTCGCTGACGCCGCGGCTGGTCGACTTGCGCAGGCCCAGCAGGCGCGCGACCAGCTCGGTCGAGCCCTGGAGCACGAACACGAACGGCGCGCTGACGAAGGCGAGCGCTTCCATCGGCGGCGCGAGCGTCGAGGCGATCTTCTCCGGGTTGGTCAGCGCCCAGCGCTTCGGCACCAGCTCCCCGATCACAAGCGAGAGATACGTGACGCCGACGACGACTGCGACGTACGAGGCGGTGTCGAGGTACTCCGCCACGCGCGCGAGCGACGCGAATCCCGCAAGCCAGGCCGCCAGCGGCTCGGCGAAATGCACGCCGGAATACACGCCCATGCCGATGCCGATGAGCGTGATGTAGAACTGCACCGTCGAGAGGAACTTGGTCGGGTCGTCGAGCAACCGCAGCACCGCCCGCGCCCCGGCGCTCGCCTTCGCGAGCTGCCGCAGCCGCGTGACGCGCGAGGAAAAAACCGCGAGTTCGGCCATCGCGAACAGGCCGTTCACGAGTACCAGGACGAGCAGGATCAGGAAGTACGACAGCATCGTGCGCCGGGCTTGCCGGCCGATGCGATTCTATCAGCTAAGATGGATGTCACCACGGGAACCCCCTTGCAGTCACGCGACGCCTCCCGCCGGCTGATCTTCGGCTCCGCGATCATCGGATCCATCGGCACTTTCGGCCTGCACGTGCTGCTTCCCGCGCTGCCGGCGATCGCCGACGCGATGCGCGTCCCAGCCCCGGCCGCCCAGCTCCTGATCAGCCTGTCCATCCTTGCAGTCGCCTTCGGCAACCTGATGATCGCGCCGCTCTCCGACCGCTACGGGCGCCGGCACGTGGTGCTCGCATCGCTCGGGCTGTTCATCGCGGGCAGCATCGCCGGAATCTTTGCGCCCTCGCTCGACTGGCTGGTGCTCGCGCGCGTGGTGCAGGCCTTCGGCGGCGGCGCCGCGATGTCGGTGATGCGGGCGACGATCCTCGACCATTTCGGGCCGGCGCGCGCGACCGAGGCGCTGGCCGCGACCGCGACCGCGATCCTGGTTGCGCCGATGCTGGCACCGACGCTCGGCGGCCTCACGATCGAGTGGCTCGACTGGCGCGCGGTGTTCGCACTGTCTGCGCTGCTTGGGGCCGCCGTCTGCTGGTTCGCGGTGCGCAACCTCCGCGAGACGCGGCCGGCGGATCCGTCGGCCGGCCCGTCGCTGCGGGCCTTCTCGAGCTACCGGCGCCTGCTCGCCTCGCGCGAGTACGTCGCCTTCCTCGTGTTCGGGTCCTGCATGGTCAGCATGATCTACACGTTCGTGACCGGCGCGCCCTACGTCGCAATCGACGTGCTTGGCGTATCGCCGGCGCGCTTCGGCCTGCTGCTGTTCTTCCCGGCGCTAGCGTCATTCGCGGGCTTCATCGTCGCGGCCCGCTATTCCAGGCGCTTCGGTGGCGCGCGCATGATGCGGGCGGGCGCGATGATCGCCTTCGCGGGCGCGGCCTCGATGGCGCTGCTGACTGTCGCCAGCGTCTGGCACCCTCTCGCGATCTTCGGGCCGGGGATGCTGCTCGGGTTCGCGAATGCGATCGCGGCGCCGTCCTCGACCATCGGCGCGATTTCGCGCGATCCCGCGATTGCGGGCGCGGCTTCTGGCCTGCTGGGATTCCTGCAGCTGGTGACCGCGGCGACCACGACGCAGCTGGTCGCGGCGTTCACCGGGCATTCGCCGGTGCCGCTCGCGGTGGTGATACTGGTGCTGTGCCTGGTCGCGCTGGTCGCGCAGCGGCGGATCAGCCGGATCGGAGGTCAGGCCACCCCGACCGGCCCGCCGACCGCGCCCGAACCGACGCGATAGCGGAAACGCACGGTGCCGAAGGTCACGAGGTCGCCGTCCTCGAGCTTCGCGTAGCGCACCTGGATGCCGTTCACGAACACGCCGTTCTTGCTGTTCGCATCCACGACCGTGGCGTCGCCGCTGCGCAGCGTCAGCATTGCGTGCAGGCGGCTCACGGTCGGGTCCACGATGCGCAGGTCGTTGTCGTGGGTGCGGCCGATGTTGACGCGGTGGCGCGTGACTTCGTGCACCTCGCCGACCAGGTCCACGCCGATCAGGTAGCGCCGGACGCGGAGCGACGAATCGGTCGAGGGCGTCGGCACGGCGCGCGGCAACACGATACTGGGCAGCTCGGCGGTGTTTTCGATCGAGGCCGCCGGCGCCTCGGCGACGACGGCCGGTTCTGCTGCGGCCACCGCAACGGGTTCCGCTTCGGCGACGGCCTCAGGCGTGCTTTCGATGTCCTGGAGCGAGGTCTCAAGATCCACGAGGCCGGCCGCGAGGCCCTCGCGCTCGAGGCTGCTCATCGCGAGCCTTGCCGACAGCTCATCGATGCGCTTGCCGCGCTCGGCCAGGAGCTGGTCGCGTTCCTCGATATCCAGCAGGAGCTTGTTCACGCGCTTCTGCCAGCGCGCGCGCTCGGCCGCGAGTTCCCCAGCCGGTTCCGGCCGGAAGCCGCCCGTCGGCAGGTGACGGCCGATGTCGAACTGGGTTTCGGTGAAGAGCTCGATGTCCTCGACCACGCCCATCGCGTCGAGGTCGGGGTCCTCCGGCTCGCCTTCCTCGATCAGGAATGGCACCTCGTCGAAATCGGCTACGGGGGTCGCGCGTTCCCAGCCGGGCGCGTCGATCAGGCGCTGGGGTCCGGTCAGCTCGATGTGTTCGACGAGCTGAGTGATATCCTCGGAGACGATCCCGTCGTCTGCATCCCCATCGCGGTCCCGCTGATCCATGCGCCTATTATGGACGACCGTGACGCCGGCGCCACAACGAACGTAACTGATTGATTATGTCCAACGATTTCCCGATGCGACCGGTCTGGATGCTGGCCGTCAGCCAGGCTCTATGCATGTCCGGGAGCTTCCTGTTCGTGTTGCTCGGGGGCATCATCGGCTCGGAACTGGCCCCATCCCCGGCCTGGGCGACCCTGCCGGTTTCGGTCCTGATCCTCGGCGTCGCTGCCAATGTCCTGCCGACCGGCCTGCTGACCCGCCGCCATGGCCGGCGCGCGGTCTGCGTCGGGAGCGCCGTGGTCGCCGCCGGCGGCTGCGTGCTGGCGGGATACGCGATCCTGGCTGCGAACTTCGCCGCGTTCTGCGCAGCCGCCTTCCTGCTCGGGGCCAACAACGCCGTCGTCATGCAGTACCGCTTCGCCGCGGTCGAGTACGTGCCACCGGCGCGCGCCAGCCGCGCCATCGCGATCGTGATGAGCGGCGCCTTCGTCGCCGCCTGGCTCGGCCCGGAGGTCGCCGTGCGCACCGCCCGGCTCGTGCCCGGGGCCCTGCACGCGGGTTCCTTCTATGCCGGCGGCCTGCTCTATCTCGCGGCGGCGCTGACGCTCGCGACGATCGGCGACTCGAAGCCGGCGCCCGCAGCCGACACCGAGCCGACGCGGACGCTCGGCGAGATCGCCGCGCAACCGGCGTTTCGCGTCGCGGTGCTCGCGGCGCTCGTGTCCTACGCGGTGATGAGCTTCATCATGACCGCGACGCCGATCAGCATGCACGTGATGGACGGTCACGATGCAGTCGCGACGGCGCGGGTGATCCAGGTCCACCTGCTCTCGATGTACCTGCCCTCGCTCGTGACCGGCGTGCTGATCGCGCGCCTCGGCGAGCGGCCGATGATCGTCGCGGGCGCGGTGCTGATGGCTGCTTGCGTCGCCATCGCCGCCGTCGCCGGGCACGCGGTGCTGCACTACTCGTGGGCGCTCGGGGTCCTCGGCCTCGGCTGGAACCTGATGTTCATCGCGGCGACCACGATGCTGACCCGCACCTACCGGCCGCAGGAGCGCATCCAGGCGCAGACACTGAACGATTTCCTGGTGTTCGGCGCGCAGGCCATGGCGTCGCTGATGGCGGGGCTCGCGCTCGCGACCATCGGCTGGCGCCAGCTCAACCTCGCGACGCTGCCGCTCATCGCCGCCGTACTGGTCGCGCTCGCGGTGACGGCGCGCGCGCGCCGCCCCGCCGCCTAGCCGCAGTCGAGGAAGTTCCGGATCTCGGCAACGACCGGCTCGACCGCTTCCTCGGCGAGCCGCCCGGCGTCCAGTTCGAGCTGAAGCAGCGGCTTCGAGGTGGCGGCCGCGGCCGACTGCCCGGCGACGATCAGGCGGCGCACGTCCTGCGCCCGGCTCGCCGCGAGTTCGAAGGCGATGGACGCGCCGCGACCGCAGCCGATGAGGTCCACTTCCTTGAGCCGGAGCTGGTCGATCAGGTCGGCGATCGCCGCCGCGAGTCCGGCGACCGTCGGGCGTCCCTCGACGGCATCGGATGCGCCACTGCCAGGAAGATCCGGCGCGTACACCGAGCGGTCGACGCCGAGGAGCGCCGCGCAGCGGCTGAAATCGGCGCCGGTACCGCCGTCGGCATGCAGGAAGACGAGCGGCGTGCGCTCGTCGAATCCGCCGTTCGGCGGATAGGCCGAGGTCAGGTGCAGCTGGCCGTAACGGCAATCGATGTACATGCGGCGCAATTGCGCCGACCCGTTCTCCGCGCGCTGCTTCCTGTTCGTCATGGCTGCCCCCGGACTGATCGCCGCTATATCATGGTGCATCAAGGAGCCGTTCATGCCCAAGTACCCGCGCACATTCCTGGCCGCTGCCATCGCCCTCGCCGCCACCTGCCTGGCGCCGGCGCAGGCCGAGGTGCCCGCCGACCCGGTGGTTTATGACCGGATCAAGGCGCTCGCGGGCAGCTGGAGCGGCCGCATGGAAGACCCGCTTTCCGGCCCTCCGGTCACGGTGCGCTACGAGGTCGTGAGCGGCGGCAAGGCCATCATCGAGTACCAGAATCCCGGCCAGAGCTTCGAGATGGTGACCGTCTATTTCCTGGCAAACGGCAAGCTGCACGCGACGCACTACTGCGGCGCCGGCAACCAGCCGGCGTACAAGGTCGGCAAGGCATCGACCGACGAGCTGCTGCTGCTCGAGTTCGACGGCGGCACCGGCTTCGACCCGGAGAAGGACGGCCACGTGCACCAGGGCGAGATCCGCTTCATTGCGCCGGACCGGATCGAGCACCGCTGGTTCCACTTCGTGGGGCCGAAGGAACAGGGCGCGACGCACTGGTTCCTCGAGCGCACACCCGCCGAGGCGCCGTCCGTGACAACGCCCGCGCCGGCTCCCGCCGAGAAACCCGCCACCTGAACGGCAAGGCGCCGATCCCGCAGACGCGGCGCGCGGCCTAGTACTCGTCGTACTTCTTCGACTGCCCGCGCACCCGCTCGGCCGGATACTTCGCTTCGTTCTTCGAGAACTTCGCTTCGGCGGCCGCAAGCAGGTCGATGTCGAGGCGATCGGCGATGCGCACCAGGAACCAGAGCACGTCCGCAAGTTCCTCCGCGGCGCGCAGGCGCAATTTCTCGTCGGGCGCCGCGCTCTCCGTTTCCTTGAGCCACTGGAACAGTTCGACGAGTTCCGACGCCTCGACCGAGAGCGCCATCGCGAGGTTTTTCGGGCTGTGGAACTGCTCCCAGTCGCGTTCGGCGACGAAGACGCGCAGCCGCTGCTTCAGTTCCTCGAGATCCCGCATGGCGCCACTCTCGGACATTCGTCCTTGCGGCGCAACGTGCGCCGGCCGCGCCGAGGGGTTTGCAAGCGGGCGGCGGCGGGCCTCAGAATCACGGCCACGCAATCAGGCCGCCATCGACGGCCCCACGGGAGCCCTGCATGTCACTCGCCGCGCGCGCGCTCGCCGCCGCCATCGTTCTCTGCCCGGCGCTCGCCGCCGCGGAATCACCGACGGCGCTCACGCCCGAGTCCCTGTGGCTGCTGAAGCGCATCGCCGGCCCCGCGATCTCCCCCGACGGAAGCCAGGCCGTGTACGCGGTCACGCGTTACGACGCGGACAATGACAAGGGCGACGCGGACCTGTACGTCGTCGCGACCGCGGGCGGCGAGCCGCGCCGGCTCACCAGCATGGCCGGCAACGAATCCGAGCCGGCCTGGAGCCCGGACGGCAAGTGGATCGCCTTCGTCGCGAAACGCGGCGAAGACAAGCAGTCGCAGCTCTACGTGATCGCGCCGGACGGCGGCGAAGCGTCGCGCGTCGGCGACGTGCCGACCGGCGTCGCGACGCCGAAGTGGTTCCCGGATTCCCGGCGCATCGTTTTCATCTCGCGCGTGTGGCCGGATGTCACGGACTGGGTGAAGGCCGCGGAGCGCATGAAGGCACGCGACGACTCGAAGATGAAGGCGATGACCTGGGACCGCACGCCGGTCACCTGGTGGGACCACTTCGTGGACGAGCGGTCGGCGCAGCTCTTCTCGATCGCGCGCGATGGCGGCCTGCCGGCCGCGATCACGCAGGGCACCGGCCTCGAGCTCTCGCGGCGCGAGACCGATGCCAGTCACTACGACATCTCGCCGGATGGCACGGAGATCGCCTTCGTCGCCGACAGCGACCGAACCGGCGTCGACCGCAACAACGACGTGTTTGTCGTGCCGGCCGCGGGCGGCCAGGCGAAGAACCTGACGACCGACAACGCGGCCGATGACGAGGATCCGTCGTACAGCCCGGACGGGCGCCACCTGCTCTACGCGCGCCAGACGATCAAAGGTTTCTACGGCGACACGCACCAGGCCTGGCTCGTGGACCGCAAGACCGACGCGCGCCGCCGCCTCGCCGCGGACTGGGACCGCTCGCTCGGCGACCTGACCTGGTCGCCGGATTCGAAGCAGCTCTACGCCGCGGTGGACGATGCCGGGACCGTGCGCATCCACCGCATCGACATCGCGAGCGGCAGGCACGCGCCGCTGACCGCGGCCTCCAGCTACTCGAACCTCGCGATCGCCGGCAAGCCTGCGACGCTCGTGGCGCTTCGCCAATCGTTCAGTGAACCGCCGACGCTCGTGAAGGTGTCTGTGAAGGACGGCGCCGCGACGAAGCTCTCGACCGAAAACGATGCGCTGCTCTCCGCGACGGCGTTCGGCAAAGTCGAGAGCGTGACCTATTCGGGCGCTGGCGGCGCGCCGATCCAGATGTGGGTGATCTATCCGCCGGGCTTCGACCCGTCGAAGAAATACCCGCTCTACCTGATCCTGCACGGCGGCCCGCACAACGGCGTCACCGACGCCTGGACCTTCCGCTGGAACGCGCAGGTGTTCGCGGGCTGGGGTTACGTCGCCGCCTGGCACAACTTCCACGGCTCGAGCGGCTTCGGGCAGGCCTTCACCGACTCGATCAACCCGGACGGCATCACGAAGCCGTACCAGGACACGATCCGCGCGGCCGAGTGGTTTGCGGAGAAGCCGTGGATCGACCGCGATCGCATGGCCGCGGGCGGCGGCAGCTACGGCGGCTTCCTCGCGGCGACGCTGCTCGGGCGCGAGCACCCGTTCAAGGCGCTGATCGCGCACGCCGCGGTCTACAACAACCAGACCCAGTACGGCGCGGACTACGGCGCCGGAAAGCGCCGCTTCTTCGAGGCCTGGGAGCGCCCGGAGGAATTCGCGCGCTACTCGCCGCACACCAGCGCCGCGAATTTCAAGACGCCGACGCTCGTGATCCACGGCCAGAACGACCAGCGCGTGCCGTTCAACAACGGCATGGAGCTGTTCCAGACGCTGCAGAACAAAGGCGTCGAGAGCAGGCTCGTGTATTTTCCGGACGAGAACCACTGGATCCTGAAGCGCCAGAACTCGCTGTTCTGGTACGGCGAAACCAGGGACTGGCTCGCGCGCTTCGCGCCCGCCGGCGCACGCTGAACCCACGGAGCAGAACATGAATCACACCCGTCGCACGATCATCCAGGCGAGCGCCGCGACCGCGCTCGCGCTTGCCGCCGGCCGGCTCGGCGCCAGCACCGGAACGCAGAAGACGATGCTGATCCTCGGCGGCACCGGCTTCATCGGGCCGCACCTGACCGAGCAGGCGCTGGCGCGCGGCTGGACCGTCACGCACTTCAACCGCGGCAAGCGCGACGCGGACGGCGTGGAGAACGTCGAGACGCTCCACGGCGACCGCAAGGGCCAGCTCGATTCCCTGAAGGACCGGAAGTGGGACGTGGTCGTGGACAACACCGGCTACATTCCGAAGTACGAGAAGATGTCGGCCGACCTGCTCGCGCCGAACACGGGCTACTGCCTCTACATCTCGAGCATCTCGGCCTATGCGAGCTTCGAGAAGCCGAACGACATCGGTTCGCCGACCGGCGTGCTCGCGAACCTGGACCAGGAGGAGATCACGAACGACAGCTACGGGCCGATGAAGGCGCTCTGCGAGCAGTACGTGCGCGATGCCTACGGCGCGCGTTCTTCCATCGTGCGCCCGGGCTACATCGTCGGCCCGCTCGACCCGACCGACCGCTTCACCTACTGGCCGGTGCGCGTCGCGCAGGGTAGCGACATGGCCGCACCCGGTACGCCGGCCGACCCGATCCAGATCGTGGACGTGCGCGACCTGGTCGCGTTCATGCTCGACCTCGTGGACCGTCGCGTGGACGGCTATTTCAACGCGGTCACCCCCCCGGGCGCGGTCACGATGGGCCAGCTCATGGACTCGAGCCTGAGAGTCAGCGGCGCCGATACGAAGATCACCTGGATCGACGAGGACTTCCTCGCGGCGAACCTGAAGCCCGAGGAGATGAACTTCGCGCCGTGGAGCCCGATGAAGGGCGCCGAGGCCGGCGGATCGCTGACCGGCATATCGCACTCGCTGAAGGAGGGCCTGCGCTCGCGCCCGCTGGACGAGATCGTGCGGGACACGCTCGCCTGGCACGAGACGCGCCCGGCCGAACGCAAGGCCGCGCTGCGTTCGGGCTTCAAGCCCGAGCAGGAGGCCGCGATCCTCGCGCTCTGGCGCGCCCGGCCGGGCGCCTGAACCACGGCCGATTGTCATCCGCAGGAGCGGGCGTAAGATGCCGGAACGAACCGTTCCGGGGAGCCCGCGATGCGCACAGTCCGGCAGTTACTCGAAGGCAAGGCGCCCGGCGTCGTCACGGTCGATGCGGGAGATCCCGTGCGCACCGCGATCGAACGCATGGCGGAGCACTTCATCGGCGCGCTGCCGGTGCTGGTCGACGGCAAACTCGCCGGCATCATCTCCGAGCGCGACTATGCGCGGAAGGTCGTGCTGATGGGGCGCAAGTCCACCGAGACCGAGGTGCGGACCATCATGAGTTCGCCGGTCATCTCGGTCGGACCGCAGCAATCGGTCAACGACTGCATGATGCTGATGACCGACAAGCGCATCCGGCACCTGCCGGTCCTGGATCAGGGCGAGCTCATCGGCGTGATCTCGATCGGCGACTGCGTGAAGGCGGTCATCGACGAGCAGAAGCACGAGATCGAGGACCTCCGCCGCTACATAGCTGGCTAAGAGGGGACGCATCCCTTTAAAAGGGGACGCCTCCCATTTCCAAGGCACATGTGTTTCGGCGCAGTCGAATGCCAGAAAAGGGATGCGTCCCCTTTTAAAGGGATGCGTCCCCTCTTACCACGCACCGGTGTTCGGCATCGTGGACCAGGGTTCGGCGGGCGGCAGCGAGTCGCCCTTCTGCAGCAACTCGATCGAGACGTTGTCCGGAGAGCGCACGAAAGCCATGTGGCCGTCGCGCGGCGGGCGGTTGATCGTGACGCCGGCGGCCTGGAGTTTCGCGCAGAGCGCGTAGATGTCGTCCACCTGGTAGGCGAGATGCCCGAAGGCGCGGCCCATCGTGTAGGCCTCGGGATCCCAGTTGTGCGTCAGCTCGATCTGCGCCTGGTCGTCGCCGGGCGCGGCGAGGAACACCAGCGTGAAGCGCCCACGCTCGTTGTCGGTGCGGCGCAGCTCCCGGAGTCCCAGCAGGTCGCGATAGAAGTGGAGCGAGCGCTCGAGGTCGCTCACGCGCACCATCGTGTGCAGGTATTTCATGGATCCGTGATCGGCGCGTACCAGGGCAGCTCCTGGAAGCGCGCAATCCAGGCGCTGATCGCCGGGTAGTTCGCGAGCCGGTAACCGGCGTCGTCCGCGACATGCGTGTAGGCGAAGAGTGCGATGTCGGCGAGGGACGGCGCATCCGCCACCAGCCAGCGGCGGTGCGCGAGTCCGCGCTCGAGTACGGCGAGCGCATCGGCGCCGCGCTTGAAGCGCTCGGTGTGGCGCTCGCCGAGCTCCTCGGGCGTCTGCTTCAGGTACTTGAGCCAGAAGCGCACTGTCGCGACACCCGGCTCGAGCTGGTACTGCTCGAAGCACATCCACTGCCACATCAGCGCGCGCTCGTAGGGGTCGGACGGCACCAGCATCGAACCCTCGGCGAGGTAGGCCATGATCGCGTGGCTCTCCGCGATCGGACCGCGGCCCTGCACGACCAGCACCGGGATCTTGCCGTTCGCGTTGATCGCGAGGAACTCGGGCGTGCGCGTCTCGCCCTTCAGGATGTCCACCGGCACGTACTGGTACGGCATGTCGAGCGCCTTCAGCACGAGGCGAACCTTGTAGCCGTTGCCGGAGGCCGGGTAGTCGTACAGGACGAAACTCATGATGTCCTTCCCAGCAGCCGTTTCACCTCCACGGCAGCGCGCAGTCCCGAGAGATGCGCGCCGTGCAGCGTGCCGTACGCGGACTGCTCGGTGTGCTCACCCGCGAACACGATCCGATCGCCGACGCTTGCCGTCAACACGGCGCGCGCGCCGTAACGGCCCGGCAGGCAGTGCGAATAGGAACCGCGCGCGTACGGGTCCGCCGACCAGGCCGTCGCCGCGCCGCGATCGAAATATTTCCGCACGTCGCCGCCCAGCATCGTCGAGAGCTCGCCGAGCGCATGCTCGATCGCGGCCGCCTCGCCCGCCGCTTCGAGGTCGTGCGCCAGGCGCCCGGCCGACAGCCCGACGCAGAAGCGCTCGTCCCAGAGCTGGGTCAGGTAATGCACGCCGCGGCCGTCCGCGCGGCGAAGCTGCACGCGCTCGCTGCTCGCCGACGGAAACACGTCACGCTTGAACTTGAGCGCGACCTTGTTCATCAGCCCGAGCGGCAGGTCGTGGTGCGCCTGCAGCACCTCGGCCGGGAGCTGCGGCGAGAAATTCACCGCGCCCGCGGCGATCACGGCCGACGGCAGCGC
>JANNHT010000225.1:0-2725 GCA_031404555.1 Gammaproteobacteria bacterium
GCTTGAGGGGTTAGTGGGGAAACCCGTGTCGGTTCGAGTCCGACCGCCGGCACCATTTGAATCTTCCCGGTGATCGTCCGGGGGTCCCACGGGACCTCCCGGGCGGTTACAATGCGCCCGTTTTCCGCGGCTCGCGCCGCAGTCCGCGACGGTCGCCATACGTGCTGCAGAATTACCTGCCCATCCTGATTTTTCTTGCGGTCGCCGGCGGCTTCGGCGTCGTGCTGTTGTCGCTCGGATGGGTGCTCGGCCCGCGCCGGCCGGACACCGCGAAAGTCTCACCCTACGAATGCGGGTTCGAGGCATTCGAGGACAGCCGGACGAAGTTTGACGTCCGCTACTACCTGGTCGCGATCCTGTTCATCGTCTTCGACCTCGAGATCGCGTTCCTCTTTCCATGGGCCGTCTCGCTCGACGCGATCGGCGGCTTCGGCCTGCTGTCGATGGCGGTGTTCCTCGGCGTCCTCGTCATCGGCTTCGTCTACGAATGGAAAAAAGGGGCGCTCGAATGGGACTGATCGAGGCCGCACCGGAACTCGCGCCCGTCTTGCAGGGCCGTGGCTTCGTCACGACCTCGGTCGACAACCTGATGAACTGGGCGCGCACCGGCTCGCTCTGGCCGATGACATTTGGCCTCGCCTGCTGCGCGGTCGAAATGATGCATGCGGGTGCGTCGCGCTATGACCTCGACCGCTTCGGTGTCGTGTTCCGCGGCAGCCCGCGCCAGTCCGACGTCATGATCGTGGCCGGCACGCTGGTCAACAAGATGGCGCCGGCACTACGCAAGGTCTATGACCAGATGCCGGAGCCGCGCTGGGTGATTTCGATGGGCTCCTGCGCCAACGGCGGCGGTTACTACCACTATTCCTATGCCGTCGTGCGCGGTTGCGACCGCATCGTGCCGGTGGACGTCTACGTCCCGGGCTGTCCGCCGACCGCCGAGGCGCTGGTCTACGGCATCCTGCAGCTGCAGGCCAAGATCCGCCGCACCAGCACCATCGCGCGCGGTTCTGCATGAGCCGGGTCGAGGCAACGGCCCAGGCCATCGAGACCCGGCTCGGCGATCGCGTCACGCGCGTCCCGGCACTCGACGGCGAGATCGCGATCGAGGTCGCGCCGGTGCACCTGCTCGCGGTCTGCCGCGAACTGCGCGATGCCCCGGACCTCGCCTTCGAACAGCTCGTCGACCTGTCGGGTATCGATTACCTCGATTTCGGGCGCTCGGAGTGGACGACGGAATCCGCGACCGCCTCCGGCTTCAGCCGCGGCGTCGATCGCGACCGGCCGCGCGACGAGGACGGCCGCTCGCGATTCGCGATCGTGTATCACCTGCTGTCGGTCTCGCGGAACACGCGGCTCCGGGTCCGTTGCCGTTGCCTGCCGGGTGAGCCGCCGATGATCGACTCGGTCGTGGACGTGTGGGCGTCGGCCGACTGGTACGAGCGCGAGGCCTTCGACCTTTTTGGCGTGCTGTTCCGCGGCCATCCGGACCTGCGCCGCATCCTGACCGACTACGGATTCATCGGCCATCCGTTCCGCAAGGATTTCCCGCTGTCCGGCCATGTCGAGGTGCGATACGACCCGACGCTCGGGCGCGTGATCTACCAGCCGGTCAGCATCGAGCCGCGCGTGACCGTGCCAAAAGTGATCCGGAAGGATCGCGATGTCTGAGATCCAGAACTTCACGCTGAATTTCGGCCCGCAGCATCCGGCGGCGCACGGCGTGCTGCGCCTCGTGCTCGAGATGGACGGCGAAGTGATCCAGAAGGCAGACCCGCACATCGGCCTCCTGCACCGCGCGACCGAGAAGCTCGCGGAGTCGAAGCCGTTCAACCAGTCGATCGGCTACATGGACCGCCTCGACTACGTGTCGATGATGTGCAACGAACACGCCTACGTGCGTGCGATCGAGCGCCTGCTCGGCATCGAGGCGCCCGAGCGCGCGCAGTACATCCGCGTGATGTTCGACGAGATGACGCGGATCCTGAACCACCTGATGTGGATCGGCTCTCACGGCCTCGACATCGGCGCGATGACGGTGTTCCTGTACGCGTTTCGCGAGCGCGAAGACCTGATGGATTGCTACGAGGCCGTGTCCGGCACGCGCATGCACGCGACCTACTACCGGCCGGGCGGCGTCTACCGCGACCTGCCGGACACGATGCCGAAGTACCAGGCATCGCGCTGGCGCGGCGAGAAGGACGTGAATCGCCGGAATGAGGCGCGTTCCGGATCGATGCTCGATTTCATTGCGGACTTCACCAGGCGTTTTCCCGCCTGCGTGGACGAGTATGAGACGCTTCTGACCGACAACCGCATCTGGAAGCAGCGCACCGTCAACATCGGCGTCGTGACGCCCGAGCGTGCGCTGCAGCTCGGATTCACCGGGCCGATGCTGCGCGGTTCCGGCGTGGAATGGGATCTGCGCCGCAAACAGCCCTATGCGGTCTACGACCGGATGGCGTTTCAGGTGCCGGTCGGCGTGAATGGCGATTGCTACGACCGCTACCTGTGCCGCGTCGCGGAGATGCGCCAGTCGAACCGCATCATCCAGCAGTGCATCGAGTGGCTGCGCGTCAACCCGGGGCCGGTGATCACCGACAACCACAAGGTCGCGGCGCCTTCGCGCGTTCACATGAAAGAGCACATGGAGGAGCTGATCCACCACTTCAAGCTCTTCACCGAAGGTTTCCACGTCCCCGAGGGCGAAGCCTACGCGGCCGTC
>JANNHT010000226.1:0-8711 GCA_031404555.1 Gammaproteobacteria bacterium
TCCCTTTAAATGGGGACGCATCCCTTTTCCAGTTGGTGAGCGCGCTACTATTCAGCAGCATCTAAAAATGGGTTGCGTCCCATTTTAATGGGATGCGTCCCCTCTCGTCAGCAGGCTCTCCACTTCCTCCGTCGTCGCGCGCCGCATCGGCCGGCCGTCCACCGGGCCGGGCGGCGCCTGGCGGATGCCGTCGAGCGGGAAGATCGTCGCATACACCTCGTGCGGCCCGGCGTTGAAGCGCACGGCCGGATAGGCCTCGATCTCGTCGCGCTGCACCCGGAAGCGCCGCTCGGCGACCTCATGCGGGATGCCGCGGTCGATCAGGCGCACGGCGACGCTTTCCGGCGTGTCGGCGAACAGATGCAGCGTGATGTCGTTGTGCGGCGTCGCGGTGCCGGACAGCAGCGGCCCGACGAGGCGCGGATCGAACTCCGCCAGCAACCGCATCGCCTTGAGCGCGGCGCTTCGCATCTCGGTCAGCTCGTTCGCGTGGGATTCCGGCTCAAACAGGCGCTGGTGCTCGGCGAGTGCCTCCTCGATCTCGGTGTTCTTCGGCAGCACCGCGAGGTCGGTCACGCCGAAGCGCCCCGCGGCCTTGCGCTTGGCGAACCCGTAGTCCTCGTGGCCGTGCTCGATCATGAGCCGCGCGGCTTCCCGAGCGATCGCCTGGCGGAGCATGTCGGCGCGGGGCCTCGGGCGCGTCATCAGAAGATCGGCTCCTCGTAGCGCTGCGCGGGCGGCACCGTCGGTGTGCCGCCGTCGCTCGCTCCCTGCACGCCGGCCGGCAGGTGGTCGGCGAGGAAGTACTCGAAGTCGCTCGCGGGCGGCGCGTCCTCGCCGAATGCGCCGGGGTCGAAGTTGACGCGCGCCGTGACGACGCCGTCCGGCATGGGCAGCCGCCGTTCCGGCCGGCCGGCGAGCGCCTCGCGCATGAAATAGATCCACATCGGCAGCGCCGTGCGCGCGCCTTCCTCTTCGGGGCCGAGCGGGCGCTCCTGGTCGAAGCCGACCCAGGCCGTCGCGACCAGGTCCGGGGTGAAGCCGGAGAACCAGGCATCGCGTCCGTCGTTGGTCGTGCCGGTCTTGCCGGCGATGTCGTTGCGGCCGAGCGCGCGCGCGCGCTGGCCGGTGCCGCGGCGGACCACGTCGCGCAGCAGGTCGGTGATGATCCAGGCATTCGCCTCGGTGATCGCGCGCGGCGCGCGCCCTTCCTCGGGCGGGCCGAGCAGGCTGCCGCCAACGTCGGCTGCGCTCACCGTACCCGGCAGCGACAGCGGCGGCGGCGCCGTGGCATCCGCCCTGCCGCCGCAGTTGTTGCAGGCGACCTGCGGCTCGGCCTGGTTGATCAGCTTGCCGTCGGCGCCGAACACGCGATCGATCAGGTACGGCTTGACCAGCGATCCGCCGTTCGCGAACACGGCAAAGCCGTTCGCCATCTCCATCGGCGTCAGCTGCGCCGTGCCGAGCGCGGCGGTGAGATCCGCCGGGATGTGCTCTTTCGGCAGCCCGAAACGCTGCACGTACTCGCGCGCGTAGCCGACGCCGATCTGGCGCATGACCCGGATCGTGACCAGGTTGCGCGACCGGACGAGTGCATCGCGCAGCCGCGTCGGGCCGTAGAAGCGGCCCGAGTCGTTGCCTGGCCGCCAGTCCTCCTCCTCCTCGGGTTCCTCGCCTTCGACCGGCGGCTCGACCACGCCGGCATCGGTCGGCGCCTGGTTCGCCTCATACACGACCGGCGCATCGAGCACGACCGAGGCCGGGGTGAACCCGGCCTCGAGCGCCGCCGAATAGATGAATGGCTTGAACGAGGAGCCGGGCTGGCGCCGCGCCTGGATCACGCGGTTGAACTTCGAGGCGTGGTAGTCGAAGCCGCCGGACATCGCGATGATCGCGCCGTCGACGGGATCGAGCGCGACGATCGCGCCCTGGGCCTGCGGCGGCTGCGCGAGCAGCGCATCGCCTGCCGAGGTCGGCAGCACGTACACGACGTCGCCGGTCGCGAGTACGTCGCGCGGTGCCGCCGGCACGGGCTTGCCATCCGCGCGTGCCCAGCGCAGCGCCTCCATCGGCAGGCGATAGCGCCTGGTATTGCGCGCGACAACGGTCGCGTCGCCGCCCGAGACCGTGAACACGACGGCCGGTTGCAGCCCGCCGATCACCGGGAATTCCTCGAGCGAACGGCCGATCGCATCGTCGGTGTCGCCCTCGAATGCGAGCCGACCGCTGCGGCCGCGCCAGCCGTGGCGGCGGTCGTACTCAAGCACCGCGCTCCGGAGTGCGATATCGGCCGCACGCTGCAGCCGGCTGTCGACGGTCGTGACGACCTGGAAGCCGTCGGAGTAGAGCTTGTCGCCGTACTTGTCGTAGAGCGCGAGCCGCACCATCTCGCCGATGTACGGCGCGTCCACCTGCACGCTCGGCCCGTGCAGCTCGCGCGACACCGGCGTGTCCATCGCGACGCGCCATTGGTCATCGTCGAGGTAGTTGAGTTCGCGCATGCGGCGGAGCACGTAGGTCCGGCGATCGGTCGCCTGTTCGACGCTCGCGACCGGGTTCTGCCGCGACGGTGCCTGCAGGATTCCGGCGAGCAGCGCGGCCTCGCTCGCATCCACTTCCGCGAGCGGCTTGCCGAAATAGGTCTCCGCGGCGGCGGCGAAGCCGTAGGAGCGCTGGCCGAGGAACTGCGTGTTGACGAAGAGCGTGAAGATCTCCTGCTTCGTGAGCTCGTTCTCGAGCGAGAGCGCCAGGAAGATCTCGCGCAGTTTGCGGCGGAGCTGCTGCTTCTCCTTCGTGATCAGCGTCGTGCGGACGAGCTGCTGGGTGAGCGTGCTGCCGCCCTGCGTCGCCTCCATCGTGACCGCCGCGACGACGACCGCGCGCACGACGCCCTGCCAGTCCACGCCCGGGTGCTCGAAGAAGCGGTCGTCCTCGGCGGCGAGCACGGCCTTCACGACGATCGTCGGGATCTCCTCCCAGGTCACCGGCACGCGGCGCTGGTCGCCGATCTGGGCGAGCAGCCGCCCGTCGCGGCTGTACACGCGAAGCGGCACCTGCAGCCGGACGTCCCGGAGCACTGCGACGTCCGGCAGCGTCGGCTTCAGGTAGTAGTAAGTCGAAAGGAATGCGAGCCCGATCAGGCCGGCCAGCGACACGATGACGGTCGCGGCGATGCGGAGCCGGCGGTTCAGTCGCGTGATCACCGGCATTGATTATGCATAGTAATGTCAGGCACTGCCGGGGCCGCGGCCGCCCCATTCTGTCTCACGGATCGTGACGGGAGACACGGTGCCGGCCCCTCTACGAGTGCAGCATCGGCGGCGGATTCGGTGCAGTAGGCCTGATGGGCGCGAAACCCACCGGATCCAGGGTGGTCGGGCCGGGGGGTATACCCCCCGCCTCGGCCCCGGTCGGGACCTCTGGAAAGGCTCTTACGCGACTGATTTGCGAGTCGGGTCACGTTCAATTTAACAATTGCTTGCTATATAGTTGGCCGGCAATGTTGACCCCGCGCAGCGATTGGCATCGCAAAAGCCTGACCTGAAAAGGAAATTCCGTGCTCAAGCTGCCGAAAATTTCGCTGGGACCGCGGTACTCGCCGCTGATCGGGCTGGACATCACCACGTCCTCGATCAAGCTCATTGAGCTGTCCAAGTCCGGCGACGGCTACCGGGTCGAGGCCTATGCGGCCGAGCCGACCCCCCACAACTCGATCAATGAGAAGGCGATCGTCGACGCGGCAGCGGTCGGTGACGCCATCCGCCGGGCGGTCAAGCGCTCGGGCGTGCGTTCCAAGGAATGCGCGGTGGCGATCTCCGGCGATGCCGCGATCACCAAGGCCGTGCAGATGCCGCGGAACCTGTCGGACGCCGACCTCGAACAGCAGATCGAGATGCAGGCGGACCAGTACATCCCGTTCCCGATGGAAGAGGTCAGCTACGACTTCCAGGTCATGGGTCCTTCCGAGAAGGATCCGGACATGCGCGACGTCCTGCTGGTCGCCTCCCGTTCGGAGAACGTCGAACAGCGCGTCGCGGCGGTGAATGCCTCGGGCCTCGTCGCAAAGCTCGTCGACGTCGAGGCCTTCGCGCTCGAGAACGCCTGCCGGCTGCTCACGCACCAGATGCCTGACGGCGGCATCGACCGCACGATCGCGGTCGTGGACTTCGGCGCGAGCACGACGACCTTCTCGGTGCTCCGCGACCTCGTCGTCGTGTACACGCGCGACTTCGCCTTCGGCGGCCAGCAGCTGACCGAAGAGATCATGCGCACCTACGGGCTCTCGATGGAGGAAGCCGGCCGCGCCAAGAAGGAAGGCGGCCTGCCGTCGAACTACCAGCCCGAAGTGCTCGACCCGTTCATCGACGACATGACCCAGCAGGTCAGCCGTTCGCTTCAGTTCTACCTGGCCTCGGGCAGTGGCCGCAGCCAGCCGGAGCAGATCCTGATCTGCGGCGGCTGCGCCAACATCCCGGGCGTCGCGGACGTCATCGCGAGCCGCGTCGGTATTCCGGCGGAGCGCGGTGACCCGCTCGGCCAGATGAAGATTTCCTCAAAAGCAAAGGCGCTCGGCGTGACGCGGGATGCGACCGCGCTGCTGCTCGCCTGTGGCCTGGCACTGCGGAGTTTCGACGAAGATGCCAAGTATTAACTTATTGCCCTGGCGGCAAGCGCTCCGCCAGCGGCGTCGGAAAGAGTTCATGATCGGCCTCGGCGCCGCGGTCGGGCTTGCGCTGCTCGTCACGCTGCTCGCGCACCTGATGGTCAGCTCGATGATCGACGCGCAGAGGCGCCGCAACGACCTGCTGACCGCCGAGATCGCCGAACTCGACAAGGCCATTGAGCAGATCCTGGCGCTCGAGGAGCAGAAGGGCCGGATGATTTCCCGCATGGAAGTCATCGACACGCTCCAGTCGAGCCGGCCGGAAGTCGTGAAACTGTTCGACCAGATGGTCTCGACGCTGCCCGAGGGCGTCTACCTGACCTCAGTCAAGCAGAGCGGCAAGAAGATCGAGTTCATCGGCGTCGCGCAATCGAGCACGCGCGTGTCGGCGTTCATGCGCAACATCGACGCATCCGAATCGCTGTCGGCGCCGGAACTCAAGGTGATCCAGACCGGCCGCGACGCGCGCCCGGGCGCGAGCTTCACGCTGTTCGCGCAGCAGCGCGCGCCGGCGTCTGAACAGGACGCGGCGGCGACGAAACGCAATACGCGCGTTTCGGAGGCCCGGCAATGAACGTCTTCGAACAGCTGCAACAGCTTGACTTCAAGGACATCGGCCGCTGGCCGTTCGTGTTCCGCCTGGCGGGCGTCGCGATCGTGCTGGTCGTCGTCAGCGCGCTGCTCATCTGGTACTTCGTCATGAGCGACAGCGGCAACTTGCCGCTGCTGCGCAAGGCCGAGGCCGAGCAGAAGACGCTTTGGCAGACCTTCGACGACAAGCAGCGCAAGGCCGCGAATCTCGAGGCCTATCGCCAGCAGCTCGCGGAGATCGAGCGCACCTTCGGCGCGATGCTCCGGCAGCTGCCGGGCAAGACCGAGGTGCCCTCGCTCCTCATCGACATCTCGCAGACCGGCCTCGCGGCGGGGCTCCAGGAACGCCTGTTCCAGCCTGGCGCTGAGACGCGCAAGGATTTCTATGCGGAGCTGCCGATCAAGATCCAGCTCACCGGCGGCTTCCACGAGTTCGGCCTGTTCGTGTCCGGCATCGCCGCGCTGCCGCGCATCGTGACGCTGCACGACCTAGAAATCTCGCGCGCCGCCGCGCGCGGCGGCAGCTCGCGCGGCCGCACGCCGGCGCCGACCGACGAGTTGACCCTGAACCTGACTGCCAAGACCTATCGCTACCTCGATGAGCAGGAGACGGCTCCTGCCGAGGAAGAAGAGGGCAAGGGCAAGAAGGGCAAGTCCAAGCGGGACAGCAAGAAATGAGCCAGGAACGCATGCGCAGCCTGTTGACCATCGCCGGAATCGCGGGCTCGCTCGCGCTGGCCGGCTGCTCAGACGGTCTCGACGACCTGCGCGCCGACATCGAGAAGGCGAAGCAGCGCCCGGGCGGCCGCATCCAGCCGCTGCCGGAAGTGCAGCCGTACGTCAGCCACGAATACCAGATGGCGGACAAGCGCTCGCCGTTCCTGCAGAGCCTCGCGGGCGAGAACCCGACGGGCCCGCGGCCGGACGTGCAGCGCCCGCGCGAATACCTCGAGCAGTTCCCGCTCGATACATTGAAGATGGTCGGAACGCTGCGCCTCGGCGGCGGCAACTACGGCCTCGTGCAGACACGCGACGGGCTCATCCACCGCGTGCTGCCCGGCAACCACCTCGGCCAGAACGATGGCCGCGTGATGACCGTCAACGACGCGCGCATCACGGTGATCGAAATTGTTCCTGATGGACTCGGCGGCTACCTCGAGCGCCCCGCGGCGCTGGCGCTGACTGACTGATTTCTGGGAGAACGTCTGATGGCTGGCAACAACCTGACATTCATTGGCAAGGCTCTCGGCGGCGCACTGTTCGCGCTCGTCATCGCATGGGCACAGCCCGCGATGGCGCAGGGCACGGTGCGGCTGACCGCGGTCGAAGTGCTGCCGATGCAGGGTTCGACCCTGCAGGTCAGGCTGCGCACCGACGGCGCGGCGCCACAGCCCCTGACATTCACGATCGACCAGCCCGCGCGGCTCTCGGTCGACCTGCCTGATGTCGTGCTCGCGCTCGACAACCGGCGCTACGACGTCGGCGCAGGCGGAGTGGACACGATCGTCGCGGCGGAGGCGTCAGGCCGCACCCGCATCGTGTTCAACCTCGATTCGCTGGTGCCGTACACGGCGGTGGCAGATGCCGACGGCGTGCTCGTGACGCTCGGCAGCGCGGCTGCTGCGTCCTACACGTCCGCCCCGGCCGCAGCTTCGAGCGGCTCGTCGGGCGGTGCGCGCGCCATCACCGGCGTCGACTTCCGCCGCTCGCCGGAGGGCGCCGGCCGCGTGGTCGTGCAGCTGTCCGACCCGGCGACGCCCGCGTCGCTGAAGCAGGAAGGCAACCGCGTGATCGTCGACTTCACCGGCGTCGCACTCGGCGAGCAGTGGATGAAGCGCTACGACGTGGTGGATTTCGCCACCCCGGTGACGATGTTCGACGCGATGCGCTCCGGCGACGGCGCGCGGATCGTCGTGACCGCGAGCGGCGACTTCGAGCAGCTCGCCTACCAGACCGACAACCAGTACGTGATCGAGGTCCGGCAGCGCACGCGCGCCACGCAGGCCGTGCGCGAGCAGGACAAGGTCTACACCGGCGAGCGCCTGACACTCAACTTCCAGGACATCGACGTGCGGCCGTTGCTGCAGCTCCTCGCTGACACCAGCGGGCAGAACATCGTCGTGTCCGACTCGGTCAAGGGCCGCGTGACGCTGCGCCTCCAGAACGTCCCGTGGGACCAGGCGCTCGACATCGTGCTCCGGACCAAGGGTCTCGACATGCGCCGCAAGGACAACGTGATCCTGGTGGCGCCGCAGGCGGAGCTCGCCGCGCACGAGAAAGCCGAGCTCGAGGCGCAGAAGGACATCCAGGAGCTGGCGCCGCTGCGCACCGAGTTCCTGACCGTCAACTACGCGAAGGCGGGCGAGATCGCGCGCCTCGTGAAGTCGGCAGGCGGCGGCTCGCTGCTGTCCTCGCGCGGCAACGTGACGACCGACGAGCGCACCAACACGCTGCTCGTGCAGGACACGGCCGAGAACCTGACCGCGATCCGCAACATGGTCACGACGCTCGACATCCCGGTCCGCCAGGTGCTGATCGAGGCGCGCATCGTGATCGTCGCGGACGACTTCAGCCGCGACCTCGGCGTGCGCGCGGGCTTCACCCGCGTGTCGGACGACGTCGCCGACCTGTTCGCGATCAGCGGCAGCGCGCAGTCCACCGACACGATCATGGGCTCGGCGCTCGACAACCTCGCGTCGTCGGGCACGCCGTTCCCGGTCAACGTGCCGTTCGGCAACTTCGACCGCTACAACGTGAACATGCCGGCACCGAGCCCGGCCGGCCGGCCGCATCGCGCTGTCGATCCTCGACTTCGACGACTTCCTGATCGACCTCGAGCTGTCGGCTGCGCAGAACGAGGGCCGTGGCGAGATCAAGTCGACCCCGCGCGTCATCACGGCGAACCAGCGTGAGGCGATCATCGAGCAGGGCGTCGAGATCCCGTACCAGGAATCGGCCTCGTCCGGCGCGACCACGACCCAGTTCAAGAAGGCCGTGCTGTCGCTCAAGGTGACGCCGCAGATCACGCCGGACGACCGCGTGATCCTCGACCTGACCGTCACGAAGGACAGCGTGGGACAGCTGGTGCCGTCCGCGACCGGCGGCTTCGTGCCCTCGATCGACACGCGCAACATCCAGACCCAGGTGCTCGTCAAGGACGGCCAGACGGTCGTGCTGGGCGGCATCATGGAGACGGAGCGCCGCGAGTCGGTCAAGAAGGTCCCGGGCCTCGGCGACGTGCCGATCGTCGGCAACCTGTTCAAGTCCAAGCAACGGCTCAACAACCGCGACGAATTGCTGATTTTCGTCACGCCGAAGATCCTGCGCGAGGGCTCGACCATCGAGTAAGCCTCGCGGGCCCGGCTTGCGTCCGGGACCGGTTCCAATGCACAGTCACACGGCCGCCTCCGGGCGGCCGTTTCTTTTGGAGGGGACGGGTTCTGAAGGGATCTGAAGG
>JANNHT010000227.1:0-7585 GCA_031404555.1 Gammaproteobacteria bacterium
GAAATTGAGCTGGTAGTCCTGCCCGTTGACGGCGCGATAAGTCAGCGTCACGGACTGGGCCTTGATCGTGATCCCGCGCTCGCGCTCGAGGTCCATCGAGTCGAGCACCTGCTCCTGCATCTCGCGCGCCTCGAGCCCGCCGCAGACCTGGATCAGGCGGTCGGCGAGCGTGGATTTGCCGTGATCGACGTGCGCAATGATCGAGAAATTGCGTATCTGCTGCATCAGGAGGGAGGCCGGCGGGATGGCCGGACAGGCGTGTCCGGGTAACGGCCGATTATAGCAGCCGCCCGGTCGCCGGCCCGGTCAGCGGGACAGGAGGCGCCGGACCAGCGCGGCGTCGAATCGGCCGTGGCAGACGACGCTGCCGTCGCAGGTCAGGACTGGCACCTTGTGGCCGTGGCGCCGTTGCAGCATGGGATCGGCATCCACGTCCCGCACTCCGAATGCAGCGCCGGTCGCGTCGAGTTCGCGCGACAGCTCGAGGATGAATTCGTCGCAGAGCGCGCAGCCATCGCGCGTGTAGACAAGGAATCGCGGTTCCGGCATCCCGACGGTCAGTCGCGGCGCGACCTGTCGGTCGCCGCCGTCGAGGTCGCGGGCGCAGCGCCCGTAACCGGACGCAGCCCGATCGCGAATACCTTGAGCGTGCGCGGCGGTACTTCGCCGACAACGGTCACCTGGTGCCCCTGCACGACGGTCGAGAATGCGGATGCAACGCCCGAACGGCCTGAACCCTCGACGGGCGGCTGGCCCGGCGCCGGCGCCTGGATGAAGACGGACACCGACGCGAGCCCGTCGGAATAAACGAGGTGTTGCACCGGCGTGCTGGAACCCGCGACCACCTGCAGGCCGCTCACGGACAACCGGAATCCCGGCGGCACCTGTGCCGCGCGCCAGGTCGGCGCTTCGTCCTCGACTTGCGGCGCCTGGCGCACCCAGCGCAGCTTCGAACGGTCGAGCGCGGGCTCGAACGCGGAATCCGGGATGTCCTGGACAAAAGTCAGCTTGGTAAAACGCAGGCGTTCGACCACCTTGCCGCCGGCATCCGACAGTTCGCTCCTCACCGGCATGTGCGAATCCTCGTCGATCCACAGCCGGTAGCCGAAGCGGTAGCCGTCGATCGGGCGCACTGCGACAACCGCCGAGGGCCCGAGCAGGGACGCCTCGCGCCCCACGTAGTCGACGTTGTACCAGGAGTCCATCTGCCCCTCGAACGGCGGCAGCGCGCCGAGCAGGTCGCTGCGGCTCGGGCGCCGCTCGATGATCGCGAGCTTCTGGTCCGGCAGGTAGACGACGACTTCATCGTTCTCGCGCACGAGCTCGCGGCCGCTGCCGGAGTGCGAGACGAGCCGTTCGGAGACGACGCCGTCCTGGACACGGTGCGTGATGCTGAGCCGTTCGGAACGGCCGGCGGACTCGGAGACGAACTCACCGACGTAGGTGGCGCTGTTCAGCGCCTTCATCATGCGATCGAGCCACTCGCGGCCGGTCTCAGCTGCGGCAGGCGCCGCCGCGAGGCACAGCGCAACCGCGATGACGCGGCGTGGGTTCACTGGCCGTTCCGGGTATCCGCGGCCGTCGCGTCCTCTGTCGCCGCCTCGTCGGTCGCGCTGATCAGGCCGGCGCCGACGCTGCGCCTGACCAGCGGCGAGGCATAGCCGTAATGGGCGACCAGGAAATTCGCGAACTGGACCGGCGGAAGGCTGCCGGGGCCATCGGCTGCCGGCGGCGTCACGTAGCTGATGGGCGGAGAATCCTCCGGCTCGTCGACGGCCGACACCGGCACGATCGGCGATTCGACCACCTGCGCGAGCACCGCCTGCGGTGCGGCAGGATCGGCGACGTTGAGCTGCTGCACCATGAGGACTGCCGCGGCCGCGACACCCGCAGCGATCGCCAGTCCCGCCCCCGAGCGCAGCACGGTGGCCACCCCGAAGAGCCGCATCCCGAGTTCCTGCATGGGCTCGCGCGCGATCGCGGCGCTGACCCGCGCCGCGACTTGCCGCGCGGCTGGCACGTCGCCGTCGTTGCGCAGCACCGCGCCGATCAGCGAGTAGCGCGACAGCGCGCCGCGCAATTCGTCATCGCGCTCGAGCCGCTTGAGTAGCAGTGCCGTTTCCTGGTCCGGCAGCTCGCCGTCCAGGAAGGTCGAAAGCTGTTCCTTGATCCGGTCAGTCATCAGAGGTCTCCAATCCGCCCGAGGCCGCCGTCGAATACTTCACGCAGGCTGCGATCGATCGCTTCACGCGCGCGGAAGATTCTTGAACGGACAGTACCCACCGGGCATTCCATGGTCTTTGCAATGTCCTCGTAACTCAGGCCCTCGAGCTCGCGCAGCACGATCGCGAGCCGGAGGTCTTCCGGCAAGGCCTCGATCGCCTCGTTGACCGTGCGACGGATCTCGTCGGTCAGCGCGAGCGCTTCGGGCGTCTCGGTATCCGCGAGCCGCGCATGGGCCTGGACCTGCGACCCGTCCTGGAGGTCCAGGTCATAGGTCACCGGCCGCCGGCGGCTCGCAACCAGGGCATTCTTCGCCGTGTTGATCGCGATCCGGTACAGCCACGTATAAAAGGCGCTGTCGCCGCGAAACGCCGGCAGCGCCCGGTACGCCTTGATAAAGGCCTCCTGGGCAATGTCCTCGGCCTCGGCCGGATTCCGGACATAACGCTGCACCAGTTTCAGCACCTTGTGCTGATACTTGAGCACCAGGGCATCGAAGGCGCCCTTGTCGCCTTTCTGCACCCGGCGCACCAGTGCGATGTCGCCTGCTTCGACCCGCATCGGCTCGCTGTTTCGCGCTGTGCCCGCCGAATTCACGCCGGATATGACCGGCAGCCCCTGGGTTAGTTCGCCAGGGCTTTGGCAGTCAGGCGCGCACGCCTCCTTTTGAGAGCTACCCGTCAGATTCTAGCAAGTGCAGCCGCGCGCGGGCCTTCAGCCGGCGAAAGAGGCCGGCGGGCACAGCCGACCGCGGCAGCAGCCAGCCGGCGCGCGATCGCCCCAGCCGCAGGTCGATCAGCACCCAGTTCCGGCTGGCCCGGGTTCCGGGACCGAGCCGCGCCATGCGCCAACCCGGGTCCGCCGCCAACTTCGCGCGACAGCCCTCGCTGTCCATCGCAAACCCCTGCAGGCGGCAGTGCCGGCCCGGCACCCGCGCGAGGCAGAGCGCGAAGCTGGCAACTGCCGCGAGCGACAGCAGGAGCGCGAGCCACGGCGGGCAGCGCGTGTACCACGGAAGGAGCGCTGCAGCGGTGTGCAGCAGCAGGAATCCCGCCGCGAGCCGCGTTTGCGGCGGCGGTTCAATGACGAATGCGAACGATGTCATCGATGAGGCGCGCGAACCGCGGTTCGTCGGGGCGCAGGCCGCCGATCAGCCAGTCTGCCAGCTGCGGGTCGGCCTCCTCGAGCAGCTGCTGGAACGCGAGACGCTGGTCCGCGTCGGCCGCGTCCCAGCACCGGTCCAGCCAGCGCGCGAGCAGCACGTCGAGCTCCTTCATGCCGCGACGGCAGCGCCAGCGAATCTTCCCCGGCAGCCCTTGCTCCATTCAGCTCCCGCGATCCAGCACGCGGCGCTTGATGTCGGCGATGGCGCGCGCCGGATTCAGGTCCTTGGGGCAGGCCTCAGTGCAGTTCATGATCGTGTGGCAGCGATACAGCTTGAACGTGTCGTCGAGCTGCCCGAGCCGCTCGTCCTGTGCCTGGTCGCGGCTGTCGACGATCCAGCGATAGCTCGCGAGCAGGGCCGCCGGCCCGAGGAAGCGTTCGCTGTTCCACCAGTAGCTCGGGCAACTCGTCGAGCAGCAGGCACACAGGATGCAGGCAGAGGGCCGGTCGATCTGCTCCTGGTCGGCTGGCGACTGGCGGCGTTCGCGACCGTCCGGCGCGGGCTCACGCGTCTGCAGCCAGGGCTTCACCGCGGCGTACTGGGCGTAGAACTCGGTCAGGTCCGGCACCAGGTCCTTGACGACCGGCAGGTGCGGCAGCGGAAAGATCTTCACGTCGCCCTTGATCGTCGCGATCGGCAGCGTGCAGGCGAGCGTGTTGACGCCATCGATGTTCATCGCGCAGGAGCCGCAGATGCCCTCGCGGCAGGAGCGGCGAAACGTCAGCGTCGAATCCACCTCATTCTTGATCTTGATCAGCGCGTCCAGGACCATCGTGCCGCAGCGATCGAGGTCGACATCGTAGCGATCGATGCGCGGGCCCTCGCCGGAGTCCGGGTCGAAGCGATAGACGCGAAACTGCCGCACGCGCGTTGCGCAGCCGGGCGCCGGATGATGGCGCCCCGGCAACTCCGTGTACCGGGAATTCGCGGGCAGGCGGAACTGGGCCATCGGTTGCTCCGGTCTCCTAGTAGGTTCGCGCCCGCGGCGGGATCGCATCCACCTCGCCGGTGAGCGTCTGCAGGCGCACCGGCCGGTAGTCGAAGCGCGCCGTGCCTGAGTCGTCCACCCAGGCCAGCGTGTGCTTCAGCCAGTTGACGTCGTCCCGGTCGGGAAAGTCTTCCCGCGCGTGCGCGCCGCGGCTCTCGGTGCGGTTGTTCGCCGAACGGATGGTCGCGATCGCCTGCCACAGCAGGTTGTCGAGCTCGAGCGCCTCGATGAGGTCGGTGTTGAACACCAGCGAGCGGTCGCTGATCTTCAGCTGCGCACGCGCCTCGAAGCATCCGGCCAGCGTGCGGCAGCCATCGGCGAGCGTCTCGCCCGTCCGGAACACGGCCGCATCGCGCTGCATGCCGCGTTGCATGGCCTCGCGCAGTTCTGCGGTCGGCCGGCTGCCGTCGGCATGTCGCACGCGGTCGAATCGCGCGAGCGAGGCATCGGTCGCGGACGCCCGCGGCGTCGCAACGCCCGCGCCTGGCTTCAAGGTCGCGGCGCAGCGGGCAGCCGCCGCGCGGCCGAAGACGACGAGATCGAGCAGCGAGTTCGAGCCCAGCCGGTTTGCGCCGTGCACCGAAACGCAGGCTGCCTCCCCGATCGCCATCAAGCCGGGCACCACCGAATCGGTGCCGCCGCTGCGCGTCAGCACCTCGCCGTGCAGGTTGCTCGGAACACCGCCCATGTTGTAGTGAACGGTTGGCTGCACCGGGATCGGTGCGCGCGAGACGTCGACACCCGCGAAGATCATCGCGGTCTCGGCGATGCCCGGCAGGCGCTTGTGGATCACGTCGCTACCGAGGTGCTCGAGGTGCAGGAACAGGTGGTCCCGCGCCGGGCCGACGCCGCGGCCCTCGCGGATCTCGCTCGTCATCGCGCGGCTCACGATGTCGCGCGATGCGAGGTCTTTCGCGACCGGCGCGTAACGTTCCATGAAGCGCTCGCCGGTGGAGTTGCGGAGGATGCCGCCCTCCCCGCGCACGCCCTCGGTGATCAGGCAGCCGGCACCGTAGATGCCGGTCGGATGGAACTGCACGAATTCCATGTCCTGCAATGGCAGACCCGCGCGCAGCGCCATGCCCCCGCCGTCGCCGGTGCAGGTGTGCGCCGAGGTGCAGGAGAAGTACGCGCGCCCGTAGCCGCCGGTCGCGAGGATCGTCGCCTGCGACAGGAAGCGGTGCAGCGTGCCGGTCGCCATGTCGAGAGCGAGCACGCCGCGGCAGGCGCCGTCCTCCATGATCAGGTCGATCGCGAAGTATTCGATAAAAAAGCGCGCGTCGTGTCGCAGGCTCTGCTGGTACAGCGTGTGCAGCATCGCGTGCCCGGTGCGGTCCGCCGCCGTGCAGGTGCGCTGGGCGATACCCTTGCCGTAGTTCGTCGTCATGCCGCCGAACGGCCGCTGGTAGATGCGTCCGTCCTCGGTGCGGGAGAACGGCAGCCCGAAGTGCTCGAGCTCGATGACTGCCGCCGGCGCCTCGCGGCACATGTACTCGATCGCGTCCTGGTCGCCGAGCCAGTCCGAACCCTTGACCGTGTCGTAGAAATGAAAGCGCCAGTCGTCCTCTCCCATGTTGGCGAGCGCGGCGCTGATGCCGCCCTGGGCGGCGACCGTGTGGCTGCGGGTCGGGAACACTTTGGTGATGCAGGCGGTCGAGAGGCCCGCCTCGGCAAGTCCCATCGCCGCGCGCAGCCCCGCTCCGCCGGCGCCGACCACCAGCACGTCGAACACGTGATCGGTCAGCGCATAGGCGCTCATGCGCCGGTCGCCGCGATGACGGCGACGGCCCAGAAGAGCACGGCGGCCGCTGCCAGGTGCAGGATCCTCGAGATCCAGAGCGCCGTCGCGAGCAGTCGCCCGCCGACGTAGTCCTCGAGCACTACGCGCCAGCCCTGCGCCGAGTGCCACAGCGCAATGCCCGCGAACAGCGCCATCAGGAGCGCCTGCAGCGGCGCGCCGAGCCAGCGCATCACCGTGGCCTGCGCCAGGTCCGGCAGCGACAGCATCGAGATCACGAACCACGCGCCAAGCGGGAGCAGCACGATCGAGGTGAATCGTTGGTGCCGCCAGTGCCGCATGCCGCCCGCAGTTCCGCTCATGGGGCGAACCCGAGCCAGCGACCGGCCGGCGAGAGCCAGAGCAGCGCGGCGAACGCAGACGTGGCGGCCAGCAGGGCGAGCGCGCCGCTCGCGCGTGCTGCGCGTTTTTCGAAGCCGTAGCCCGCGTCCCAGGCGAGGTGCCGCAGGCCGGCGAACAGGTGATAGCACGCCGCCGCGAGGCTGGCCGCGATGATGAGGCGGACCGGCAGGCTGCCGGCACAGGCCGCAAATCGCGCGTAGGCGCCCTGGCCCAGCGCGGCTGCTGCGAGCCAGCCGACCAGGATCAGGCTGCCGAAGGACAGGAACAGGCCCGTCGCGCGATGCAGGATGGAAAGCACCATCGTGTACATCGGGCGGTACACCTGCAGGTGCGGTGACAGCGGCCGCGCGCTCTGATTTCCGGACAATTTCATCGCTAAGCTATTCTGCCAGAAAGGGATCGCGCCTTCCCGAGGCTGCAGGCTCCGCGTTTCGCCAGATGTGCTGCGTTACGATGTCCGGATGACGCAGACCCGCGTGACGCTGCTGCCGTCCTATTCGATCGTCGCGGTGCATGGCCGCGATGCGCGCGCATTTCTCCAGGGCCAGCTCACCAATGACCTGCTCGGTCTCGAGCGGCATCCCGGCATGCTGGCTGCCGCCTGCAACCGCCAGGGCCGCATCGTCGCGACGCTCAGGCTCGCTGCCGCCGGCGACAGCGTGCTCCTGCTGCTCAGGCGCGAACTCGTCCAGCTGCTGGTCGCCCACCTGTCGCCATTCGTGTTGCGTGCCGAGGTCGCATTCGAGGATCGCAGCGCCACGCAGCCCGTCATGGGACTGCTGGACGCCGAGCCGGACTCGCACTGGTCGCAGGCGAGCGCTGCCGCGAGCGGGTTCTCCTTCCTGGTTGCGAGCCCACGACGGATCCTGCTCGCCGGACTGCCGCCCGCCCTCGACGCTGCGGTCACCGCGATCCCGCGCACCGATCCGGCCGACTGGGAACGCGCGTTGATCGCGGACGGAGAACCCGCGATCCACCTCGGCACCACGACGCGCTGGCTGCCACAGATGCTCAACCTCGACCTGGTCTCCGGCATCAGCTTCACGAAGGGCTGCTACCTCGGCCAGGA
>JANNHT010000228.1:0-2714 GCA_031404555.1 Gammaproteobacteria bacterium
GACCACCCGTCGACGCATGCCAGTCTAAGACCTGAAACATCATTTCAGCAGGCACATATTTGCCGGTTTCGCGCGATTTCGAGAATCCGTGCAAAACAATCTCGGCTCGCTCGATCAAATAGCCCAGTCGTCGCCACGGATGCCGAACCGCAGGTTGCCGATGTCATAGGACGGCAGCAGCGGATCGAAGGTGAACGACGTGATGGTCGGATCGCCGTAGCCATTCGGCGGCGGGTTGATCCGGATGTCGAAGGTGCCGAAGCCAGACCGCTGGTCGGCGATCTGGGTGTAGCGGTCGCCGACATGCTGGTAGCTGCCGGAAACATAGCCGTCGATGCTCGCGGTCATCGGCCAGCTGTAGGTCGCGTTGGCCGCGAACTGGAACTCCGGCACCGCCGGCTGGCGGTCGCCGTCCAGGATCACGGTCCCCAGGTCCGAATCCACCTTCGAGTCCATCATCGTCGCCGAAATGCCGAAATCGAAGCGGTCGGTCGGCTGCGCGCTCAGTTCGAACTCGACGCCCGTCGAATGCGCTTCCGGCACGTTCATCACGATGCGGGACGAGCAGGTGCCTGCCAGCATCACCGCCTGCAGGTCGTCGATCTCCGCGCGGTACGCGGAAACGTTGAACTGCGCGCGGCCGCCCGCGAAGCCGATCTTCGCGCCGATCTCGTAGTTGGTCAGCTCTTCGTCATCGAACAGCGGCCGGCCGCCGAAGGTCAAGATGTCCGCAGGCGAGCAGAGGCCGGTGTTCAGCGGGTCGTTGATGCCGCCGAGCCGGAAGCCCTTCGAGATCTGCGCATTGAGCTGGACATCCTCGTTCACGTCATACGAGAACAGCGCCCGCGGCAGGAATCCATCGGACGACGTGGAACCCGGGCCGTCGCTGGGGTCGGCAAAGAGGCCGCCGAATGTCAGCACGCGGTCCTCCGAGAAATCGTAGTAGCGCCCGCCGATCGCCATGTGGGCCTTCTCGCCCAGGTTGAAATTGAACTCCGCGAAGAGCGCCACCTGCTCGATGTCGTACGGGATGTCCGAATAGAACGGGCTGTCGGCGAACGGCACGCCCAGTTCCGGGCTGGTGACGCCGCAGGGCGGCGTACCGCCGCACAGCAGGTCCTCCGCCAGCTGGTCGTAGCCCGGGGTCGGCAGCGACTGGCCGTAGTCGCGGTCCGTGTCGCTGTAGAAGGCGCCCGCGACCCACTGGAACCCGCCGTCGTAGTCCGAGGCGAAGCGCAGTTCCTGCGTGAACACCTTGACCGTCGTTGCGTCGTGCAGCGCCGAGCTGAGCCGGACCTGGTTGCCGGTGCCACCGAGGTTGAAGTAGGTGACGCTGCCCGTCAGCTGCGTCGCGTCGCGGATCACGAGGATGTCGCGATCCGTGTAGGACGAAACCGAGGTCAGCACCACGCTGCCGAGGTCGATCTCGAGGTTCAGGTCCGCGAGCATGAACTCGTCGGAGAAGTTCTCCTGAAGCTGCGTGTACTGCTGCCGGTCACTCAGAGAGACCGCCGGCTGCGTCGTCGTGAACGGATTGCCCAGCATGTTCCAGACATCCGTGCGGTTGTAGCCGTCGATGTCCACGTCCTGGTAGATGATGCGCGGCGTGAGCGTGACGTTGTCGGTCAGCTCGAAGCGCATCGCCGCACGCATGCCGTACTTCGTGCCTTCGTTGACGTCCTCATTGATCGAGCCGTCCGGCTGCACCGCGTCGATGAAGCCCGGGATCTGCGCGTAGTAGCCGACCAGGCGGAACGCCGCGCGGTCACCCATCGGCATGTTGAACATGCCGCGCACGTCGCCGCCGGTGCCGCCGTCGTCGATCATGCTGACGCCGGCCTCGACGCTGCCGTAGCTGTCGGAGAGGTCGGGCTGGTTGCTGATGTAGCGCACCGTGCCGCCGATCGAGCCGGAACCGAACAGCGTGCCCTGCGGGCCGCGCAGGACTTCGACGCGATTCAGGTCATAGAGGTCGAGGTCCGGCGTGAAGAGCGACAGTGAAATCGGCGATTCGTCCATGTAGACGCCGATCTGCTCCTTGACGCCCGGCAGGTCGCGGTCGATCTTGCCGCCCGACACGCCGCGGATTGCCGCCTGGCTCTGGCCGGGGCCGAGGTTCAGCACGGTGAAGCCGGCGATGCTGCGTGACACGTCCTCGATGCTGGTCGCGCCGCTCGCCTGCAGCTGTTCGCCGCTCCTGGCGCTGATCGCGAACGGGACGTCCTGCAATGACTCGGCGCGCTTGCGCGCCGTCACCGTGATTTCGCCGAGCACCGTCTGTGCGCTCGCGCTGTTCGCGATGGCAAGCGCCACCGCAGCTGCCACGAGGGATGTGGGTCGCGGTCGGAATGTGCTGTTCATGGTCCTGCCCCTAAAAAATGCCCGTTAATCGGGCGTGTTGTCCCCCCGACTCTCTCCGAAATAAGTAAATCCCGCAAGTCCGGCGCAAACGTTGCGGCGAAGCCACGCGCGGTGTGGCATCGGGAATCGATGGTGGGCCCGCTGGGATTCGAACCCAGGACCAAGGGATTCACGTGGTCCCGCCGTTTCCGGCGGGCGCGGACTATCTCTTCACCCGTGGCACATCGCCGTGTGGGTGCGGGACGCTCTTGCCTGTCATCAAGGGCACTGAAGCCCTCAGGTAGTCTCTGCACCGTCCGGCGGTGTACCGCCGGCTTGGCTCAGGATTGCCATCAGCCGCACCAGGCGCTGGA
>JANNHT010000229.1:0-6374 GCA_031404555.1 Gammaproteobacteria bacterium
GAAGCGCGGCTCGCGCTTCCGGCTGGTGCGCCTCGATGTCGAGGGCAACAAGCCCGCGCGCTCGGCCTACATCTACAACCGCCCGAAGAACGGCGAGGTCGTCGGCACGGTCACCTCGGCGGAATGGTCGCCGTCCGCGAAGGCGAACATCGCGCTCGCGTCCATGCACATGCCCTGGGGCAAGCCGGGCGACGAGCTGTGGGCGGAGATCTACTACCAGCGTGAGCTCAAGTGGTCGCGCGTGATGGCGCGCTGCCGCGTGGTCGAGGGCGTGTTCTACGATCCGCCGCGCCGCCGCGCCGCCGCGCGACTCCCGCCGCGGATTTCTGAGCGCCCCGCGGCGCGGCTTGCCCATGCCACACCGGCTGGATCCGCTGCTCCGACCCCGCTCGATCGCCGTCATCGGCGCATCCGAGCGTGAGGGCACGGTCGGGCGCAACACCGTCGAGAACCTGCTGAAGGGCGGCTTCGAGGGCCGGCTCTACGCTGTCAATCCCGGGCGCGCGTCCGTGCTCGGCGTGGCCTGCTTTCCGTCGCTGGCGAAGCTGCCGGAGCCCGTCGAACACGTGATCTTCGCGATCGCCGACGAGCGGCTGGAAGTCGCGCTCGTGGAGGCGATCGCCCACGGCGCGCGTGCGGCGACGATCATGTCTTCGCTCATCATCGCCGACGACCCGTCGCCGCCGCTTCGCGATCGCGTGCTCGCGAAGATCCGCGCTGCCGGGCTCGTGGTCTGCGGCGCGAACGGCATGGGCTTCTACAACTTCGCGGATGGCATCTGGGGCTGCGGCTTCCGAACCGGAGAGCACCGGCGCGGCGGCAACGTCACCTACATCAGCCATTCGGGCTCCGGCATGTGCGGCATCGTCGACAGCGAGGAGCGCATCGACTTCAACCTGGTGGTCTCGACCGGCCAGGAGCTCGCGGTCTCGATGGACGAGTACCTCGACTTCGCGCTCGAGCAGCCCACGACGCGCGTCGTCGGCCTGTTCATGGAAACGGCGCGTAACCCCGCCGGCCTCGCGCGCGCGTTCGCGAAAGCCGAGGCGAAGCGCATCCCGGTGCTCGCGCTCAAGGTCGGACGCACCGAACTCTCCGCGCGGCTCACCGTGTCGCATTCGGGCGCGATCGCGGGCGAAGACGCCGTGTACGACGCCCTCTTCGACCGCTTCGGCGTGCAGCGCATGCACGACATGGACGAGCTCGCGACGGCACTGATCCTGTTCGCGCAGCCGCACCCGGTCGGCGCGGGCGGCCTGGTCTCGATCCACGATTCCGGCGGCGAACGTCAGCTCGTGATCGACCTCGCGTCCGACGAGGGCGTGTCGTTGACGGAGCTGACGCCTGCCACGACGAAAAAACTCGAGTCCCTGCTCGATCCCGGCCTGCCCGCGATCAATCCGCTCGACGCCTGGAGCACCGGCGGGCCGGACTATCATGTCGGCATGCAGGACTGCTTCGCCGCGCTGATGGCGGATCCGGGCGCGGCGCTCGGCGCGGTCGTGCACGACCGCATCGCGGGCGGCGGCATCCAGGGCAATTACCTCGACTACCTGCGCGCGGGGCACGCGGCCTCGGGCAAGCCCGCGATGCTCGTCGCGAACCGCCAGGGCACGGGTGTCGATCCGCAGATCGTCGCCGCGACGCGCGAGGGATTCCCGGTGCTGGACGGCGTCGTGCCCTTCCTGCGCGCCGTGCGGGCCCGCTTCGCGTGGCGCGACCACCTCGCGCGCGGCCACGGAACGGTGCCGACCGCGCCGGTCGCGGCCGCCACGCACTGGCGTGCGCGGCTCGCGGGCGGCGCGGCGCTCGACGAGCACGAGGCGCTCGCGTTGCTCGCGGACTTCGGCCTGCCGGCGAACCCGGGCCGCATTGTCGAGAGCGAGCAGGCTGCGCTCGCGGCGGCGCGCTCGCTCGGTTATCCGCTCACGCTCAAGACCGCGGTGCGCGGCATCGACCACAAGTCGGACCGCGACGGCGTGCGGCTCGGGCTGCGCGATGAGGCGGCGCTCGCCGCTGCCTGGCGCGACCTCGCATCGCGCCTCGGCCCGCGCGCGCTCGTGGCCCCCATGGTCGATGCGCGCGGCGTCGAACTCCTGCTCGGCATGATCCACGACCCGCAATTCGGGCCGGTGGTCGTGATCGGCGCCGGCGGCGTGCACGTCGAGGCGCTGGCGGATGCCGTGTATGCGCTGCCGCCCTTCGATGCGGACGATGCGCGGCGATTGGTCGGGCGCCTGCGGATCGCGCCGCTCCTCACGAGCCGACGCCATCGCCGCCCGCTTGCCGTGGAAGTCCTCTGCCAGGCGGCGTCCCGCTTCTCGGCCCTGGTCGCCGAACTCGGCGACGAGCTCCAGGAAATGGACCTGAATCCCGTGATCGTGCACGCGGACGGCTGCGCGATCGTCGACGCGCTGGTCGTGCCCCGGCCGGCGCACAATGAAACCCCCGAACGCACGAGGCAGGCGCGATGAGCATCCAGACCGTTGCAAAGCACGACCGCAGCCGCTGGCAGGCCGTGGCGGCCAAAGCCCAGAAGAAGCCGGAGACCCGGCTGTTCATCGACGGCAAGTTCGTCGATGCGAAAAAGGGCGGCCGGTTCGCCAGCCTGAATCCCGCAACCGGCGAGACGATCGCCGAGGTCTCCGCCGGCACCGCGGAGGACATCGATCGCGCCGTCGCCTCGGCCCGCAAGGCGTTCAAGTCCGGCGCCTGGTCGAAGATGGCGCCGCGCGCGCGCATGGAAGTCATGAACCGCTTCGCCGCGCTCGTCGATGAGAACGCCGAGGCGCTCGCCGTGCTCGAGACGCTCGACATGGGCAAGCCGATCGCCGACGTCGTCGGCATCGACCTGCCGGCTGTCGTCGAGACCATCCGCTTCATGGCCGAGTGCATCGACAAGGTGGACGGCTCGGTCACCAACACCGAGTCCGGCGTCGTGCACATGGTGCTGCGCGAACCCTACGGCGTCGTCGGCGCGATCTCGCCGTGGAACTATCCGCTGCTGATGGCGACCTGGAAGATCGCGCCCGCGCTTGCGGCCGGGAACACGGTCGTGCTGAAGCCCGCCGAGCAGGCGCCGTTGAGCTGCCTGCGGCTCGCGGAGCTCTTCATGGAGGCCGGCGGGCCCGCGGGCGTCTTCAATGTCGTGAACGGACTCGGCGAGCAGGCGGGCCGCGCGCTCGCGCTGCACGAGGACGTCCGCAAGATCACGTTCACCGGATCGACGGCGGTCGGCAAGCTGATCCTTCAGTACGCCGGCCAGTCGAACATGAAGCAGGTCGCGCTGGAATGCGGCGGCAAGACGCCGCAGGTGTTCATGGCCGACATCGAGGACCTCGACCGCGCGGTCACCGCCGCCTTCCGCGGCATCTACACGAACATGGGCGAGGTCTGCAATGCGGGCTCGCGCCTGCTCGTCGACCGCTCGATCCGGAAGAAATTTGTCGAGCGCTTCATCGAGCTCGGCCAGAACGCGTTCAAGCCCGGCGACCCGCTCGATCCCGCGACCAACATGGGCCCGCTGGTCACGCACGCAGACCAGAAGCGCGTGCTCGGCATGATCGACAAGGGCCGCAAGGAAGGCGCTAAGCTCGAATTCGGCGGCGACACGCCGAAGAAGCTCGGGAAAGGCGCCTACGTGAACCCGACGCTCTTCACCGGTGTGAAGAACGACATGTCGATCGCGCGCCAGGAGATCTTCGGACCCGTCGCGTCGGTGATCGAGTTCAACGGCGTGGACGAAGGCATCCGGATCGCGAACGACACGATCTACGGCCTCGCGGCGGGCGTCTGGACGCGCGACCTCGACACGGCGTTCCGCCTGGTGCGCGGCATCGAGGCCGGCATCATCTGGGTCAACTCCTTCGACGAGGGCGACATGACCCAGCCCTTCGGCGGCTACAAGCAGTCCGGCAACTCGCGCGACAAGTGCCTCGACAGCTTCAAGAGCTACACGCAGTCGAAGTCCGCGTGGTTCCGGCTGAAGGAAGGCTGACCGTGCCCGACGACCTGGTGTTGAGCGCGCGCCGCGACGGGCTCGCGGTGCTGACGCTCAACCGGCCCGACAAGCTGAATGCGATCAACGGCGCGATGATCGCCGCGCTCGATGCCGCGCTGGATGCGGCCGAAGCGGACGACGCGGTGCGCGCGATCGTCGTGGTCGGCGCGGGCCGCGCGTTCTCGGCGGGCTTCGACCTCGACATGGGCGTCGGCGAGGGCCGGCCGGATCCTGCCGAGGTGCGCCGCGCGCTCGAGAACGACTTCCGCATCATCATGCGGTTCTGGGACAGCCCAAAGGTCACGATCGCGGCGGTGCACGGCTACTGCCTCGGCAGCGCGATGGAGCTCGCCTGCGCCTGCGACCTGACGCTCGCCTCCGACGACTGCCGCTTCGGCATGCCGGAAGTGAAGTTCGGCAGCGGCATCGTCACGATGATCCTGCCCTGGCTCGCAGGGCCGAAGCAGGCGCGCTACCTGCTGCTCTCCGCGGACGATCGCGTGAGCGCGGCCGAGGTGCAGGCGATGGGCCTGGTGAATCGCGTCGTGCCGGCGGCAGCGCTCTTCGACGAGGCGATCGCGCTCGGCAAGCGTATTGCGGCGAACGACACGCACGCGGTCCGGCTGACGAAACAGGCGATCAATCGCAGCCTGGACGCCGCGGGGCTGCGCGCGGCGCTCGCGCAGGCGCTCGACACCGACGTCCAGATCGAGACCTCCGAAACGGCGGAGTCGAAAGAATTCAACGACATCCTGAAACGGGACGGCGCCAAGGCGGCAATCGCGTGGCGAAGCGCGCGCGCCGCCCTACCCGCGGGGAAGTGACCATGAGCCAGAACAAGAAACGCCTGCCGGCCGAACTCCAGGAATTCCTGAAGAAGCATCCGGACACGCAGCTCCTCGAACTGCTTCAGCCCGACATGCTCGGCATCCTGCGTGGCAAGCGCGTGGTCGCCGACGAATTCGCGAAGCCCTTCGGTTCGGGGCTCAACTTCTGCAGCGCGACGGTGCTGCTGGACGCCAAGGGCGCGACCTTCGACCGCATCGACAACGGTGGCCGCGACGGCGACCCGGATGCGATCTCGACCGCCGTGCCAGGCAGTCTCGCGCCCGTGCCCTGGGCCGAGGTGCCGACCGCGCAGCTGCTGCTCTCAATGGCGACCGCCGGCGGCGAACCCTACTTCGCCGATCCGCGGAACGTATTGCGCCACGCGATGAAGCCGCTCGCCGACATGGGACTGACCGCGGTCGCGGCGACCGAACTCGAGTTCTACCTGCTGGAGCCCGACGGCGAGCGGCCGTCGCCGAAGGTCGGGCGTATACCCGGCACGCGCAAGGCCCAGAACGGCCCGCAATACGGCGTGATGGAAGACATCGAGGACGTCGATCCCTTCCTCGCCGAGCTCTATGCGACCTGCAAGGCGCAGAACATCCCCGTCGGCGCGACACTCAAGGAGTTCTCGCCCGGCCAGCTCGAGGTGAACCTGCACCACGTCGCGAGCGTGGAACTCGCGGCCGACCACGCCGTGCTCCTGAAGCGCGCAGTCAAGGCGGTCGCGAAGCGCCACGGCATGGCCGCGAGCTTCATGGCGAAGCCCTTCGCAGACGCCGCCGGCTGCAGCCTGCACGTGCACGTGAGCCTGGTCGATTCGAAGGGCCGGAACGTGTTCGCGAGCAAGGATCCCGGCAAGCCGATCTCCGCGACGTTGAAGCACGCGATCGGCGGGCTCGCTGCGACCATGGCGGAGTCCATGGCGATCTTCGCGCCGACCGCGAATTCCTACCGGCGCTACCGGCCGGGCCTGTTTGTGCCGCTCGCGCCGAACTGGGGCCGAAACCACCGCGGTGTGGCATTGCGAATTCCGCTGTCGGGGCTCGAGGACACGCGCGTCGAGCACCGCCCCGGAGGCTCCGACGGCAATCCGTATCTCGTGCTCGCGGCGATCCTGGCCGGCATCCACCACGGCATCACGAAGAAGCTCGATCCGGGCCCGATGATCGAGCCCGGCACGGTCATCGAGGAGAAGATCGAGCTACCGGTCCGCTGGGAAGCGGCGCTCGACGCCTTCGACGCCGCGCGCGTGCTTCCGAAATACCTCTGCCAGCGCTATCACCAACTATACGCGGCCTGCCGACGGGAGGAATGCTACCGGTTCCACTCTGAGATCACGGACCGTGACTACGTATGGTATTTACGCGCGGTCTAGCCCGCGGCGTCAATCCGAATTTCATTGGCAATAGATACCAGTGGCGATACCAGCGTCAACATCATCACTGCCTGCGTGATCTCACTGTCAGGGTACCTCTGACCTCCAACGGACTCCCGACTCATGCAAACGCTGGAGCATCGCAAACAGATCGACGGACTTCGATTC
>JANNHT010000230.1:0-3201 GCA_031404555.1 Gammaproteobacteria bacterium
GACGATCAAGAGCGGCGACGCCGTGTACTGGTGGAAGTAACGCATGTATTCCTCACCGAGCCGCTCGAGATAGGCCGCGTCGATGTACTTCTCGTAGGCGATGCCGCGCTTGTCGATGCGCTGGAGCAGGACGTCGACCGGCGCCTGCAGGAAAACGACGAGGTCGGGCACCGGCGCATCCATCGCGAGCCGCGTGTAGACCTGGTCGTAGAGCTTGAACTCCTCGTCGTCCAGCACGATGCGCGCGAACAGCCGGTCCTTGTCCAGCATGTAATCGGCGACCCGCACCTGCGCAAAGAGATCGTGCTGGCGCAGTTCGCTCAGTTGCCGCGATCGCTGGAACAGGAAATAGAGCTGCGCCGGAAAGGCCGCGGCCCTGCGATCCTTGTAGAACCGCTCGAGGAAGGGGTTTTCCATCGGCTGTTCGAATACGGTGCCGGCGCCGACGGCCGCCGCTAGTTTCCGCGCCAGGCTCGTCTTGCCGACACCGATCAGGCCTTCCACCACGACCAGCCGGTGGGGCCAGTTGTCCTGCTTCGATTCAGTCACCGGATCCCCGCGTCGCGAGCCGTTCGAGACCCCCGCCCGGCACCTGCTGTTTCAGCGTCCCGACGCGTCCGCGTCCGGGCACCCAGAGGTCGGCAGCGATTTCCGCCAGAGGATACAGCACGAAATCGCGCTGGTGCAGGCCCGGGTGCGGCAGCGTGAGTCCAGGTTGATCGATGCGCCGTTCCCCGAACAACAGGAGGTCGAGATCGATGACGCGCGCGCCCCAGCGTTCGGCCGGCGGCACGCGGCCCATCCGCTGTTCGATCGCCTGCAGTTGTTCGAGGAATGCGCCCGGATCAAGCGTCGTCAGGAGTCCGGCTGCGGCATTGACGAAATCCGGCTGGTCCTGCGGGCCCATCGGCCGGCTCTTCCACAAACCCGAACGCCGGACCAGGTGGGTGTCTTCGATCGCCGCGAGTGCCGCGATCGCGGCCTCCACCTGTCGCGCTGGCTCAGCGAGGTTGCTGCCGAGCGCGACGTAGGCCGGTTGCCAGGGCATCTCAGCCCTCGGGTGCTGGCGGCCTGCGTCCTCTTCCGCCACGGCGCCGGCGCCGGCGCCGCGGACCCGTGCCGTCCTGCGGTCCGGTCTCGCCGCCCGCACCGCTCTCACCGCCCGCAGCGCCCTCGCCGCCGACACGCGCCAACTGCTCGGCCTGCGGCGCCGACTGGATCTCGGTCCACCACGCTGCGATCGCCGGATCCTCGGCGCCCGCCTCAGCACGCAGCAGCAGGAAATCGTAGGCCGCGCGGAATCGCGGATGACCGATGAATGACAGCGCACGCCGGCCCTCGCGCCGGTGGAAGCGCGGCTGGAGCGCGAGCAGCTCGCGCATCGGGATCGAGAACCGCTTCGGGATGCCGATGCGGCGGTTCTGCTCGTAGACCACTTCGTCCACGGCCTCGGCGATCGCATCCCCGGGATGCATGCCGGTCTCGAAGCGCCGCTGCGCCGCTGCCGACACCGGACCGAACAACAGCACGGCGAACAGGAACATCGGCGTCACCGAGCGGTCCTCGGCTACGCGCCGGTCGGTATTCGCGAGCCCGGCCTGGATGAGCCGCGCCGCCATGCCGTCCGTTTCGGTTGCGAGATACGCCGCCGTCGCCGGGAACAGGTGCGCGAGCAGGCCGTGTTCCTGGAGCAGCTGGTAGGCGCGCTGGCCGAAGCCGGCGAGGAACAGTTTCTGGAATTCGTCGAGCAGCCGCGCCGGCGGAATGCCCTCGAGGAGACCGGCCAGCGTCGCGAACGGCGCGCGCGTGTCCTCGTGAATCGTAAAGCCGAGCTTCGCCTGGAAACGCACGGCGCGAAGCATCCGCACCGGGTCCTCGCGATAGCGCGTCTCGGGATCGCCGATCAGGCGCAGCGTCCGCGATTTGAGGTCGGCGACACCGCCGGTGTAGTCCCAGATCGAGAAGTCGTCGATGTTGTAGTAGAGCGCGTTGCAGGTGAAATCGCGCCGCCACACGTCCTGGTCGATCGTGCCGTAAACGTTGTCGCGCAGAATGCGGCCGCCGCCGTCGTGCGCGCGGTCGAAGTTGTCGTCGTCTTGGTTGTCGTCGCCGCCGCCGCCACGACCGCCGACGTTGCCGTTGACGTCGCCGAACTCGTCGAGCGCCGTGCCGCCGGCATGGTCTGCCGGCCCCTCGTCCTGCTCGAGCTCGGGCTCAAGCTCGGGCTCTAGCTCGGACTCGAGCTCGGGATCGGGATCGGCATCCGGCACGATCGGTTCGTTCGCGGCGCGGAAGGTTGCGACCTCGACGACGAACTGGCCGAAGCGGATGTGCGCGAGCCGGAAGCGCCGCCCGATCAGCCGCGAATTGCGGAACAGACGCCGCACCTCCTCGGGTGAGGCATCGGTCGCAACGTCGAAATCCTTCGGCTCGATGCCGATCAGCAGGTCGCGCACACAGCCGCCGACCAGGAAGCCCTGGTAGCCGGCGTCCTTGAGTCGATACAGCACTTTGAGTGCGCTGCCGGCGATCATCGATCGCGATAGCGGGTGATCCGCGCGTGCGACGATTACCGGGGCGATCGCCGGGTCAGTGGGCTCATTCAAAAGGTGCGATCCGCTTGCGGTTGGCCGTTGAAGGGCCGGTATAATAGCAGCGTCAATTCAGGCACTTCGCCACTTTATCAAACGCCTCGCTCCCATCGTCTAGAGGCCCAGGACACAGCCCTCTCAAGGCTGGTACGAGGGTTCGAATCCCTCTGGGAGCGCCATACACTCAATAAGTTAGGCGATACATGGTACGGAAATACGGAATCCGTACGGAACCAGCCGCCGGTCGTCCAACCTTGCCGTTTCGTTTATTGCGAGAGCGATTCTGGGAACGAAAAGTGCGGGTGCCCCGACGGCGCGACAACACCTCCGGGGCGCTAATCACGCCAAACCTACCAGGAGAGCCAACAAAACCGACGCACCTTGCACATGGGACGGAGAGTGTTTAATCGGGAGTTCAAGCTCGAGGCGGTGAAGCTCGTGTTGGAGCGTCTCCCAGCCCGAAACCGACCCCATGATGACGCCGACGAGCGGCTGCATGATTTCCGCTTCCGTTGTCAGAATTTTTCCGGCCGCAGCACTTCGACGTCGCCGATGAGCAGGATCATGGCGTAGTCGTCGTAAAAACGTGCCTTGAGCGCGGCAGCAATGG
>JANNHT010000231.1:0-7406 GCA_031404555.1 Gammaproteobacteria bacterium
GACTCTTTTGTGAGCAGAGGATTTTGCGATGTCCCCGCGGCCGTGCTGGGTGACGCGCTGGGGGCGGTGGCCCGGGCTCGGCTCGAGGCGGGCCGCCACGCCGCCGCTCACCTTGAAGGTGCCGGTGTCCACCACCGCCACCTCGCCCGCCTTGGCACCGGCCCGTCCACGTGATACAGGTCCTGCTCCTCGAGCGCGAACTGCTGGAGCAGGTACTCGATCATCGCCTGCGAACAGCGGTCCACGACCTCCAGCCGCACCGCGTCGCCGAAGTGTCGCTGAAACAGCTCGTCCTGCACCGCGATGCGGAGATTCTTGATTTCCTCCTCGTCGACGAACAGGTCCGAGTTCCGCGTAACGCGGAACTGGTAGCAGCCCCTCACCGTCATGCCGCCGAACAGCTCGTCCACGTGCGCGTGCAGCACGGACGTCAGGAACACGAAGCCGTACTCGACGCCCGCGATGTCGGGCGGCACCCGGATCGCGCGCGGCAGGATGCGCGGCGCCTGCACGATCGCAACGCGCGAGCCGCGGCCGAAGGCGTCGCGGCCCTCGAGCTCGACGATGAAATTGAGGCTCTTGTTGAACACGCGGGGGAACGGGTGCGCCGGATCGAGCCCGATCGGCGTGATGACCGGCAGCACTTCGCGCGCGAAATAGCCGTGCACCCAGGCGCGCTGCGCATCGTTCCAGGTGTCGCGGCGCAGGAACCGCACGCCGGCCTTCGAGAGTTCCGGCAGCAGCACGTCGTTCAGCAGGTCGTACTGCTTCGAGACGAGTTCGCGCGCCTCGCGCGTGACGAGAGTCAGGATCTCGCGCGGCGTCATGCCTTCGGGGCCGGGATCGGTGATGCCGAGCTTCACCTGCTCCTTGACGCCGGCGACCCGGATCTCGAAGAACTCGTCGAGATTGGAGGACACGATGGTCAGGAAGCGCAGCCGCTCGAGGAGCGGCACGGTTTCGTCCGCCGCCTGGGCCAGTACCCGGCGGTTGAATTCGAGTATGCCGAGCTCGCGATTGAGCAGCGGAACGGGAATGGCGGCCTTGGGACTCATGCGACGGGGCAGCTTCCGGTCTCCAGGTTACAGTTCGATGACAATGTCGGTTTACGCGGCCGACAAGCGGATGCTAACGTCTCCGGCGCATGGCGCGACACGAAACCCTCGCCGCGGTCGACCTGGGATCGAACAGCTTCCATCTCCTGGTCGGGCGCATCGTGGACGGCCAGGTCTATCCCCTTGATTCGCTGCGCGAACAGGTCCAGCTCGGTGCGGGCCTGACCGAGGACAAGCGCCTCGACCGCGCCAGCCAGTCGCGCGCGCTCGTCGTGCTCGCGCAGTTTCGCGAGCGGCTGCGCGGCATGCCGCGTAACGCCGTCCGCGCGGTCGGAACGAACGCGCTGCGGGTCGCGAAGAACGCGCCCGAGTTCCTGCGCGAGGCGCGCGAGACCCTCGGCTTCCCGATCGAGGTCATCGCCGGGCGCGAAGAGGCGCGGCTCATCTACCTGGGCGTCGCGCACGCCTTGCCGCCCGCAGAAAACCGGCGCCTGGTCGTCGACATCGGCGGCGGCTCGACCGAGCTGATCGTCGGGCTCGGCCTCAAGCCGAAGCTGATGGAAAGCCTGTACGTCGGCTGCGTCAGTTCGAGCCTGCGGCATTTCCCGGACCTGCGGCTCGACAAGCGCAGCCTCAAGGCGGCCGTGCTCGAGGCCCGCCAGGAGCTGTCGGTCGTTTCGCGCAGCTACCTGCGCGCCGGCTGGCAGGAGGCGGTCGGTTCCTCCGGCACCGCGCGCTGCATCGAGACGATCCTGGCGGAGAACGGCTTCGCGCAGAACGCCATCACCCGCGACGGGCTTGAGCGCCTGTGGGAACTGCTGATCGACGCCGGCCGCGCCGACCCCGCCCGCATCCCGGGTCTCAAGGCCGCGCGCGCGGCCGTGCTGCCGGGCGGGTTTGCGATCATGTTCGCGATCTTCGAGGAGCTCGGCATCGAACGGATGACCGTGTCGGAGGCGGCGCTCCGCCATGGCGTGATCTACGACCTGCTCGGGCGCGTCATGCACCACGACATGCGCGAGGCGACGGTCGCGCAGTTCATGCGCCGCTATCACGTGGATGCCGCCCAGGCCGCGCGGGTGCGCGAGCTGGCGCTTCGCATCCATGAGCAGCTCGCCGGGCCTGCCGACGACGATCCGGACCGGCTGATGCTCGACTGGGCCGCGCGGCTCGCGGAGGTCGGGCTTTCGATCGCGCACGCGCAGTATCACAAGCACTCGGCCTACGTGCTCTCGAACGCCGACATGCCGGGATTCTCGCGCGTCGAGCAGCAGCGACTCGCGCGCATCGTGCTCGCGCAGCGCGGCAAGCTCGAGAAGCTCCGCGAAGACGGCATGGAGGACGCGGACTGGAACCTGGTGTTCGCGCTCCGGCTCGCCTCCACCCTGCTCCGCCGCCGCACGCGCGTGCGCCTGCCGGCTTTCAAGGCGACGGCCGTCGATTCGCGCTTCTCGCTTGAACTGCCCAAGGCCTGGCTCGCCCGCAATGCGCTGACCGCGGCGGCGCTCGAATCCGAGTCGCGCCAGTGGGAGACCGTCGGCCGCCAGTTCGCCGTGCGGCGCATGTCGGCCAGCTGATGGAATTGATCCTCTGGCGTCATGCCGACGCGGCGGACGGCTCACCCGATCTTGCACGGCCGTTGACTGAGCGCGGACATGGGCAAGCGAGGTCGATGGCGGAATGGCTCAATCGACGGCTTGCCGCCGACACCCGCGTGCTGGTCTCGCCGGCGCGCCGCGCCCAGGAGACCGCGCAGGCGCTCGGCTGGGCGTTCGAGACGATCGACGACGTCGCACCGGACGCCGATCCCGCCGCGGTCATCGCGGCCGCGGGCTGGCCGGATGCGAAGACGCCCGCGCTCGTCGTCGGCCACCAGCCGACACTCGGATTGACGGCGGCGCAGCTGCTCGGCGCGGATGGACGCGAGATGCCGTTGCGGAAAGGCGCGGTCATCTGGATCCGCAGCCCGCGGCGCAGCGTGCGGGATTCCGCGAAGCTCGTGGTGGCGATGGAACCTGACAGGTTGTAAGAGGGGACGCATCCCTTTAAAGAGGGGGCGCATCCCGTTTCTTCGTTGCGGCGCTCAGGCCCAAACATGACGAGAAAAGGGATGCGTCCCCTCTTTAAAGGGATGCGTCCCCTTTTACGAGGCGATGCGGTCGCGGATGTCGCGGAGCTTCATCTTCACGCGCGCGGCATTGCCGGGGCCCATGCGCAGCAGCAGCTTGCGCCCCGCCGACTCGGCCTCGAGCGCAGGATCCGCGAATTCGTAGAGCACCTTCGGCTGCGTCAGCGTGATCGTGTCCGGCGCGACCGGCGTCGCAATCAGGTGATCGAGCACCTCGATCACGCGGTCGTTGAAGTAGCCGTCCGGATTGCCGAGGCCCTCGTACGAGGCCTGCAGCTGCGGATAGAGTTTCCGGTAGAGCTCGACCGTCGCGTCCGCGTCGAGCGCATCGACGAGATCGACCCAGTGCGTGTAGCGCGCGTAGTTCGCGGCGCCGAGAACGATGTCTTCGCCGCTGCCGGCCGAGACGAAAGTTCCAGCCGGCGGCTTGCCCGGGATCATGCGCGCGGCGACTTTCGGCCGCGCGAGGCCGTCGACCGTCGCGACCGCACGGCGCACGAAATCCTCCGGCACGAACATTGCGGCGAAGCGATCGGTGCCGACCAGTTTTGCGGCCTCGTCGGTCGCGGAGAGCGCGGGATCGGTTCCCGCCGGCGTCTCGATCGGATGCTGGATGCCGGACTCGGTCGTCGCGATCGCGGGTTCGGTGATGGGCTCCGGAGCGTCGTCCTGTTTCTGGCGCTGCCAGAACCAGATGCCAGCACCGACCGCGATCAGGACTACCCCGCCCAGGATCCAGCGGCCCAGCCGCTCGTCGGATTCCGGCTCATGCTCGCGTTTTTCCCCATACATGGCAGTTACTCTAGTTGATACCCGGGCCTCCGGCACTATCTATAGGTACTTCAGGCGAGCGACGGTTCCCTTGTTCCCCATCCCCCTCACCCCCGAATTGCCGCGAGCTGAGTGCGCCGACTGGGCCTTTGTCCTGGATGCGGTCGGCATTCCCTACGAGCGGCGCACGACCGCGACCGGCACGAGCCTCTGGGTCATGCCCGAAGACCACCCGCGCGCGGCGCGCGAACTCCAGCAGTATCTCCGCGAAAATCGCCGCCCGCCGACCGCACCCGTGGTCTGGCCGAACCACCCGCATGCACTCTACGGGCTGATCGGCTATGCGGCCGTGCTGATCGCCGTGACGTTCGCGACGCTTGCGGGCGCCGGCAACCGGAACTGGGTGTCGTCCGGCGTCCTCGATGCGGGATTCCTGGCGCGCGGAGAATGGTGGCGCGTGCTGACCGCGCTCACGCTGCACGGCGATGTCCTGCATCTCCTCTCCAACCTCGCGTTCGGCGCGCTCTTCGGCTATCCGGCGGCTCGGCTCCTCGGGCCCGGCGTGGCCTGGCTCCTGATCGTCGTCGGCGGCGGCCTCGCTTATGGCGTCGACGCGCTGCTGCATCCGCCGAACCACCACCTGCTCGGCGCCTCGACCGCGGTGTTCACCGCGCTCGGCCTGGTCGCGGCCTATGGCTGGCGGCGGAATCTCCAGAATTGGTCGCCGTGGCTCCGCCGCTCCGCACCGTTCATCGGCGGCATCGCGCTCCTCGCATTCACCGGCACCGGCGGCGAGAATACCGACGTGCTCGCGCATTTCGTCGGCTTCCTGGTCGGTTCCGGCATCGGCGCGCTCTGCGCGCGCCTGCCGATGCCTGCGCCCGGCCGTCACGGCCTGCAGTTGGGCGCCGGATTCGCCGCGGTTACGCTCCTCGCCCTCGCCTGGATGCTGGCCCTCGCATGAATACACCGCGCAGGCCCGTCGTCGTCATCCCGCACTCCGACGCCTGCGAGCGGAACAAGGACCCGATCCTCGAGGTGCTGCGCGAGGCCTTCGCGAACTGCAAGCACGTGCTCGAGATCGGCAGCGGCACGGGCCAGCACGCCGTGCACTTCGCGCTCGCGATGCCGGAAGTCGTCTGGCAGCCGTCGGAGATGCCGGATGCGATGCCCGGGCTTCGCAAGCGCATCTTCAACGAGGGCCCGAAGAACCTGCGCGCGCCGGTCGTGATCGACGTCGCCGAAACGCCCTGGGACGTGCGCAAGGTGGATGGCGTCTACACCGCTAATACGCTGCACATCATGCACTGGCCGCGGGTCGAGGCTTTTTTCGCGGGCCTGCCCGCGATCATCAAGCCGGCGACGGTGCTCGCGATCTACGGGCCGTTCCGCTACGGCGGCAAGTACACATCGTCGAGCAACGAGGAATTCGACGCGATGCTGCGCGCGCGCGATCCGGGCAGCGGCATCCGCGATTTCGAAGCCGTCGATGCGCTCGCCCGCGCGGCGGGATTCACGTTCCGGAAGGACTACCGCATGCCGGCGAACAACCAGACGCTGACCTGGACCGCAGCAACAGCAGCCCGAGCCGCCGCGTTCAGAGCGAGGGTTTCAGCACCATCAGGCCGAGGCCGATGAGCGGCGTCAGCGTCGCGATCGTGCCGGTGATTTCCCAGCGCTTCGTCAGCTTCTCGTAGGCCGCAAGGTCGAAGCTGCTGCCGCTCGCGAGTGCGTGCAACCGCTTCTGCAGCGGCGCCACCTGCGTCATGAACAGCAGACCCGAGATGCCGAACAGCACGAGCGTCCACAGGATCCATCCAGTCCGCAGGAGCGGCAGGTTCATCTGCATCGCCGCGACCACGCCGGTCACGATGATCGTGATCACGCCCGGAATCGTGAACAGGCGGTCGCTGCGGATGACGCCGTCGATGGTGTGCGCGAGGATGCGCGGGTCGCGCGTCTTCATCGCGTGGCGGTGCCAGAACACGCCGGTGATGATGTTCCCGAGAAACAGCACGACCGCAATGATGTGAATGACTTTCATCCAGAGGTACATTTTCAGCTCCCACGTCGGAGAGTGCGCTGGCGGATGCGCGCAAGCCAGCGGATGAAGGATCGCGGCGCCAGCCGTTTGTATCGCCACAGCCAGCGGTAGCTGCCCGGCAGCACGATGTGGGTCGCGCCATTCGCCGCGCGCGTCACGATCTCGAGCGCGACCGTGTCCGCCTCGAGATTGGAACGCTTCATCATTTTCTGCGCGAAGTCCCACGCACCCGCGGGCGCGCGCGCATTCTCCATCAGGCGCGTGCGGAAGAACCCGGGCATCGCCACGGCGACGTGCACGCCGTGCTCGGCCATCTCCTGAAACAGCGTCTCGGACAGCGCGACCACCGCCGCCTTCGAGGCGTTGTAGGCGCTCATGCGGCTGCTGCAGGCGAAGCTCGCGGCGCTCGCGACATTGATGATGAGCCCGCCTTTCGAGGCGATCATGTGCGGGACTTCGGCGCGGCAGCTGTGCACGACGCCCATCACGTTGATCGCGAGGATCCACTGCCAGTCGGCGGTGCTCGTCTCGACGAGATCGCCAGCGACTGCGACGCCCGCGGAGTTCATCGCGAAGTCGAGGCCGCCGCATTTCGCAGCGAAGGAGTCGATCGCGAATCGGACCGCCTGCTCGTCGGTCGTGTCGACGACGTGGCTGTCGCAGAGCGGACTGCCCGCAGCGCGCAGTATCTGCGCCGCCTCGGCCAGGCGCCCTGTGTCGCGATCGAGCAGCCCAAGCTGCCACCCGCGCGCAGCGAGCAGCTCCGCGGTCGCAAGCCCGAGCCCGCTCGCGCCGCCGGTGATGACGGCGCGCTTCTGCGGGAACCGGGCGTCGAGTGCGTCGAGGTTGATGGCTCAGCCGCCTGCTGGCGCGAGCTTCTGCGCGACCCAGCCGAGCGCCATGCCGGCGAGCAGATTGGCAATCGTGCCGCCGATCAACCACCAGATCCAGATCTGGTCAGGCAGGTTCAACACGCCGCGATAGCCGAGCGCATTGATGATCACGAACACGATGACGATCACGCCGAACTTGAGGCCGCGCTGCCAGCCCGGGCCGGTGAGCGAGGAACGGACGACGGAATAGACGCCGGCCGCGAGGATGGCGGCCAGCACGCCGGACGGTATCCACATCTTGAACATGGTCGCCATGTCCGGCGGGTTCATGTTGAGTTCGGGGCGCCAGAATGACGCGGTGGTCCGGTAGACCTCGGCGAGTACGCCGGCTTCCTGCGAGTGGATGAAGTGGCCGGTTCCCATCGAGACGACGAACAGGGCGAGGTAGTAAACCACCCCGCCGATGAAGACGATCTTCCAGTTCATGGTGCCCCTCCCGCCGTACCGAGGGGCTATCTTAACTCCATGGTGCCGGGTCGTAGTTTCGTAGTTTGGCCGCCAAACTACGAAACTAC
>JANNHT010000232.1:0-2339 GCA_031404555.1 Gammaproteobacteria bacterium
GTCCTGTCGCAGGGATCCGCGGTCGCGCCGTTCATCTACACGCTGTTCTGACGTGAAGCACGTCCTCGGCATCTCCGCGTACTACCACGACAGCGCGGCGGCACTGCTGCGCGACGGCGAGATCGTCGCCGCCGCGCAGGAAGAGCGGTTCACGCGCAAGAAGCACGACGCGAGGTTTCCGCACAACGCGGCGAGCTATTGCCTGGCCGAGGCCGGGATCTCCGCGAACGACCTCGACCACATCGCGTTCTACGACAAGCCCTTCCTGAAGTTTGAGCGCCTGCTCGTAACCTACCTCGCGTTCGCGCCCCGCGGGTTCCGGTCCTTCCGGCTCGCGATCCCGCTGTGGCTGCGCGAGAAGCTGTTCCTCAAGGAATTCTGGTCTTTCCTGAGAGTGCGCAAGAAGTTCTGGCTCGCGCCGACCCTGATCGCGATGGCGCTCCTCGGCGCGCTGATCGTCCTGTCGCAGGGATCCGCGGTCGCGCCGTTCATCTACACGCTGTTCTGACGTGAAGCACGTCCTCGGCATCTCCGCGTACTACCACGACAGCGCGGCAGCACTGCTGCGCGACGGCGAGATCGTCGCCGCCGCGCAGGAAGAGCGCATCACGCGCAAGAAGCACGACGCGAGGTTCCCGCACAACGCGGTGAGCTATTGCCTGGCCGAAGCCGGAATCTCCGCGAACGATCTCGACCACATCGCGTTCTACGACAAGCCCTTCCTGAAGTTTGAGCGCCTGCTCGAAACCTACCTCGCGTTCGCGCCCCGCGGGTTCCGGTCCTTCCGGCTCGCGATCCCGCTGTGGCTGCGCGAGAAGCTGTTCCTCAAGGACCTGCTGATCCGCGAACTGAAGAAGATCGACGCCAAGGCGCCCTGGTTCGAGCGGCTGCTGTTCGGCGAGCACCACCTGAGCCATGCGGCGAGCGCGTTCTATCCGTCGCCTTACGATGAAGCGGCTGTCCTGACGCTGGTCGGCGTCGGCGAATGGGCGACGAGCTCGCTCGCGATCGGCCGCGGCAACCGCCTCGAGATGCAGCGCGAGATCCACTTCCCGCACTCGATCGGCCTGCTCTACTCCGCCTTTACCTACTACACCGGCTTCAAAGTGAACAGCGGCGAGTACAAGGTGATGGGACTCGCGCCCTATGGCGAACCCAGGTTCGCCGAGCTGATCCTCAAGCACCTGGTTGATCTCAAAGACGACGGCAGTTTCCGGCTCGACCAGCAGTACTTTGATTACTGCACCGGCCTCACGATGACGAACGACAAGTTCGCCGATCTCTTCGGTGGCCCGCGCCGCAAGTCCGAGGAACTCCTGACCCAGAAGCACATGGATCTCGCGGCCTCGGTGCAGAAGGTCACCGAGGAAGTGATGCTCCGCCTCACGCGCTCGATCGCGCGCGAGACGGGCATGAAAAACCTCTGCCTCGCGGGCGGCGTCGCGCTTAATTGCGTCGCCAACGGCAAAATCCTGCGGGACGGCGCGTTCGAGAACATCTGGATCCAGCCAGCAGCCGGCGATGCCGGCGGGGCCTTGGGCGCCGCGCTCTCGACCTACTACGGCATGCTGGAAGGCGAGCGCAAGCCCGGCAACGGCAAGGACCGCATGCGCGGCGCCTATCTTGGACCCTCGTTTTCCGAGGACGACATCGCCGCACGACTCTCGCGCGCTGGGGCCAATTTCGAGCGGCTAACGGAAGGCGAAATGATCGGCCGTGCAGCCAAGGACCTGGCCGATGGCAAGGCCCTCGGCTGGTTTCAGGGTCGCATGGAGTTCGGACCTCGGGCGCTCGGCGGACGCTCGATCCTGGGCGACGCGCGTTCCCCGTCCATGCAGAAGATGCTAAACCTCAAGGTCAAGTACCGCGAATCGTTCCGGCCGTTCGCGCCAGCGGTGCTGCGCGAGGACGTCGCCGACTGGTTCGAGATCGATTCGGACAGCCCGTACATGTTGCTGGTCGCCGATGTCGTCAAGAGCCGGCGGCGCGCGATGACGGAAGCCGAACAGGCGCTGTTCGGCATCGAGAAACTCAATGTCCCGCGCTCGGACATTCCCGCCGTGACCCACGTCGACTACTCCGCGCGGGTGCAGACGGTCCACCGGGACACGAATCCCCGTTACTACGCGCTGATCGAGAGCTTCAAGGCGCTGACTGGCTGTCCGGTCATCGTCAACACCAGCTTCAACGTCCGCGGTGAGCCGATCGTCGGATCACCGGAGGACGCGTTTCGCTGCTTCATGGGCAGCGACATCGACGTGCTGACGGTCGGGAACTGCTACCTCGAGAAGTCGAAGCAGTCCGAATCGCTGAAGCTCGACTACAAGAATGAATTCGAG
>JANNHT010000233.1:0-7445 GCA_031404555.1 Gammaproteobacteria bacterium
GCTCGATCCCGCGACCGGCGAGATCGACTACGCCGCCGTGCGGCGGCTCGCTCAGGAACATCGGCCGAAAATGATCATCGCCGGATTCTCGGCCTACTCGCGTGTGATCGACTGGCAGCGCTTCCGCGAGATCGCGGACGAGGCGGGCGCGTGGTTCGTCGTGGACATGGCGCACGTCGCGGGCCTGGTTGCGGCCGGCGTCTATCCGAACCCCGTGCCAGTCGCTGACGTCGTCACGACGACGACCCACACGACGCTTCGCGGCCCCCGGGGCGGCCTGATCCTCGCGCGCGAGCACGCGGACCTTCACAAGAAGCTGAACTCGATGATCTTCCCAGGCACCCAGGGCGGCCCGCTGATGAAAGAGAACGCGGCGAAGGCGGTCGCGCAGCTAGAGGCGCTCCAGCCTGCGTTCAAGGTCTACCAGCAGCAGGTCGTTGCGAACGCCCGCGCAATGGCGAAGTCGCTGCAGGATCGCGGGTACCGCATCGTCTCCGGAGGCACCGACAACCACCTGTTCCTGGTCGACCTGATCGGTCGCGAGTACACCGGCAAGGACGCGGATGCCGCGCTCGGCCGCGCGCACATCACGGTCAACAAGAACGCGGTGCCGAACGACCCGCGGCCGCCGTTCGTGACGAGCGGGCTGCGCATCGGCACGCCGGCAACGACGACGCGCGGGTTCGGGACGGAGGAATCGCGGCAGGTCGGCGGGCTGATCGCCGACGTGCTGGACGCGATGGGCGACGAATCGGCGGTTGCGCGCGTGCGCGATGCCGTGCTCGCGCTCTGCCGCCGCTTCCCGGTCTACGGCTGAGCGCGCGACCGGGCTTCGGCCGTGCACTGCCCGTTCTGCAACCACGATGACACGAAGGTGACCGACTCGCGCCTGGCGGGCGAAGGTCACCAGATCCGCCGGCGCCGCGAGTGCCTCGCCTGCGGCGAGCGCTTCACGACCTTCGAGACGGCCGAGCTCGTGCTGCCGCAGGTCGTGAAGAACGACCAGACCCGCCAGCCCTTCGACGAGCACAAGCTGCGCGCCGGCATCATGAAGGCGCTCGAGAAGCGCCCCGTCGCCCGCGAGGCGGTCGAATCCGCCCTCGAATCCGCCCTCGAGCGCATCGCGCACCGGCTGCGCGTGCTCGGCGAGCGCGAAGTCGCCTCCCGCATGATCGGCGAGATCGTGATGGAGGAATTGCGGACCCTCGATGAAGTCGCCTATGTGCGCTACGCGTCGGTCTATCACCGCTTTCACGACGTGGATTCATTCCGCGAGCAGATCGAGCAGCTCGGCAAGGCCCGCAGCGCCGATCCGCAGGCCGGGCAGATGTCGCTGCTGCCATCGCAGGGGCGCGACGGACGCAACAAGCGATGAGCGTGCAGGATGCAATTGACCGGCGCCACATGGAACGCGCGCTCGAACTCGCGGAGCGCGGGCTCTGGACCACGGACCCGAATCCGCGCGTCGGCTGCGTCATCGCCCGCGGTGAGTATGTGATCGCGGAGGGCTGGCATGCGCGTGCAGGCGAGGCGCACGCGGAACGCGTGGCGCTCGCTGCGGCGCACGCCGCTGTGCGCGGTGCGACGGCCTACGTCACGCTCGAGCCCTGCTGCCACCACGGCCGCACGCCACCGTGCACGGATGCGCTCATCGAAGCAGGCGTCGCGCGGGTCGTCTACGCGATGCTCGACCCGAATCCGTGTGTCAGCGGCGGGGGCATTGAACGGCTCGCGGCCGCAGGCATCGCGGTCGAAGGCGGCCTGATGGCAGCAGAGAGCCGCGACCTGAATCCGGGATTCATCTCGCGCATGGAGCGCGGACGTCCCTGGGTCGTCGTGAAGCTCGCGGCGAGCCTCGACGGAGGCACGGCGCTGCCGGACGGGGAAAGCCGCTGGATCACGGGTGAGGCGGCGCGCATGGACGTGCAACGGCTCCGCGCACGCTCGTCCGCCGTGATGACCGGCAGTGGCACGGTGCTCCGGGACGATCCACGCCTCGACGTGCGGCTGCCGGAGGCGACCCGGCAGCCGTTGCGCGTGGTGCTCGATTCGCAGCTTCGCATCCCGCCCGACGCGCGCATCATTGCTCCCCCGGGGAAACTCCTGGTCCTGTGCACGAGGGAGGATGCCGTTCGGGCGGCGGCGCTGCGTGCCGCAGGCGCGGAGGTCGCCTGCGTCGCAGCCGACTCCGGCGGTGTTGACCTGTCGGCTGCGCTCACCCTGCTCGCCGCACGCGAAGTCAACGAGCTGTTCGCGGAATGCGGCGCCGGCCTCGCCGGGGCGTTGCTGTCGGCGGGCCTCGCCGACGAGATGCTGCTGTACCTGGCGCCCACTCTCCTCGGGCCGGAGTCCCGGCGACTCGTGGACCTGCCGACGCCGAAATCGATGGGTGACCGCCTCGAGTTCTCGATCGCTGATCGGCGCGACGTCGGCGGCGACCTGCTCATCCGCCTGCGCCCGCGGCAGCGTTGAGGAATCCGTGTTCACGGGAATCGTCAGGGGCATCGGCAGCGTCGCAAACCTCAGCGACGGCAGACCTTGCCGGCTCTCGATTGACACGGGCGGACTCGCGACTGCCGGCTGGCGGGTCGGTGACAGCGTGGCCGTGTCCGGCGTCTGTCTGACGATTGTCGCGCTCGCGGGCCAGCGCTTCGACGCGGAGCTCTCGCCCGAGACGCTGGCGCGAACGACACTCGGCGCCCTCGCGGCAGGTGCGTTGGTCAATCTGGAACCGGCGCTCGCTGCCTCGGATCCGATGGGCGGACATCTCGTGTCCGGTCATGTGGATGGCACGGCGCGGGTCGTGGAAGTCGAAGAGGAGAGCGGAACGCTGCGGGTGCTGGTCGAGGCGCCGGCCGATCTCGCGCGCTTCATCGCGCACAAGGGCTCGGTCGCGCTCGATGGCGTGAGCCTCACTGTCGGCGAAGTCCAGGGCGCACGGTTTCGCATCGACCTCGTGCCGCACACGCGGGCGGCGACGACGCTCGGTTCGCTTGCGGCCGGTCGGGCGCTCAATCTCGAGATCGATCCTGTCGCGCGCTATCTTGACCGGCTGCTGGATGCCCGGGGCGGGCGATGAACTCGGTCGTCGAACTGCTCAAATCACTTCGCGCCGGGGGCATGGTCGTCGTGATGGATGACGAGGACCGCGAGAACGAGGGAGACATCGTGATGGCGGCTGCCTGCGTGAGGCCGGAAGACATCAATTTCATGGCGCGCTTCGGGCGCGGGTTGATCTGCCTGACGCTTACCACGGAGCGGTGCCGCATGCTACGCCTTCCGTTGATGGTCGCCGAGTCGGCGGACCGTCATGGCACGCAGTTCACCGTCAGCATCGAGGCGGCCGCCGGTGTGACAACCGGAATATCGGCACAGGACCGCGCCCACACGGTGCGCACCGCGGTCGCGCCTGGTGCGGGGCCCGGGGACCTGCGCCAGCCGGGGCACGTCTTTCCGCTGATGGCGCGACCGGGCGGAGTCCTGACGCGCGCCGGCCACACCGAGGCCGGATGCGATCTCGCGCGCCTCGCGGGATTCGAACCGGCGGCCGTCATCGTCGAGATCCTGAACGATGACGGCACGATGGCGCGCCGCCCCGACCTCGAACGATTCGCGGCGGCGCACGGACTGTGCATTGGATCGATCGCGGACCTGATCCGCTACCGCCTCGAGCACGAGAAGTCGGTCGAGCGCGTCTCTGACGGGATGGTCGAGACGGAGTTCGGCGCATTTCGCATGTGCTGGTACCGCGACCTGGTGTACAGCACGCTGCACGTGGCGCTCGTGCGCGGCGCGCCGGACGCGGCCCGGCCGCCGCTCGTGCGCGTGCACCTGCACGATGTGCTCCGCGACGACCTGGCCGTGCAGTCGGCCGAAGTCGGCTGGACGCTCCGGGCTGCACTCCTGCGCATCGCGCGGGAAACGGACGGCATCGTCGTCGTGCTGCGCCCGGCGGATGATCCCGAATCGCTGCTGCAGGCGATACGTCCTCGCGCCGTCGAACCGGCGCTGGCCGAGCCCGCCGACGAACACGCCGCGGTACTGCGCACGCACGGCATCGGCGCGCAGATCCTGCACGACCTCGGTGTCACGCGGATGCGCGTGCTGTCCGCGCCGAGACAGCTGCAGGGCATCGGCGCCTTCGGGCTCGAGGTGGTCGGCTACGAAAACTGACGTGCTGCGGACGCTATACTGCGGCGATGAACAGACCGACGGCCATCGAGGGTGACCTCGACGCGCGCGACCTGCGCTTCGCGATCGTGGCGGCCCGATTCAACGATGCCGTCGTCGAACGCCTGATCGACGGCGCCGTCCGCTCGCTATGCGGGCACGGCGCCGACCCGGCCCGGCTGGAACTCGTGCGCGTGCCAGGCGCTTATGACCTGCCGCTCGTCGCGCGCCGGATCGCGGAGTCCGGGCGCGCGGATGCGATCATCGCGCTCGGCGCCGTGATCCGCGGCGAGACCGCGCATTTCGAGTACGTTGCTTCCGCCTGCGCGCTGGGCCTGTCGCGTGTCGCGGACGAGACCGGCGTGCCGGTCGCCTTCGGCGTGCTGACGACGGAAACCGAAGAGCAGGCCGAGGACCGCGCGGGTGGCGCGGAGGGCAACCGCGGCGCCGATGCCGCGGAGGCGGCGATACGTCTTGCCTCGGTGCTCCGCCGTCTCGGGCCGGGCGCATGAGCGGCGCGCCGGTGAACGGAGCGCAGGCTCGCAGCGCTGCCCGACGCCTGCTGGCGCAGGCGCTCTACCAGCGCCAGCTCAGTGGCCACGACTGGCAGGAGCTGCACGCTCAATACAGTGCAGACCCGAACTTTGCCCGCGCAGATGCCGTCTACTTTCGCAAGGCGCTAGAGGCGATCTGTGCCGGCACCGAGGAACTCGACCTGGACTTGGCGCGGCATTCGGAGATCGAACCTGCGCGCCTCGATCCGGTCGAACATGCGATCCTCCACCTCGGACTGTGGGAACTGATGACGCAGCCGGAAATCCCGTACCGAGTCGTGATCAACGAAGCGATCGAACTCGCCAAGCGCTTCGGCGCGACCGACGGCTATCGCTACGTGAACGCGGTGCTCGACAGGGCTTCGCGCGCGCATCGCGCACCCGAGCGCGGCGAGGTGGCCTGAACGCACGCCATGCCCGCCGGTGAATTCGAACTGATCGAGCGGCATTTCACCCGGCGCGGCGCCGAACGGCAGGACGTATTGCAGGGTGTCGGCGATGACGCGGCGCGGATCGCCGTGCCGGCCGGCGCCGAACTCGTGGTCGCGCTCGACACGCTGGTCGAGGGCGTGCACTTCCCGAAGGACCTCGACGCCCGCTTCGTCGGGCACCGCGTGCTGGCCGTCAACCTGAGCGACCTCGCGGCGATGGGTGCCGAGCCTGCCTGGGCGCTCCTCGGACTGACGCTGCCGGCGGTCGACGAACACTGGCTCGCAGGCTTCTCGGCGGGACTCGACACGCTGGCGCGGCGATTCGGCGTCGCGCTCGTCGGCGGCGACACGACGCGCGGTCCGCTCACCGTGACGCTCACGCTAGCAGGAACCGTCCCACCGGGCAGGGCGCTCAGGCGCGACGGCGCGAAGACCGGCGATGACATCTGGATCAGCGGCACGCCGGGCGATGCCGCTGCCGGGCTCGCGATCCTCGAGGGCCGCCAGCCGGGGCAGGGACGCGCACGCGATGCCCTGTTGCAGCGTTTCCAGCTGCCTGAGGCGCGAATCGCCCTCGGCATCGCGCTGCGCGGCCTCGCGACCGCCTGCATCGATGTCTCCGACGGCCTGCTCGGGGATCTCCGAAAACTCTGCGCGGCGAGCGGCGTGGGCGCGGACCTCGAGAGCCGCGAGCTGCCCCTGTCGGCCGGACTCTGTTCGGTCGCACCGCCGGAATCGAGGCTCCGCTATGCGCTCGGCGGGGGCGACGACTACGAGTTGCTGTTCACCGCCCCGGCGACCCTGCGCGCCCGGATCGCCGCGCTGGAGGCGGGGGTCGTGCTGAAGCGCATCGGCGCGGTCGCCGATCTGGCCGGCGTGCGTGTCGACGGCGATCCGCCCGGGCGAGAGGCGGGTCACGGTTTCGACCACTTCGCAGATTGACCCCGGAGCACCGGGCGAATAGCGATCCCGGTCACGGTTCCCGGCCCGTTTGACGAAATATCCTCCTCGGGTCGCCGGTGGCCTGTGCCCGCCGGACTGCCCTGGGAGGATTCGCCATCGCTACCGCAACCGTGCCGACGATCCGACGGCCCGCGGACAGCGATTCCGGCATCGGCGACCGCATCGGCAAGTACGAGGTGATCCGCGAGGTCGGGCGAGGCTCGACCGGCACCGTCTACCTGTCGCATGACTCGACCTACGGCCGCGACGTTGCAATCAAGGCCTACCGTGTCGCCGGCGACGAAGACCCGGCGCGCGCCAAGGTCGCGCGCAAGATGTTCCTGTCGGAAGCGCACATGGTCGGCATGCTGCAGCACCCGAACATCATGCCGATCTACGACGCGGGCGAGGAGAACGGCTACTACTACGTCGTCACCGAGTTCATCCACGGCGCGCGTACGCTCGCCGCCTACACCCGCCCGGACAACCTGCTGCCGGTCGAGGACGTGCTGACGCTGATGTTCAAGTGCGCCAAGTCGCTGCACTACGCGCACTCGCGCGGGGTGATCCACCGCGACATCAAACCGTCGAACCTGATGCTGACGACGGACAGCGACCTGCGGCTGATCGACTTCGGCATCGCGCTGCACAACGACGCGGATTTCTCCCGCATTGAGGGCATCGCCGGCAGCCCGAGTTACATGTCACCGGAGCAGGTGCAGTCCCTCGAGCTGACCAACCACTCGGACCTGTATTCGCTGGGCGCCGTGATGTACGAACTCCTGACCGGCCACCGGCCATTTCGCGCCGGCGCGCTCGCGAAGCTCCTGCACCAGATCGTCTATGCGACGCCCGCGCCGATGCTGTCGCTGCGGGACGACCTGCCGCCGGAACTCGAGGGCGTGGTCGCGACGGCGATGCACAAGGAAGCCGACAAGCGCTACCCGAACGGCGCCGAATTCTCCAACGCGATTGCGAAGATCCACGCGCAGCAGCGCACGCAGCCGGACCGCAGCGACCGGCAGGAACACTTCAATCTCCTGCGGCGGCTCAAGTTCTTCCACGATTTCTCGTCGGGCGAAATCTGGGAAGTGCTGCGCGCCGGGACCTGGGAGACGCATGCGCGCGGCGACGAGATCGTGCGCGCGGGCGGCATGGATGACCGCTTCTACGTGATTGTCACCGGCAGCTGCTCGGTCGAGCGCGAGGGCATCATGGTCGGCCGGCTCGAGGCGGGCGACTGCTTCGGCGAGACGAGCTACCTGCGGGGCTCCAACCGCCAAGCCGCGGTCGTCCCCGGCGACGACGACACCATCCTCCGCCTCAGCTCGACGCTGCTCGAACAGGC
>JANNHT010000234.1:0-7047 GCA_031404555.1 Gammaproteobacteria bacterium
CTACTGGCTCTCGAAGGGCCAGTTCCTGTACTGGTGGGACGAGATGATCTGGATCGGTGGCTTCCTGTTCATCGACCGCAACATCGTCCGCTGGCGATCGTCGCTGCCGGCCGGTCTGTCGCGTCCCCCATTGAACGCACCGGCCTGAGCCGGTACCGTCGCCTCTCCTTTGAACCGGAGCCAACCATGCGCATTGCAGCCGCCGCCGCCCTCCTGATCCTGACCGCCACGATCGGCGCCTGCGGCAGGGATTCCGGAACGGAAACCCGGAAAGCGGCCCATTGGCCGGCCTTCGTCGATCAGTTCGCCGAGGACTTCTTCCAGGCGCACCCGCTGATGGCATTCTCCGCGGGCCGCAAGGACTTTGCCGGCAAGTTCCCGGACTGGAGCCGCGAGGGCATCACCGCCGAGATCAGGCGGCTGAAGTCGGTCGCCGGGCAGGCGAAGACGTTCGATACGGACGACCTTACCGATGCGCAGCGCTTCGAGCGCGATTACTTGCTCGCGGTCGTTGACCGGAACGTGTTCTGGCTGGAGACAGCCGAATGGCCGTTCCGCAATCCCACCTTCTATTTCGACTGGGGACTCGATTTCCTTTCGCCCGATCCCTACCTGACGAAGCCCTACGCACCGCTCGATCAGCGGCTCGGCGACTTCACGAAATGGCTCGCGAACCTCCCGCGCGCGACGGGCCAGATCAGGGCGAACCTGCGCACGCCGATGCCGCGCACCTGGGTCAACGAGGGCATCGCGTCCTTCGGCGGCATGGTCCCGTTCCTTCGTGACGACGTGCCGAAGATCTTCGCGGACGTGAAGGACGCAAAGCTTCAGAAAGCATTCGCGGCGGCCAACAAGGACGCGATCGCTGCCCTGCAGGAACTCTCGGACTGGCTCGCATCGCAGCTGCCGACGGCAACCGAGGACTACGCGATCGGCGCCGAGCTCTTCGCCGGCATGCTGAAGCAGACCGAGGGAGTGGACGTCCCGCTCGACCGGCTGCTCGAGATCGGACGAGCCGACCTCGATCGCAACCTCGTCGCGCTCGACGATGCCTGCAAGGAATTCGCGCCGGGCACGGACCGCAAGGGCTGCATGGCGAAGATGAACGCCAATCGCCCCGAAGGAGGTGCCGTCGAAGCAGCGCGTGCTCAGCTCGACGTGCTACGCGCTTTCGTCGTCGAGCAGGACCTCGTCACGATTCCCTCCGACGAGCCCGCCCTGGTTGACCAGGCCCCGCCCTACCAGTCGAGCAACTTCGCCTACATCATGACGGCGGGCCCATTTGACGTCGGCATGCCCTCGACTTACTACATCGCACCGCCGGACCCGTCGTGGCCGGTGCAGGAGCAGCTCGACTACACGCCCGGCAAGGCGGACCTGATGTCGACGTCAGTGCACGAGGTGTGGCCGGGCCATTTCCTCCAGTTCCTGCATTCGAACCGCTCGAAGAGCCTCATCGGCAAGCTGTTCGTCGGCTACGCCTTCGCCGAGGGCTGGGCGCACTACACCGAGGAGATGATGTGGGAAGCCGGCCTCACGGGCGGGCTTGCGGGCGGCCGCGCAGAATTCCGCGTCGGCCAGATCAGCAAAGCGCTCTACCGGAACGTCCGCTACCTCTGCGCGATCGGCATGCACACCCAGGGCATGAAGGTCGAGGAATGCGAGACGCTGTTCCGCGAACAGGGCTACCAGGATCCGGGCAATGCCCGCCAGCAGGCGGCGCGCGGCACCTATGACCCCGGCTACCTCAACTACTCGCTCGGCAAGCTGATGATCCGCAAGCTGCGCGATGACTGGGCGGAATCCCGCGGCGGCCGCAAGGCCTGGAAGGAATTCCACGACAGCTTCCTGTCGTTCGGCGGCCCGCCGGTGCCGATGATTCGCGCGAAGATGCTGGGCGACAAAGCCGGGCCCGCACTGTAGGCGGCTAGCGGATCTCGAGGATCATCGCCGCTCCGTCCGGGAGCGCGACGGCATCGCCTGCGGCCGCGCCGATCAGCGCGCGCGCAATCGGCGAGACGTAGGAGATCCGCCCTTCGGCGGGATCCGCCTCGTCCTCGCCGACGATCCGGTATTCGACGCGCGAGCCGTCGGGCTTCCTGAGTGCGACCGTCGCGCCGAATCGCACCGCATCGACCGACGCGTTCGCGACCACGACCTCCGCCGTGCGCAGGCGCGCCGACCAATAGCGAAGGTCCCGCTGGATGCGCGCGATGGCGGCGCGGTCCTCGATTGCGCGAGCCGCGGACAGCTCCGCTTGCAGCCGCTCGGCCGTCGCCTCGATCTGCTGCCTGCCCGCGGGCGTGACGAGGTTACGGTGCGGGCTCTGCTGGAGCTCCGGCAGCTCTTCCCCGCCTGACCCATCCGATTCCTTGACGAACGCCCGGCTCATCCCGTGTCGCCTGTATTGCGCCTCGACGGGTGAACGATACGCGAATCAGCCAGAAGATCGTCAAGCCGACCACCAGCAGGACCGGCAGGGAGCGAAGCGCCATCCAGCGCAGCGCCTCCGGAAAGACTTCCGGCTGCCCGAGGAACAGCGATCCGGTCGCGATGAACAGGGCGGATCCCAGGCGCCCGAGATGCCGCGCGAGGCGCTTGCCGCCCGCTATACCGCGGCGAACGACCAGGCGCCGATCGAAGGCCGCGCAGGCCGCGATGAGGCCCGCCACGATGAAGTAGAAGCTCGCGGGATAGCCGTGCAGTCCGCCCTTGGGACTTGCCACCGCCGCGATGCCGCAGGCAAACGCCGCGAGCGCGAGCACGGCGCCCGCAAGCATCGCCAGCCGCTCGAAGCCACCGACCGTGCCCTCAGGCCGAATGACCGTCATCCAGCCGGTCGCGACCAGATAGAAGGTGAAGGCACCCATGATGGCCGTCCCCAAGTCGGGCTTGGCGGCGGCGAGCGTCGCGCCGAGCGCGGCCATCACGAGCATGGAGACGAAGAATACGTTCCCGGACTGCCGGTGCCGGCGGGATCCCTTGCGAAAGCTCATCGCGCCCGCGCCCCCGATGAGTGCGACCGATCCCATGCCGATGTGGACGAAGGTCAGGGCTGAGGTCAGGGACATGCGAGCGCACTCTCCGGGCTGGCGGTTGTCACAGGCTTCACTGTGGGCACTCAGCGACCTCCCGGGTATCCTCGTGCGATGGACGACAGCGGCCCGCGCCCGAACCGCGGCTTGAACGGATGGACCGCGACGCTTGCGGCGCTCACGCTGTTCAGCGCGCTGGCAGGCGCGGCGCAGGCTGCTGACTGGGAAGTCATCGCACGCAAGGACGGCATCGTCGTGAGCCGGCGCGCGGTCGAGGGCCGGGCCTTTCCGCAGCTTCGCGCCGTCGGCGACGTGCCGGGTACACCCGACGAAGTGCTCGCCGTCCTGCTCGACGTACCCGCGCACGTGAAGTGGTTTCCCGACTGCATGGAATCGCGGACCGTGCGCCGGCTCGACGATTGGCGAAGCCTCATCTATTCGCGGAACGACGCGCCCTGGCCGGTCTCGGATCGCGAAGTCGTCGTCGAGTACGCGGTGAACTGGAGCGGCGCCCCGTCGAAGCTCGTGGTGACGTTTCACGCGGTCGCGGCGGCCGACGTGCCACAGGGCAAGGGCACGGTGCGCATGCGAAAGGCCACCGGTTCCTACACGGTCGAGGACAGCGGCGGCGGGCGCTCGATCGTCCGCTACGAAACGGATGCCGATCCCGGCGGTTCACTCCCCGCCTGGCTCGTCACCGTGCAGAGCACGCGCAATCCGCTCGGCACGATCGCTGGCCTGCGCCGTCGCATCATTGAGACCCGTGGTCGGTACCAGGACGCGATCGCCCGCTTTCCGCGTTAGCCCTCGTTCGCCACCGTGATAATGACCTTGGCGCGGGCACGCCCGGTCTCCATGTACCGCATCGCCTCCGGCGTCTCGCTGAGCGGGTAGGTCCGGTCGATCACCGGCGTGACCTTGCCGGCTTCGATCAGCGTGTTCATGACCTGGAGATCGTCCGGATTCACGTCGGCGAGGAGAAACGTCACCTCCTGCTCCAGGAACGGCGACATGAAAAACGCCTTGATGGGACGCGCGATCGCTCCGACCCAGTTGCCCGCGTCGGGCCCGCCACCGCCGATCAGCACCAGGATGCCCGTCGGCTTCAGGACACCGCGCATCGCATACAGGGAATGGATGCCGACGACGTCGAGGATCACGTCGTAGCGCTCAGCGCCATGGGTGAAGTCCTCGAGTTTGTAGTCGATGACATGGTCTGCGCCGAGCGAGCGGACCAGCTCGACGTTTCGCGTGCTGCACACGGCCGTCACTTCGGCGCCCAGCGCCTTCGCGATCTGCACCGCGAAGGTGCCGACGCCGCCGGACGCGCCGTTGATCAGCACTTTCTGGCCCGGCTGGACCTTGCCCGAATCGCGCAGACCCTGCAGCGCCGTCATGGCGGCAACCGGAATGGCTGCCGCCTGCTCGAAGCTGAAGCTGGCGGGCTTCTTGACGAGCCGCTTTTCGGAGGCGAGCGCGTACTCGGCGAAGGCTCCGGGCGCAACTCCGTACACTTCGTCACCGGGCTTGAAGCGCGTGACCTGGCTGCCGACCGCTTCGACGACGCCGGCAACGTCCACGCCCATGCGCGGATCGTGCGGCGCCTTGAGGCCCCCGCCGAGCCGCATCACGTAAGGCGAGCCGCGCGTGACGTGCCAGTCGAGTGCGTTCGCGGCGGCGGCGCGCACGCGGATCAGCACCTGCGTCTCGTTCGGCAGCAGCTTGTCGGTCGACTCCAGTTTCAACACGTCCGGCGAGCCGTACTCGTGAAAAACGACAGCAAGCATCTTCTCGCCGCTCTTCGGATTCGTCAGCGGCTCCGGCTCGTCGAACCAGAGCATCGTGAAGCCGATGATCGGCAGGAGCAGCAGGATCACCGCGGTGATCCGCTTCCAGCCCCAACGGCGGGATTTCTTCCCGGAATTCATGATGGCTCTCCAGTGGATCGTCAGGGACAGTTCCCTGTTTCTTTGCGGGCCTACTTTGACCGGGCGGCGGCGCGCTGGAAAGCACTTGCGACGAACGGCGGCCGACGGCGGATGAAGCACGGCCGGGAAGGATGGACGGGCGAAAACCCGCAGAAAACGCGCACAAACGGATTCGGCGCGCGGGGAAGATTGCTACTATCGGAACCCCATGAATGCCACCGTCCTGGCCGCCGAACCCAGCGGATTCGCCCGTCTTTTCGCCTGGCGGCGGCTGCGCTATACGCTCATTGCAGCGTTCCTGTGGAGCCTGCTGCTCAACTTCGGATGGACGTCCTCGTACGCGAGCCTGCTGTTCCGGACGCTCCTCATCGGCGTCGTGCTGATGCTTATCTTCGGCCTGTTCGAGCAATGGCCTCGGCGCCTGCCGCGCTGGCTCGCCCGCTGGGTGCTCCAGGTCGTGAGCATCGCGTTCAGCCTGCCGTTCATCGTGGCGATCATCTACTACCTGTCCACGCCCGGCGACGCACCACCCTTCTACCTGGACTCTGACCGGATGGACGGCTACTCCGTCCTCACCGGCACGGGCCTGCTGTTCGCGCCCTGGGTCGCGATGTCGGCGCTCATGCGCGATCGGGACAGCCAGGTCCGCAACCAGGCGATCACTTTCGAGCGCGAGCGCGGCGAGCTCGAGCGCAAGGCGACGGACGCGCGCATGCGGCTGCTGCAAGCCCAGGTGCAACCGCACTTCCTGTTCAACACGCTCGCGAACGTGCGCGAACTCGTGGACTCGGGTTCGCCCCAGGCCTCGGCCGTGCTCAACAACCTGATCGCGTATCTGCGAGCCGCCGTGCCGCGCCTCCAGGATCCGTTCACGACCATCGGCCAGGAAGTCGAACTGGTGCGCGCCTACCTCGAGCTGATGCACATGCGCATGCCAGACCGACTCCAGTTCGCGATCGACGTGGACGACACGGCGCTCGAGCTGCGCTGCCCGCCGATGACATTGATGACGCTGGTCGAGAATGCCGTGCGCCATGGCATCGACCCGAGCGAGGTCGGTGGCCGCATCGACGTCGACGTGCGCATCAAGGACGGGCGCGTGCGCGCGCAGGTACTTGACACCGGCGTCGGCATGCGCAGCGCCGGCAAGGGGCTCGGTACCGGGCTCACGACGCTGCGCGAACGCCTGCAACTGGAATTCGGCGGCGATGCGCACATGCAGCTCCTGGCGCTCGAGCCGCAGGGCGTCAGCGCCGAGGTGTACTTTCCGGCGCACAAGGCCACCGCGTGACCCCGCAGGTCCCCACTGCCCTGATCGCCGACGACGAGCCGCTGCTGCGCAAATCGCTGGCGCGGCTGCTGGCCAAGGCCTGGCCGGAACTCGAGATCGTGGCCCAGGCGCGAAACGGACGCGAGGCCGTTGAGCTGTTCGAGTCGAAGCAGCCGGACATCTGTTTCCTCGACGTGCACATGCCGGGACTGTCCGGCGTCGAGGCCGCGCGCCAGATCGGGCGGCGTGCGCACCTCGTATTCGTGACCGCCTTCGACAAGTACGCCGTCCAGGCTTTCGAACAGGGCGCGCTCGACTACCTCGTGAAGCCGCTCGAACCCGCGCGGCTCGCCGACACGGTCGCGCGGCTCCGGGAGCGGCTGCGCTCGGCGCAGCCCGCGCCCGAGACCGAGGCGCTGCTCGAGCAGCTGGCCGCGCAGCTCCTGAAGATGAAAGGTCCGGCGACGCTCCAGTTCCTGCGCGCCTCTATCGGACCGATGCTGCGCATGATCCCGGTGGACGAGATCGACTTCCTGCGCTCGGAGGAGAAGTACACCATGGTTGCCTGGCGCGGCGATGCGGGCCGGCCGAACGAGGCGGTCATCCGCACGCCGCTCCGTGAACTCATCGCGCGGCTCGACGCCGAGCATTTCGCGCAGGTGCACCGCTCGGTGGTCGTCAACCTGCGCTCGATCAGCCACGTCGTTCGCGGCGCTAACGAGACCGCGGACATTCACCTGAAGGGCCGCGACGAGGTGCTGCCGGTGAGCCGGACCTACCTGCACCTCTTCAGGCAGATGTGACCATGGATCCC
>JANNHT010000235.1:0-4918 GCA_031404555.1 Gammaproteobacteria bacterium
GTCAACAGCTTCTGCCCGCACGGCGGCGGGGATGTCGCCGCCGCGAACCAGCCGTGGCGATCGACGAACGCTGGCCCCGCCCCCGCCAGCGTCGTCGGGTTCTACGCGGCGGGCTGTGAAGGCGTGATGACCCACCACGGCACCGCCATCCACGCACACGCGATCGTGGAAACACATGAGGGCCGAATCACCGGCCACTTGGACTCCCTTTCGGTGAGCGCTGGCGCCGCGCTCTTGCTTCCCGTGCCGCGGTAAGAAGACGGTCCGGGTGGCAGCGATGAATTGGCAGCCGGGGGGTTTGTTGTGCCGTTCATGCGGTCTCTCGGTGAAGCACACGGTGTCCCGAAACACCCATTCAGAAAAGGAAGTCCGTTCGGTTGTTGCTCTTGGTCAAAGACGTGCAGAGCGCAGCCGCAGGCTGTTGAGCACCACCGACACGCTGCTGAACGCCATCGCTGCGCTCGCAATGATGGGCGAGAGCAACCAGCCCGTAAACGGGCCCGGCATGAAGGTCGCCGACGTCTTCGGCGGCGGCGGCTACTGGACGGAGCTGCTCTCGAACGCCGTCGGCCCTGAGGGCAGCGTTATTCTCCTCAACAACGCGCCCTACTTCAGCTTCGGGCAGAAAGAGCTGAAGCCCCGGTTCGAGAACAATCGCCTGCCCAATACGCGCGTGCGGGTGGTCGAGACCGCCGACATGAAGTTCGATCGCGAGTCGCTCGACCTGATCGTGATCTTCATGTCATATCACGACATCTACTGGATCGACGAGGACAACGGCTGGCCGGAGATCAACGCCGATCGCTTCCTGGCGCAGCTGCACGACGCGCTGAAGCCGGGCGGCAAGCTCCTGATCGTGGACCACCAGGCCGCGGCCGGCAGCGGCAAGAGCACGACCTCGGCGCTGCACCGCATCGAGGAGTCCTTCGCGAAGCAGGACATCGAGTCGCACGGGTTTGCGCTCGAGAAGACCTGGGACGGATTCCGGAATGCGTCGGACGACTATTCGAAGCTCGTGTTCGACCCGGCGGTCCAGGGCAAGACCGACCGCTACACACATCTCTATAGCCGGAAGTAGCGGAAACCACCGCTTGGACCCCGATTCCGGCCGCGCGGCCGGAATCGGGGCCCGTGGCAGCGCGCGGTGCCGACACTGATGCGATGAACATGTTGAACAGCTCGGCTTGCGATGACACGCCAAGCTTGCTGTAGATGTTCTCGCGGTGGACCTTGACGGTGCCCGGCGAAATGCCGAGCGCGTGGGAAATCAGCTTGCTCGAATAGCCGCGCAGCACGAGCTTGACCACTTCGCATTCGCGCGGCGTCAGGACCGCGCGGCCGAAGTTAGCGGCGGCCTCCTGGACCAGCCGGCCCAGTTCCAGTCCGGCCGCGGGCGCGATCCTTGGCCGCACCATGCTCCAGTGCCTGCATGCCAGCGCGTACAACAGCGGCTGCACGGTCTCGAGGTGCCCGACATCGGCGTCGCTGAAACCGGCGCTGTGTTCCGAACGCTCCAGGCTCACTGCGAGCGTAACGCCCGCTTCCAGTGGCCAGAGATAGTTGACCTCGTCGCCGATGCGCCCGGACGCATAGTGCGCGCGGTGATACTCGCTTTCGAGAAATCCGTCCGGGGCGATGTCGCCCAGCCTGCAGACCTCGGGATGATCGAGCGAATGGCTCATGATGTAGAACGGGTCGAGCACGTAGAAGCCGCCGACATAGGTCGTGAGGCCCCGTGCGCGCCAGCTGGAGGTGAAGTTCTCGTACAGCATTTCCGGGTTGGCATGCTGGCGGTAGATCATGACCATCCACCACTCGAAATCCAGGCACAGGCGTAGTGCCCCGACCAGCTGCTGGGCGAACTGCGGCGTACCCGCGCTCTCCGCCACCCGCGGCAGCGCGTCTCGCAGCAGCGCCAGCCACGGCAGGTCCGCGCCCTGTTCGATGCCCTGTACTACGCCTTCCGCCATATTGCCCACGCCGTTGATCGGCGAATACTAGCACCCGATCCTGGCCCGGAGACTTTCGAGGGGCGGGCCTGCGATCGTCTATGACTCACTTTGCGATCGCTGGATTGCAGCTCGAAATCGCGCGCGGCGACAATCTCGCCCAACTGCGCGCCGAAATCGAGTCGGTCGTAACGCGCTTTCCCTGGGTGCAGATGGTCGTACTGGGCGAACTGTCCGCCCATGGATCAGGCACGTCCCGCGCCGAACCGCCCGGCGGACTCACCGAACTGGAATTCTGTCGCATCGCCAGGGCGCTCCGCGTGTGGCTCGTCCCGGGGTCGTTCTATGTGCGCGAGGGCAATTCGGTTTTCAACCTGATTCCCGTGATCAACCCGGCCGGGGAAGTCATTGCCCGGCACCGCAAGATGTTTCCTTTCCTGCCCTATGAGACCGGCGTGGCGCCCGGCAGGGAATTCGTCGTGTTCGACGTTCCGGGCGCCGGTCGTTTCGGCGTCAGCAATTGCTATGACATGTGGTTTCCCGAAACCACCCGCACGCTGGCCGCCATGGGCGCCGAAGTGATCCTGCACCCGTCGATGACCAATACCATCGACCGGGATATCGAACTGGCGATCGCGCGAGCCAACGCGGCGAGCAACCAGTGCTACTTCCTCGACATCAATGTCAGCGGACAGCTCGGTTTCGGGCGGTCGATCGTCTGCGGACCCGGTGGCGAAGTCGTCCACCAGGCCGGCCGCGGCCGCGAAGTCTTTCCGGTCGAGGTCGATTTCAACTTCGTGCGTCATGTCCGCAGCCGCGGCTGGCATGGCATCGGCCAGGTATTGAAGAGCTTCAGGGACCGCGCGGTGGACTTTCCGGTCTGCGGCGATCGTACACAGGCATCCGATGCGCTGGCTGCGCTCGGACCGCTGCGGATGCCGGGCCGTGAATGATCTCCCGGCAATTCCGTCCTGCAGAGACGCGTACAGCATCAACCAGTTTGGAGAACAGTCGTGACGACAAACAGTTTCCGCTACCAGAAATCGACAATTGCCCTCGCCGTCTCCAGCATCCTCGCGGGAGGATCGAGCGCGGCCCGCGCGCAGGATGCGCCTGCGACCGCGGCCCTCGGCGAGGTCATCGTCACGGCCACGCGCCGCGAGCAGGCGATCCAGGACGTGCCCTTCAACATCTCCGCGGTGAGCGGTGAAGCGCTCGAGAAGGCTCACATCATCGACTCCGTGGATGCCCTTCGCACGATGGCGGGCGTCTCGGTGCAAGATCGCGGCTACCGCAATTCCGGCGTCACCAGCAGCATCGTCATCCGCGGCATCAATGTCGATTCAAGCGCCAACGGCGACGTGCCGCTGGCCGCGCCGCCGACGGTCGCCACCTACGTCGACAACACGGCTCTGTATGGAAACTTCATCCTGAAGGACATCGAGCGTGTGGAAGTGCTGCGCGGCCCGCAGGGTACGCTCTACGGCTCGGGGTCACTCGCCGGCAACGTGCGCTACCTGATGAGAAAGCCGGACCTCGGCGGTTTCAGCGGCACAGCGAGCGCCTCCTTCGGACAGACTGACGGATCGAACGGCTACAACTTCAACCCGGACATCCTGCTCAACATTCCGCTCGGCGACACGTTCGCGCTGCGCATGAACGCGGGCATGATCGACAACGACGGCATCGTCGATTACCCGCATGTCTATGTCCTCGATGCGAACCACAAGCCGGTCGTCAGCGGAGACGTGCTGACTTCGACGCCGGTCTATACCAGCGTCGAGGATGCCGACGACGTGGACATCAAGTACGGCCGCGTTTCGGCGCTGCTGGCACCCAGCGACACGTTCAGCGCCCAGCTTTCCTACCAGAGACAGGAAGACGACATCGGCGCCCGCCGGCAGGTGACGCGCGGCGACGATCTGGTGAATGGCGACAGCTACGGCGAGTACGAGTTCGGCGCCATCCAGCTCGAACCCTCGGAACGCACGGTCGAACTGGCGGCGCTCGAGGTGGAGATGGATCTCGGCTTCGCGACCCTGACCTCCAGCACTTCGTACTACCAGCATGACGGTACCGGCATCAGTGACAACTCCGGCGTGTACGCGCGCAACCGCTGGTTCCGCTTCTACGGCAGTTCGCCGCGACCGATCGCACAGGCTGAACGTTTTTACGACGATTCCGCGATAACGCAGGAACTCCGTCTCGTGTCCAACGGCGAGAACAAGGTGGACTGGACCGTCGGCCTGTACTACACGGACCAGGACTATGACCTCGGCCAGAACAGCTACCTGGTCGGCTACATCCCCTACCTGAATGCCTACCCCTACGGCTGCGCCCCCGGCAGCAGTGGCTGGTACTGCCTGGCGCCCTATTCCACCGAGCAGGATTTCCTGTTCCGCCGCAACCAGAAGTACGAGGAAAAGGCGCTGTTCGGCGAAGTCACGTTCAACTTCTCCGACGCGCTGCACCTCACCATCGGCGGCCGCTACTTTGACAATGAGGTGGGCGTGGATGCGCTGGTCGACGTGCCGATTTACGCGGTCTTCGCGCCGCCCGGATCGGCGTCGGAAACCATCACGGATGACGACATCCTGATCAAGGCGAATTTTGCCTGGGACGTGACCGACGCCTCGATGCTGTACGCGACCTACTCGCAGGGTTATCGCCACGCCGGCTCGAATGCAGTACCCACGACCGGAAAGTACGGCGAGAGCTCGGGCTATTTCACTTTTGATGCGGACACGGTCGACAACTACGAGATCGGGTACAAGGGCACCGCAGGGCGGCACCGTATCGATGTTGGAGTAGCCTGCGCCGCGAACCGGCGGCAGCGGAAAGGTCCACGAGACGGGTGCCGGGGCGTCGGCGGTCGCCGCCGCATCGGGCCCCTGGCCCTTGGCGAGCGACACGCCGGCCAAGATCGCGCCGGCTCCGAGCGCAATACCGCCGGCGATGGTCACACGAGT
>JANNHT010000236.1:0-13974 GCA_031404555.1 Gammaproteobacteria bacterium
CAGCCCGGCCGGCACCCAGATGTAACCGGTATCGCGCAGGGGATTCGGGACCGGCGCCCCGCAAACCGAGCAGAAGTGGGAGCGAAATCCGGTGGATCGCATCCACGTTGTGACTTGCGCTTCCCCACGCGCCCAGCGAAACCGGGCTGCCTCGACGATCAGCCCGGTGTTCGACGCGGAGCCGCCCTGCTTACGGCACAGCGAGCAGTGGCATTGATACAGGCGCGGAAAAGGGCCGTCGATCTCGAACGCGACGCTGCCGCAAAGGCAGCTACCGTGAAGCGTCACTTTCTGCATGTGCCATGATCCGCCGATGCGCATGAGTTCCGCAATCGGGCTGCCGGCCATCATCCTGGTGGTGCTCGCGGCCGAGCTGCTCTCGTTGGGTGGTGTGCTGGAATACCGCCGCCCGCTGCTCGCCGCCGAGCCCTGGCGGCTCTGGACCGGTCACTTTGTGCACCTGTCGCTGGTCCACGCGATGCTGAACGCGGTTGCGCTCCTCCTGCTCGACCGCCTGTTCGCGGAACGGCTGCGCGCATCCGAATTCTGGCTGCTGCTCGGGGCGGGCCCGGTGCTGATTTCGCTGCTGCTCTGGGTCGCGCTGCCGGAACTCGAGTGGTATCGCGGCCTGTCCGGCACGCTGCACGCGATCTACTTCGCCGGTTGCGTGGTCTGGCTCAAGGGTTCGCGCGATCGCGCGCGCTGGCTGCCGCTCGCCGCACTCATCGGCGGCTTGGTCAAGGTGCTGCTCGAACAGCCCTGGGATGCGAGCTTTCCGTTCCGGGAATGGCTGGGACCGGTCGTGCCCCAGGCGCACCTGGCGGGCGCGGTGATCGGAACGGCGGCGGGTCTGGTACTGGCCTCGCGCCGAGCGAGCCGGCGTCCGGATCCGGGGGCAGGCTAATTGCCGATGCGGGCGAGTTGACGCTTCAGGGCGGCCACATGTGCCCGCAATTGGCTGACTTCGTTACGCGATGAATGCCATGCTCCGCCGAGGTAAATGGCAATTCCGACGAGAACGAGGATGACGACGGTGCTCATGGGCGAACGATTAAGATACACCGAATTGGACGGGCCCGCGGGCTTCAGATTCACGATTCCGGCGCAAAAGGTAGCGATATCTTGTATAGCTGGTGCCATGAGACACCAGACATGAGCATCGGCGCCCCCGTTTCAGCGAATCTCGCCGCGGCGCTGCGCGCCTACAACGCGGCCTTTGGTCACGATGTGCCGGCCGAAATCGTGGACCGATATGCCGGCCGCTGCGGGCCGCTGATGCTGGAAATTCGCCAGGCCGTGGCCTTGCGCCAGCCGGTTCAGGCCTGGCTCGCGCGCTCCAAGCTCATCACGCCGCTGCCCTGAATCGGCGCGCGGCCAGCAGCAGGCCCGCGAGACACAACAGCCAGAAGTCTGCGGCGCCGCCGCCCCCGCCTCCGCCTCCGCCGCCGGGCGGCGCTCCGCCATCGTCGTTCGTGATCTGCACCGTGATCGTCGCCGAGCCCTCAAGGGTCGCGCCGCCGGTCACGTTCGAGAGCGTCACCTGGAAAGTCTCGTTGGCCTCGTTGGCCGTGTCGTTCGTCAGCGGAACGTTGATGAACCGCTCGTCGAGATCGCCCGCGGCCCAGTTCAGCGTGCCCGTGCTGGCGGTGTAATCCGTGCCTGCGGTCGCGGTGCCATCCGCGGTCGCATACGTGATGCTGACGGCACCCAGGAATCCGGCATTTCGCCGCACGGTGATGCGCGCCGTCCCCGCGTTCTCGCTCGCGGCTGCCGTCGTCCCGACGTAGCCGATGCTGCCGGCGCTCTGCGACAGCGTAGCGGCGTGGTCGCGTAGCACGAACAGCCCATTGCTGATGTCGCTGACCACGACCGTGCCGGACGGAAAGAACGGGTACACGCCCCAGGCGCCGTCGGTGCCCGCCGCATTCGCGGCAGGCGCGAGGAAGGTGTCGAAGCTCGCGACCTGCTCAAGCTGCTCCGGATTGGTGGCATCGAAGACCGCGAGCCCGCGCCGGTAATGCGAGACGTAGAGCAGGTTGCCCTTGGTGTAGCCGTTGTGGTCCGTCGTGGTGTCGGGGCCCTGGTAGCTCGCGACGATGAACGGGTTGCGCAGGTCGTCCACGTTCATCGTGTAGATCTGCGTGAAGATACCGCTACGGATCTCCTCGGTCTCGTCGTGCACGAAGATCCTGCGCTGGTCCGGCGTCGGCCAGCCGGAATGCGTGTAGCTCGCATCCGAGTAAGTCGTCGATGACAGCCGCACCGGCGCGGCCTTGTCGGTCACGTCCCAGAGGTCGACCGTGTCCTCGTTGAAGTCGACGTAGACCTCGCAAGGATTGTGGCCGAGCGCGCACTGGGTCGTGCGCGCATCGGTGATCAGGAGGCTGGTCGCGTCATGCACGTACTGCGTGCCCGCCGGCGCCTGGCGGATGAATTGCGGCAGCGCCGGGTTCGCCAGGCTGTACACGCGCCAGGAGCCACCGCCGACGTTGCTGCCGGCGAGATACAGGAAGGCCTGCGCGCCCGGCAGCGCCATGTTGGTCGCATAGTTGATGTTCGAGACGTAGGCCGTGTGCTGCGAACCCGTGTCGCTGATCGTGGCGGCGAGCGAGATCGTGTTCGGCAGGTCTCCAAGGGCGATCACCTGCACGCCGGAGTTGTTGGCCTCGGTCGTAATGTAGGCGAATGCCCGGAACCGGTTGGTCGGTGCGTGGAATTCCTGGTAGATCTTGATCTCACGCCAGGGTGAGAGGTTGCCGGCGATCGTGCCGACCTGCCGCGGATTGACCGGGTCGGTGACCTCGACCACGGCCGTGCCGTTGTGCAGGCCGACCAGCGCGTACTCGCGGTTGTCGTTGAGGTCCACGAATCCCCAGACATTGGCCGCCGAATTCGGCTGGCTGTTGAACTGGTTGAGCGAAATCTGCGCCAGGAAATCCACGTTCCGGCAGGGGAACTGCCCCGCGAATCCCTGCACGCAACTCGCCATCGCGATCGCCGTCGCCTGCAGCGCGGGCGCGGCGCTGTCGTCCACGATGCCGGCCTGCGCGGAGGCGAGATCGGCTGCCCACTTGAATCCCAGGTGCATCAGCTGCTGGCGGTAGCTCGGATCCACGCCGACGAGGATCGTCGGAAAGGCGTCCGGATCCTGCTCGTCGAAATGGCTGTCGGGTTCGTAGCCGCCCTGCGCGTGCTTGATGCCGAACAGGTAAGTCTCGGGGTCGACGCCGCTCAGGTCATAGATGCCGGCGGCCACCTTGACAGTGTTGCCGGCCTCGGCGGCGGCGAGCGCGTACTGAATGCTGCGGCAGGGATCGTGGTGCGTGAGGCAATCGGACACATTCACGCCGTCCGGCCCGACGAAGCGGGCGCCGAGCGTGTCATCGTGATGCGAAGAGGCCTGCAGGCCGACCAGCAACACGCCGGCCAGCGAAAGGCCGGCCCTTGACCAGGAGAAGTGCGTCATCTGGGGTATCCCTGTTCCCGCCCTGCCCTATAGGCCATGTCCCGCCCCGGAAGTTCGGCCGCGAAGGCTCAGACGGGAACGCCTTCGACGAGGATCAGGTCAGCGACTGACGCGCTCTGTCGAATGGCGCGCGCGACCCGGTACTGCTCGGAGTCGTACCAGGCCTTGGCCTGGTCGTAGCTCGGGAACTCCAGCAGCACGATCCGGTTGACCGCAACCGTCCCCTCGATCCGCTCCGCGCGGCCGCCACGGACGATGAACCGCCCGCCGAACGGTGCCATCGAAGGGAGCGTCAGCTTTACGTATTCGGCGTAGCGCGCGGGGTCCCGGATCTCTACGTTGGCAATGACATACGCACGCATCGTTTCGTCCTTCGTCCACGGTTCTTCTACCATAGCCGGTCATGAGCCAGCCGTCAGCCGGCGCGGCAAAGCCGTGCACGATCGTCGCCGCGGACGGCTACCGCCTCGCCGCCCGCGAGTACGCGGCGCAAGGCAGGCCGCGCGGCGCCGTGCTGATCGTGCCGGCGATGGCGGTCCCGCAGGATTTCTATTCGGCCTTCGCCGCCTGGCTCGCGGAACTGGGCTGGCATGTCGTCACTTTCGACTATCGCGGCATGGGCGATTCGGCGCCGGCGTCGCTCCGCGGCTTCGAGGTCGACATCCTGACCTGGGCGCGACAGGACTGCGCCGCGGCGCTCACATTCGCGAAGTCGCGGGCGGCAGGCGGCGCGCTCGTCTGGATCGGCCACAGCCTCGGCGGGCAGGTCCTCGCGATGACTCCGGGCAATGAGCACATCTCCGCCGCCGTGACCGTGGCGAGCGGCGTCGGCTACTGGCGCGAGAACGCGTATCCGCTCCGGTACTACTCCTGGCTGCTGTGGTTTGTCGTCGTCCCGATCGCGACGCCGCTCTGCGGTTATTTCCCGGGTCGCGCCCTGCACATGGTCGGCGACCTGCCGAAAGGCGTGATCCGCCAATGGTCGCGCTGGTGCCGGCATCCGGAATACGCAGTCGGCGTCGAGGGCGAAGCGATGCGCGAACGGTATCGCCGCGTCACGCTGCCACTTCTTTCCGTCTCAATGACCGACGACGAGTACATGTCGGCGAGCAATGTCGCCGTGTTGCACGGCTTCTACGAAAACGCGCGACGGGAGATGTGCCGCCTCACCCCCGCGGAACTGGGCCTGGCGCGCGTCGGTCACTTCGGATTCTTCCGCGCGGGCCCCGGCCTGCGGCTGTGGCCGGCCGTACAGGCCTGGATTGAGGGCGTGTGTCAGGCCACGCCTTGACTGAAAACCAGTTCAAGCCGCATGGCGTGGGGGGCCTGCGCGATGGGACGTTCGCTCGGTGCGTGCAGGCAGAACTCGGGCGTGGGACCGAGCGTCATGCGCCGCCCCCACAGGCAACAACCCGCGTCGATCGCGGGTTGCAGGGTTTGTTCGAATGCCGCGTAGCTCATGCCGTCCGGTTTCGAAAGCCAGCAAGCGTGCGTGGGCGCGATGAGCTTGCCGAGCCTCAGGCCGTAGAGCCCGGCCGTCCCAGCCCCCGCCATCGCAGCGATGCGGTCATGCGGCAGCTGGCGTCGGCTGCTGACGGCCGCCGCATTCAGCGGATCGAGTGCCGCGGAGCCGTCGAGCAAGTGCCAGTCTTCGAAGCCCGACGCCCGTTCGAGCCAGGGAATCGATTCCAGCCGGTAGACACGCACGCCGAGGGAGCCCGCGACCGGCGCTTCGCGCAGTGCCTCATGGAATTCACGGTGTGCAAGTTCGTAGTCCCGCCGCGCAACGCCTGCGCGGGGGACATGCCAGAAAACGTAGGCCAGCAAGGACTACATGCCTTTCAGGCGCTTCTTTTCGCGCTTCAGCGCACGTTTTTCAGCCAGTGTGTGCTGTGGCTTCTTCCGATCTTCCCTTTTTCGATCCATGCCTTTGGTCATGACGGTCTCCTGCAAAGTTCATGAAATCACGGGCTTAGACAATATCAGGGCAGCCGCAACGACTGCCAGCTGCGGAGCCGCCAGGCGCCCTGCTCCCGCGAATAGACCGCGAGATAGCGGATCTGCAGGTCGAGCGGCTGCGAACCCGCACTGACCTCGAATCGGCCGGTCCCGCGGACCAGCGCGGCGTCCGCCGCCAGCATGACGACCTGACGTTCCGCGGGAGTGATCGCGTGGTAACGCATGGCGCCGTTGCCGATCGACGCGATCAGCTGCTCGCGGCTTTCGACCCTGCCGCTCGAGTGCGTGTAGGAGAGATCGTCCGCGAAACTATTCCGCATCGCCTCGGCGTCGCCCGCGATCATCGCCGCGAAGCGCGCATCCTCCGCGGCGAGCACGGTGGCCGCCCCCTCCTCCGCGGCCGTCGCGCGGGCGAACTGGAGCGTGAAACCCTTGTCACCGCCGTCGCTGACGCGGACAGCGAGCCGGTCCTCGCCGTCGCGGCGATATTCCAGCCGCTTCGGAAAGTCGTGAGCCGGATTCTCGAACACGAACACGCCGCCGGCACAGGTGGTCAGCCGGAAGGCGATCGGCAATTCATTGTGCGCGACCATTGAGATGTAGTAGACGCCACCTGCCATCTCGAGCAGCCGCAGGTCTTCCCCGCTTTTCACCGCGCCATCCGGCTTGCTGCGCTCGATGCCGGTGCCTTCGAAGTTTCGCGGCCCGAGTGCGGTCCACGATTCATGGAACGTCATCTTGCTGCCGTCCGCCGTCCACTCGCCGAGCAGCCAGCGCAGCTCGTCGAGCGATCCGCAGTCGGCGCCGGCCGGTGCGGACGACAGGATCGCGGCAGCGGCCAGTAACGGGATGAACGGATTCACGGCGGCCCCTTTGCCCGGGAATGCAGGCAATCGTAAGCGCTTCATCGACGCATCTCCCGGCGCACCCGCGCCATCAGGCCGAACAAGTGGACCATGTCCGGTGGCGACCGGTCGCCGCGATAGCCGCGGTACAGGGCATCCACGTTGACGGCGATGCGCTCCGCGTCGATCCAGTGCCGGTACTCGCCGAGCGCGATGTCGAGCGCCGCCTCCTCCACCGCCATCCCGGAGTCAAAGCGCGGCCGCGTCTCGCGGTCGACGTAAAGCAGGTACTCCTGCATGCGTCGCACGCCAGCCGCATCGGTCATCGGTCCGTGGCCCGGCACGATATGGAGCGCGTCGAGAGCCAGGATGCGCTCGCAGGCCGCAAACCAGTTGCCGACGGGCCCGGCCCACATCACCGGCGTGCAATCGGCGAACAGCAGGTCGCCCGTGAACACGATGCGCTCGGCCGGCAACCAGGCGAGCACGTCGCCCGAGGTGTGCGCCGGACCGAGCATGTGCAGCTCCACCGCGCAGTCTCCGACCCGCAGGTCGAGCCGCTGGTCAAAGGTCCGGGTCGGCGCGCGGCCGCGCGAGCTCGCGAAATCGAAGGGAGCGAAGATCTCCGCGAAGTACCGACCAGCGTCCCCGAGCGCGCCGGCTGCGCCGCCGACCTTCAGCTGCGCCATCGTCTCGGGCGTCAGCTCGGTCATCTCGTGGGCGGCGGCGGCGGAAGCGATCACCTCGGCGTTGGCAACGAGCGCATTGCCGTGCGTGTGGTCGCCATTCGCATGCGTATTGACGAGGCTTCGGATGCCTTCCGGCGCGATACCGGTCGCATCCTCGATCGCCCCCAGCATGACAGCCGTGAGCGGCTCGTCGAACAGCGTGTCCACGAGCAGCGAGTCCTCGCCGTCGTGCACGAAACCGGCGTTCGACCAGCCCCAGCTGCCATCGGGCTGCATCCAGGCATGCACGCCGTCACCGAGCTGTTCCAGGCCGCAGCGGAATGCCCGCTTGCTCACGGCCGGGCCGCCGAAGCGGACCGTAGAACGCGGTTCTTCAGGACGCCGATCGGCGGAATCTCGAGCTCGACGACATCCCCGTCCTCGAGGAATCGCAGGTGCTCGAGTCCGCAGCCATCGCCGACCGTGCCGCTCGCCAGTATCTCGCCCGGATGCAGCGTCTCGCCCTGGCTGACATAGGCGATGACGTCCTCGAACTTCCAGTGCATGTCGCGCGAGTTCCCGCGCGAACGCTCCTCGCCGTTCACGCGGACGATCATCGGCAGCGCGTCGGGATCGACGATCTCGTCTGCGGTCACGATGCAGGGGCCGAATGCATTGGCGCCGTCGAAATCCTTGCCCTTGGCCGGGCCAAGCCCGCCCGGCATCTCTGCGCCCTGGGCATCGCGTGCGCTGAAATCATTGAAGATGGTGTAGCCGAACACGGCCGAGCGGGCGCGATCGCGGGGGATGTCCACTCCGCCGGAGCCGATCACGCAGGCGAGCTCGCACTCGTAGTCCATGATCCGGCTGTAGGCTGGCCAGCGGATGGTGTCGTCCGGGCCGCTGATCGAGAATCGATTGGCCTTGTAATAGAGCGGGCGCTCGTACCAGACAGGCGGCGGGCGAAAGGCATCGGCCTGTGCGATCAGCGCAGCCCGCTCCGCTTCCGACGCGGCGCGCGAGGCCTTCATGCGAAACGACGCACCGAAAGCCTGGATCACATGCTTCTCGAAGCACATGAAGTCGCGAAGCTGCGGCGGGCACGGCAGCGGCGCCAGCAACCGAATCGACTCACCGCGGGTGATGGCGTTCGCAGGCGCCTGATCGACCAGGCCGCGCACGCGATCCCAGGACTGGGGCCCCGCCTCGATGAGCGCGAGCATCGAGGTGGTTTCCGGCGTGCCGCCGGACGCTGCGGCGAGATCCAGGACGCTGCCTTCCAGCATCGCCCCGAGCCGCGGCGAACCGCCATCCCGCCTGAATGTCACCAATCGCATGGCCGCTCACTCCGCGCCGCGCGAAAAAAATGACCCCGGCCCGCAGGGCGGGCCGGGGCCTAGTCAGTCGATGCTCAGAATCGGAGCGTGGCCTGCAGCGCCACCGTGCTGCCTGGCTCAACGAACCGCCAGGCGCTGAACGCCCCGAAGGTGCGGCCCGCAAGCGGCGTGTCGTTGCCATAGGGCAGGATCTGTTCGTTGAACAGGTTCTTGCCGACCACCGAGACATCCCACATGCCGTCCTGGTCGCCGACGCCGATGCGGCCGTTGACCTTGTAGTAGGACTCCTGTTTCTGCCGCGCATCCAGCGTCGGCGCCACAAAATATTGGTCCGTGTAATACGCGTCGAGGCCGAGGTGGAACTGGAGGTCCCCGAAGATCGGGCGCACGTAGCTGCCACCCGCCGTGATCACCCAGGGCGCGACGAACTCGTTGGTCTTGCCCTTGTAGTTGCAGTTGAGCCCGTCGCCCGCGTCGGACGGCTGGCCAAAGGCGCACTGGCCGATGTAGTCGAGGAACTCGAAGTCCGTGTAGGCGAAGCTGCTGAAGAGCTGCAGGTTCTGGCTCGCCTGCCAGCGCATGTCGACCTCGACGCCCCGGATTTCGGATTCGCCCGCGTTCCGGACGTTGAATCCGAGCACGCCGTCGAAGGTGCTGACCTGCAGGTCCTCGAAGTCCGTCATGTAGAGCGCGGCATTCATTTCGAATGATCCGCCCACGCGGATCTTGGCGCCGAGCTCGAAGTTGGTCGCACCCTCCTCGTCGAACTCGAAGCTGCCGATGCCCGCAGCCCCCGTGCAACCGGCAGGCACGTTGTTGGTCGGCGGGTTCGTACACTGCACCGCGGGCGGCGCGGTCGGGTTGTTCGAGCGCGCGTCGTAGCCGCCCGCCTTGGCACCCTTGCTCCAGCTCGCGTACAGCATCGTGTCGTCGTCCGGCGACCACTCGACGGTGAACGACGGCAGGGTCTGGTCCTCTTCGCGGCTGCCGGACAGGTTGTGCGCACGCGCATTGAAGGCGAGCCGATAGACCGCCGGCGCGAGCGCGGCCTGAGCGCCCACCAGCGGGTCGCCGTCGATCTCAGTGAACCTGAAGATGCGGGACGCGTCCTTTTCCTCCTTCGAATAGCGCAGGCCGAACGTCGAGCGGAACTCCTCGGACATGTTCCAGCTGACCTGGGCGAATCCCGAGTAGCTCTTGGCATCCTGCGTGAACAGCCGCGGCGCCGCGGTGTTCGCGAGCATCGTGCCCGCGATGCCCTGGAGCGGCGAGCCGTTGAAGGCCGGATTCGCGTTCAGCAGCGGCACCAGCACGCTGCCGCCATTGACGAGGATCGCGTCCGCGAAAGTCAGGTCCGAGGTTTCGTAGTACGCGCCGATGATGTACTCAATCGTGCCGCCGGTCGGCGACGTGAGGCGGACCTCCTGGCTGGTCTGGTCGAAGTCCTCGCCCATCGCGACGTTGAACACGTTGCCGCCGGTGAAATCGCAGTCGCAGAGCTCGCTGAAATCGTAGGACGAATAGCCCGTGATCGCCGTCAGCGTCTTTTCGCCGAGCTGCCAGTCGAGTTGGAGGACGAGCTCTTCGGTGTCGTTGTCGCTGAAATCGCCGTTCGACGAGCGCACATAGTCCGGCGTGTTGTTCAGCACGCTCGGGTCTTGCCCGAATCCTGCAAGGATCTGCGAATAGGTCGCGCCTGCAAACGGGCCCGCGGCCGCCGGCAGTTCCTGCGCGATCTCGATCTGGCGCCCGACCACGTCGAACTCGCCCCGCTCCGCCTTGATGGCCGCGGTCAGGTTGTCCGTCAGGTCAAACTCGAACCAGGCGCGGACCGTCTTCTCCTCGCGGCTCGGTTCGTCGACGCCGTCATCCGTCGCATTCTGGATATGGCCGTCGAGCTCGCGATAGCGGGCGGCAACGCGGCCGCGCACGCGATCGCTGAACAGCGGCCCGGAAATGTGGCCCGAGAATTCCTGCTCGTCATAACGCGGCTCATAGAGCGCCGACACCGACGCATCGAATTCGGTGGTCGGGCGGGCGGTCGTGATGTTGAGCGCGCCGCCGACGCTGTTCTTGCCGAACAGGATCGACTGCGGGCCGCGCAGCACTTCCACGCGCTCCAGGTCGAGGAACGGCGAACGCGTCTGCTGGGGCCGGCCACGATAGACGCCGTCGACGTAGGTGCCGACGGACTGCTCGAATCCCGGATTGACGCCAGAAAAGATGCCGCGAATCGAAATGTTGTTGCCGATCGCGGTCTCGGTCATGAACAGCGTCGGAACGTAGTTCTTGAGGTCCTCGATCTTCATGATCCCGGATTCCGAGATCTTGGTGCCGGAGACGGCACTGACCGCGAGCGGGACATCCTGCAGGGACTCGGTCCGCTTCTGGGCGGTCACGATGACTTCGCCGAGGGTCGTCGTTTCCTGGGCGGCCGCGGATGCAGCGGCCAATGCAAACATGACGCCCGACGCGATCGCCGTGCGGCGCAGTGAATGGTCAGTCATTTCGGACTCCTGAACAGAAGAGCCTTGTTGGATTTGAGAAACAAACGGGCGAGGCCCCCCTCTCGTTTGTTGTGCGCAAGCGTACCACCTGCGGTGGATCAGGCAAAATGGCGGCCATTCCACGGGTTATCATTGCAACATGACTGTGGTTTCCCAGGGACAGCGCCTGCGCGCTGCGGCCGATGCCGAGCGCCCGCTTCAGGTCGTCGGCACCATCAACGCCTACAGCGCCAAGCTCGCGGCCCGCGCCGGATTCCGCGCGATCTACCTGTCGGGCGCCGGCGTCGCGAACGCCTCCTTCGGCCTGCCCGACCTCGGCGTCACGAGCCTGAACGACGTCTGCGAGGACGCGAGCCGGATCACCGCCGCGACCGACCTGCCGCTCCTGGTCGATGCCGATACGGGCTGGGGCGCTGCGCTCTCGATCGCGCGGACGACGCGTGACCTGATCCGGGCCGGCGCCGCCGGGATGCACCTCGAGGACCAGGTCCAGGCCAAGCGCTGCGGCCACCGGCCGGGCAAGGAACTGGTGTCCGCGCAGGAGATGTCGGACCGCATCAAGGCCGCCGTGGACGCGCGCACCGATGCGGGGTTCGTGGTCATGGCACGCACCGATGCCCATGCGGTCGAGGGGCAGCAGGCCGCGATCGATCGCGCTGTCGCCTACATCGCAGCGGGCGCCGACATGATCTTCGCCGAGGCGCTGACGACGCTCGCCGAGTACCGTGAATTCACCCGCGCGCTCGGCGTGCCGGTGCTCGCCAACATCACCGAGTTCGGCCGCACGCCGCTCTTCACGACCACCGAGCTCGCGGACGCGGGCGTGCGGCTCGTGCTGTACCCGCTGTCGGCCTTCCGGGCGATGAGCCGGGCCGCGATCGAGGTCTACGGCGCGATCCGCCGCGACGGCGGCCAGAAAGCGGTGGTGGACGCGATGCAGACGCGCGCGGATCTGTACGAAGTTCTCGGCTACCACGAGTACGAGCGCAAGCTCGATGAGCTCTTCAGCCGCGGACGGGAGCGCTGACGTGGGCGAGGCCGGCGACAGCCCGGGCTTCAAGCCGAAGAAATCAGTGGCGCTGTCCGGCGTCGTCGCGGGCAACACCGCCATCTGCACGGTCGGCCGCTCGGGCAATGACCTGCACTATCGCGGCTACGACATCCTCGACATCGCGGAGACCTGCGAATTCGAGGAGATCGCGCACCTGCTGATCCACGGCAAGCTGCCGAATCCGGCGGAACTCTCCGGCTACCGCCGCCGCCTCGCGGAGCTGCGCGGCCTGAGCCCGCGCCTGCGCGCCGTACTCGAACTGCTGCCGGCCAGCACGCATCCGATGGATGTGCTGCGGACCGGCGTCTCCGAGCTCGGCTGCGAAACGCCGGAAGACGCCGGGCACACCGGGGCCGGGGCGCGCGAGATCGCCGACCGGCTCGTCGCCTGCACGGGCTCGATGCTCTGCTACTGGCATCATTTCTCGCGGACCGGCCGGCGCATCGATGTCGAGACCGCGGATGACTCGGCCGGCGGCCACTTCCTGCACATGTTGCACGGCAAGCCCCCGCACGCCTCCTGGGTGCGCGCGATGCACACCTCGCTGATCCTCGACGCCGAGCATGAATTCACTGCCTCCACCTTCACTGCGCGCGTGATCGCGGGCACCGGATCGGACATCTACTCCTGCATCGCGGGCGCGATCGGGGCACTGCGCGGCCCCAAGCACGGCGGCGCGAACGAGGTCGCGCTCGAGATCCAGGAGCGCTATGCGGGTCCGGACCAGGCCGAGGCCGACATCCGGCGCCGTGTGGCCGCCAGGGAAGTCGTGATCGGTTTCGGTCATCCGGTCTACACGATCGCCGATCCGCGCAATGTCGTGATCAAGCGCGTCGCCAAACAGCTCGCCGATGAACTTGGCGACCAGCAGCTGTATGGGATCGCGGAACGCATTGAATCCGTCATGTGGGAGATCAAGCGGATGTTTCCCAACCTGGACTGGTTCAGCGCCGTCGCCTATCACCTGATGGGCGTGCCGACGGCGATGTTCACGCCGCTGTTCGTGATGTCGCGGACCACCGGCTGGGCCGCCCACGTGATCGAGCAGCGCGAAGACGGCAAGATCATCCGCCCGAGCGCGAATTACACGGGCCCGGAACCGCGCAAGGTTCCGCCCGCAGGCCAGAGGTAAGGATCCCGATGAGTCATCACGACATCCGCTCGGCCGAGCGGCCTGCGCCCGATCGCGTGCTGGTGGACATCGCAGGCTATGCCCGGGACGCGACGATCGACAGCGCCGTCGCCTACGAGACCGCACGCTACTGCCTGATGGACACGCTTGCCTGCGGTTTCCAGGCGCTCGCCTTCCCCGCCTGCCGGCGCCTGCTCGGACCCGTCGTCCCGGGCGCGACCATGGCGGGCGGCGCGCGGGTGCCGGGAACGAGCTACGAACTCGACCCGGTGCAAGCCGCATTCAACATCGGCGCGATGGTGCGCTGGCTCGACTTCAACGACACCTGGCTTGCGGCGGAATGGGGCCACCCGTCCGACAACCTCGGCGGCATCCTCGCGGTCGCCGACTGGCTGTCACGCAAGGCCTCAGCCGAGGGCCGCGCGCCGCTCACGGTGCGGGACCTGCTGACCGCCATGATCAAGGCGCACGAGATCCAGGGCGTCACCGCGCTCGAGAATGCCTACAACCGCGTCGGACTCGACCACGTGATCCTGGTACGGGTCGCGACCACCGCGGTCGTCGCCGCCATGCTCGGCGGCACGCGCGAACAGGTGATCAATGCCGTGTCGAATGCCTGGATCGACGGCGGGGCGTTGCGCACCTACCGCCACGCGCCGAACACCGGCTCCCGCAAGAGCTGGGCGGCGGGCGACGCGACGAGCCGCGGCGTGCGCCACGCGCTGATCGCGATGACCGGCGAAATGGGCTATCCCTCGGCGCTGACCGCGCCGAAATGGGGCTTCTACGACGTGCTGTTCCGCGGCAAGCCGTTCAGCTACACCCAGGGCTTCGGCAGCTACGTGATGGAAAACGTGCTGTTCAAGATCAGCTTCCCCGCCGAGTTCCATGCGCAGACCGCGGTCGAGTGCGCGATGCAGCTGCACCCCGAGGTGAAGGACCGCCTCGACGCCATCGAGCGCATCGTGATCGAGACGCAGGAACCGGGTGTGCGCATCATCGACAAGAC
>JANNHT010000237.1:0-10957 GCA_031404555.1 Gammaproteobacteria bacterium
CCGACCCGCGAGGTGCTCGACGCCACGCTGGATCACCCGGTCTACTACGACGCCAGCTATGCCAATGCCGTCAACGCGTACGCGCTGAAGCCCGCGAGGAAGACCGCCCACAGGACGAACAGCAGCAGCGTGCTCGCCACGTAGACGAGGAAGCGGTGCACCACGCGGTTGTAGGTCACGTGGATCAGGCTGTGCAGCGCCCTCAGTCCCACGTAGACCCAGGCCGCCGCAACGAGCCCCGCATTGCCAGCACCGGTCACCGCGATCGCGACACAGAGCAGGTAGAAGAGCACCGGCACTTCGAACAGGTTCCGGAAATTGTCGGCGGCCTGCGTCCTCTCGAGCCTTCCTGCAGCGGCGCGCACGGTGGAAAGCGCCTGCGGATCGATGCGTTTCGCGCGCATCTCGCCGAGGCGATCGGCATAGAGCTTGATCCAGACCACCGCGGTGACGCCAACCATTGCGCCGCAGGGCCACCAGATGGGATCGGTGCTCATGCGGAAACTGTCCTGCATGCGGCGTAACATAGCACCGGATGAATGCGGAACTCGAACCCGCCGTCCTGCCGGGCTTTGACGACGTGCAGGCGGCCGCCCGGCGCCTCGCCGGCATCGCGCGCCGGACGCCGCTTCTGGCGGGGACGCCGCTCGACGAACTGACGGGCGGCCGGATCCTGCTGAAGCTCGAATCGTTGCAGCGCACCGGCTCCTTCAAGTTCCGCGGCGCCTACAACCGCCTGGTCCAGCTCGACGAGGCCTCGCGCCGCCGCGGCGTCGTCGCTTTCTCCTCCGGCAATCACGCGCAGGGCGTAGCCGCCGCGGCCAGGCTCCTCGGGATGCAGGCGACGATCGTCATGCCCTCGGATGCGCCCGCCATCAAGCTCGCGAACACGCGCGCCCTCGGCGCCGAAGTCGTGCTCTACGACCGCTTCAGCGAGGATCGCGAACAGATTGCGCGCAGGATCGTCGCGGAACGCGGCGCAACGCTCGTGCCCGCCTACGATGATCCGCACGTCGTCGCCGGCCAGGGCACGGTCGGGCTCGAGCTGATGCAGCAGGCGGCGGAGCTCGGTATCGTGCCGGAACAGGTGCTCGTGCCCTGCAGCGGCGGCGGCCTGACGAGCGGCACCGCGATCGCGGTGCGGACGCTCGCGCCGCAAACGGCCGTCTACGGCGTCGAACCGGAGGCATTCGACGACACGCGTCGCTCGCTCGCCGCCGGCACGCTCCTCAAGAACCCGCCGGAGGCGCGTTCGATCTGCGACGCCCTGCAATCCTCGCCGCCCGGGCGGCTGACCTTCGTGATCAACCGCGAGCTGCTCGCGGGCATCCTGACGGTGAGCGACGCCGAGGTCGAGGCCGCCATGGCGCGTGCCGTCCGTGATCTCAAGCTCGTCGTCGAGCCGGGCGGCGCGGTCGGACTCGCGGCCCTGCTTGCGGGGAAGATTCCGGCCGCCGGCCGCGTGACGGCCATCGTCCTCTCGGGCGGAAACGTGGACGCCGCCACGCTGATCGCGGCCCTAAGCCGGTAGCGTCTGTTCCAGGAATTCGACGACACCGGTCTCGATCGAGTACCAGGCGCCGACTACCAGCAGGCCTTCATTCGCAACCTGCTGCTCGATGATCGCCGAGCCGTGGCTTAGCTGCCGAACGGATGCGGCGATGTTTGCAAGCTCTGCGTGGCGCTCGATCTCCGCCGGGTCCCCGCCCTCGCTGAGCAGGCTCTCGACGGCCGGCCGGATGCGGTCGACGATCGCCTTCAGGTTCGGCGACTGGCTGGCCGCGGGCCGGCGCAGTTCCTCGAGCGTCGCGGTCACCGCGCCACACTGCGAGTGTCCGAGCACGACCACGAGCCGTGTCCCGAACTTGGACGCCGCAAACTCGACGCTGCCGATCAGGGACGGCGCAACGATGTTGCCAGCGACGCGGATCACGAACAGGTCGCCGAGCCCCTGATCGAAGACGATCTCGACCGGCACGCGCGAATCCGAGCAGCCGAGGACGATCGCGAACGGGCGCTGTGCAACCGCGAGTTCCGCGCGCCGCGCCGCGTTCGTCAGCGAATGCGTGCGGCGCACGTTCTTGACGAAGCGCGCGTTGCCTTCGCGCAGTCGCTGGAGCGACTCGGGGCCGTCGGACGACTGTTCGCTCATGCGATCTCCGTGCGCAGCTGTTCGATGAATGCGCGGATGAACGCCGTGCGGCGTTCCGCTTCCCGGCGGCCCGCTGCCGTCTGCATCGTGCCGGCGAGCTTCAGCAGCTTCGAGTAGAAGTGATCGACCGAGGCGCCGCGATCATCCGGCGCACGCCGCTCGCAGAACGGATCCTCCGGTTCGTAGAGCGCGCGGTCAAGCGCGGCGCCGACCGCGATGCAGCGCGCGATGCCGATCGCGCCGAGCGCATCGAGCCGGTCCGCGTCCTGCACGACGCGAGCCTCCGCGCTCTGCGGCGGTACGCCCGCCGAATAGCTGTGCGCCTCGATCGCATGCGCGATCTGCGGCAGGCATTCCGCCGGATAGCCGGCGCTCCCGAGGAACTCGACCGCATGGGCGGCCGCCAGGCTCGAGGCGCGCGGCCGGTCCGGGGAATCCTTGGCGACGTGCACGCAATCGTGCAGCCAGGCTGCGGGCCAGACGACGTCGCGCCGCGCGCCCTCCTCATCCGCGAGGCGCAGCGCCGTCGCGACCACGCGCCTCAGGTGAATCAGGCCGTGGCCCGGGTCGCCGCCCGGCTGTTGCCCGAGGAATCGCAGGATCCTCGGCTCCCAGTCGCTGCGAAACGCCGCGTCGTTCATCGGCCGCGCTTCCGCGCCTTCGGGGACTGCGCGGTCATTGCGACCTGCTTCGCCTCGCGCGCCCACTCGGCGAGGAGATCGGGGTCGTCCAGCACGTCGGCGGGCACTTCCCAGTAGCCCATGGTCTTGTCCGGCTGCTTCGGGTCCGGACAGAAGGGCCGCGTGCCCGCGCGCTCGAATCGCGCGCGGTTCGAGTCGTCGGCCTTGAAATAGAGCGCGTCGTCATCGATCAGCGCGAAGAAGAACCCGTCGAGATAGAGCCCGACGCCGCCGAACATGCGCCGCTCGGTGACGCGGCCGGCGGTCTTCAACTGGTCGATGACGAAGGCGCGATAGTCGTCGCTGACGGACATCCTCAGAGTGTACGGCCGGCGAATGCGCCGAGCACGCCCGCGACGTTGACACCGATCTCGGCGACCGCATAGCCGCCTTCCTGGATTAGGACCGTCGGCAGCCCGGGAGCGGCGAGGCAAGCGCCGAGTTCCCGGTAGTCCGGACCAGTCAGCTTGAATGCGCTGATCGGATCCGCCTCGAAAGTATCGACGCCGAGTGACACGACGAGCGCGTCCGGGGCGTAGCGCGCAATCGCCTCGAATGCGATGTCGAGCGCAACGCGATACTCCCTCCAGCGCGTGCCGAGCGGCAGCGGCAGGTTCAGCGTATGGCCCTCGCCCTCACCCGCGCCGCGCTCGTCCGCATAACCCAGGAAATACGGATACTCGGAATCGGGCGTCGCGTGCAACGACACAAACAGCACGTCGCTGCGTTCCCAGAAGATCTCCTGCGTGCCGTTGCCATGGTGGTAGTCGACGTCGAGCACGGCCACACGCCGGTGGCCGTGATCGCGCAGGTACTGCGCGGCGAGCGCCGCGTTGTTGAGATAGCAGTAGCCGCCATAGAAAGCGCGGCCAGCGTGGTGGCCCGGCGGGCGACAGAGCGCGAAGGCCGCGGATTCGCCCTCGGCAACAAGCGCCGCGGCGGTCAGGGCGCATTGCGCGGCCGCGAATGCCGCGTCCCAGGTGCCCGCCACGATTGGCGTGCTGGCGTCAAAGGTGTACCAGCCCATCGCGCCGTTGATGCCCGAGGGTCGACGATCGCGTCGCAGTCCGCGCGCCGGAAATCCGCTCGGCAGCATCGAACCGACCCGGCCGTCGGCGAGCCAGCGCGCGTGGGCGGTCCGCAGGAATTCGACGAACTCCGCATCGTGGACGCGATGGAGCGCTGATTCCGGAAAATCGCGCGGCGGCAGCACAGCGTAACCGTCCTGTTCAAGCTGCCGCAGGATGATCCGCACGCGCTCCGGCGACTCAAAGCTCGGCACCAGTGCGCCGCGGTGCAGCTCGAACGCGCCATCGTGTCGCGCATGCAGCGGAGTGTGGACGACCTGCATGAGGGCGGGATTCCTAGGCGATACGGCTGAGTTCGGCATGGATGCGGTCGCGCAGCTCGGAATGCTGCTCCACGTCGAAGGCCGGCGCGGCGTTCCAGTCGTAGGCCCAGGGGTGCATGGTCGCAAGCGGCGTGGGCTCGTGGGAATAGCGCGGGATCACGTGCGCGTGCAACGCCGGGTCCTGGTTGCCGAGGATCGCGTAGTTGATACGGAGCGCCCGCGTCGCCGCGAGCACCGCATCGCCGAGCGCGGCCATGTCGCCGAGAAAGGCCGCGCGATCCGCGCCGGTCAGCGCATGCAGCGCCGGCACGACGGGATCCGGTAGCAGCAGGCAATAGCCCGGCAGCACCTGGCGTTCGCCGAGCACCGCCCAGCCGGAGGTGAGGCGCGCGACGAAGGTCGGGTCGTTCCCCGCGCGGAGCGCATCGACGCGCCGGTGGATGGACGTACTGATCGTCGCCTCCCGCTGCTATCCGGACCAGTTGCGCACGCGGCCAAGGTCCAGGTGCACAAAGTCCGAATCCGGATAATAGCCGACGCCGCCGGCTTTCCGCGCGAGCGCGAGGTCGCGCAGCTTGTCCGTCGGATAGCCGCGCAGGCGCACATCGATCGCAAGGCCCTTCATGTGCAGGCTCCTGGACGAGACGCCGTCGGACGCCGCTGCGAGCTTTGCGTTCGTCTCCGGCGACCGGTAACCCGAGATGACCTCATAGTACGGCTCGCGCCCGGCCGCGGTCGCGAGTTCGTGCAGCAGGTCGAAGAGCCCCTTGTCCATCGGCAGCACGCCGCCGCTGCGGTGGTCGCGCAGCAGCCAGTCGAGCCTTCCGAGTTCAGCCGTCGCGTAGCCACCGTCCCGGAAGTAGACGGACTCCACTTCCTCGCCGGTATGCGTATTGATGAGTACCAGGCGCCGGTCGGCGGGCGCCACTCCCTGCGCGAACGCGGCGAGCGCCAGGCAGCCCGGCAGCAGCCAGGCGAGTCTAGGCCGCAGCCGTCGGCGCGACATTGACGGCGAGCACGCGCGCGCGCGGAAAGAAATTGAAGTCGGTCGCGGTCGCGATCGTGTAGGCGCCGATCTGGCGCGCGACGAGCCGGTCCCCGATCGCGAGCACCGGCATCGGCAGGTCCTCGGCCACGACGTCGATGCTGTCGCAGGTCGGACCGGCGAGCACGCAGGGCAGCACCGGTCCGTCGTGCCGCGCGAGCGGCTCGACCGGAAAGCGGGAGTGATCGTAGAGCTGGCCGCTGAACGTGCCGTACAGGCCGTCGTCGAGGTAATACCACCAGCGCCCGTCGCGGTGCGCGCGGCCCATCACGGTCGCGACCCCGACGCCCGCTGGCCCGCAGATGAATCGGCCGGGTTCCGCAATCACGCGCAGCGCCTTCGGCAGACGCACGAGCGCCGCGCGGATCGGGCGGCAGAACTCGCCGATCGCCGGTGCCGGATCGAGGTAGTCGATCGGGAAGCCGCCGCCGATGTCGAGCGTGTCGATCGGCCCGATGCCGCGGCGCGCCGCTTCCGCGACGAGTCCGGCGCAGGTGTCGATCGCCTGGACATACATGTCGGGCCGCGCGACCTGCGAGCCGACGTGGAACGAGAAGCCCGCGACGGACAGGCCGGCTGCCGTCGCCTGCGCGGCGAGATCGATGGCGGCATCGGGCTCGCAGCCGAACTTGCGCGACAGGTCCACGATCGCCTCGGGACTGCGGAATGCGACGCGGAGCAGCAACCGCACGCGGCCGCGGAACGGCGCGAACTTGGGAATCTCGTCCGGGTTGTCGTACACGAAGGTCGTGACGCCGTAGTCGACCGCATGGCGGATGTCGGACTCGCGCTTGATCGGGTGCGTGTGGATGCAGCGCGAGGCCCCGATGCCGGCGGCGCGCACGAGATCCACCTCGCCATTGGTCGCGAGGTCGAACCACGCGCCCTCGCGCGCGAGCACGCGGACCACGGTCGCGTCTGGCAGCGGCTTCAGCGCGTAATGCAGGTCGACACCCGGCAGCGCCGCGGCGAGCGCGCGGTACTGGCGGCGGATCACGTCGCAGTCGATCAGCAGCAACGGCGAGCCGAAGCGCGTGGTCAGCGCCTCGAGGCTGGCCTCTGCGTACGGCGCCGGCAGGCGAATGTCGGCTTCGGGTTTCGGCATCGCGCTCATTCTAGTGGACCAGCGGTTCGACCAGCGCGAGCAGCCGGTCGAGCGCGCCGCGATTCGCGTCGAGCACGGCCTTGCCGGCGGCGCCCATCGCGGCGCGACGGTCGGAGTCGCCGAACAGGCCGACGACGCAGGCCGCCAGCTCGCCGGTATCCGCTACCTTCCGCGCTGCGCCCGCATCGAGCAGGAGCTGCGCGATCTCCTCGCTGTTGTAATTGTGCGGGCCGGTCAGCACCGGCCGGCCGAGCGAGGCCGGTTCCAGCAGGTTGTGGCCGCCGATCGGCACCAGGCTGCCCGCGACGAGCGCGACGTCCGCCGCCGCGTAGAACATCATCAGCTCACCCATCGTGTCGCCGAGCATCACGGCCGTCGAGGGCGCGATGACGGTACCCGACGAGCGCCAGGCGCAGGACTCCGCGCGCTTCTCGAGCAGCTCGCGCACCGCGTCGAAGCGCTGCGGGTGCCGTGGCACGAGCACCAGGAGCGCATCGGGAAACCGCTCGAGCACCTGCCGGTGGGCATCGAGCGCGATCGCCTCCTCGCCCTCGTGGGTGCTGCCGGCGACCCAGATCATCCGGCCCGGCGCATTCTGCCCGCGCCAGCGCGCGCCGCGTGCCTCGACGTCGGGCGGCGGCTGGAAATCGAACTTGATGTTGCCGGTCACGTGCGTGCGCTCGGGGGCCGCGCCGATCGAGCGGAACCGCTCGGCATCGGCCTCGCTCTGGGCGCCGATCACGATGCCGTTCGACAGCGTCTGGCGAAACAGCGGCACCAGGCGCCGGTAGCGGCCGACCGAACGCGGCGACAGCCGCGCGCTCGCGAGCACGAGCGGCACGCCGCGCCGGCCGCATTCCGCGTACAGGTTGGGCCACAGCTCGGTCTCGAGGATCATCGCGAGCTTCGGCTGCACGCGGTCGAAGAAGCGCTTGACCGATCCCGGCAGGTCGTATGGCACGTAGCGCAGGACGATGCGGTCGTGAAACAGCTGGCGCGCGCGCGCGGCACCCGTCGGCGTGACGGTCGTCAGCACGAGCCGATGTCCCGGGTGGCGCTCGAGCAGCTGGCGCACCAGCGGCTCCGCCGCCTGGACCTCGCCGACCGACACCGCGTGGATCCAGATAACCTTGCCCTCGAGCTTCTCGCCGAAGCCGAAGCGCTCGCCGAGCCGCTCGCGATAGCTCGAGTCGCGCAACCCGCGCCACAGGTTCATCAGCAGCGCGATCGGCGCCGCCAGGTAGATCAGGACGTTGTACAGGATGCGCATCGGCTCAGCCGTCGTGCGCGATGCGAAGCAGCGAGAAGCCGCTCCGCCACTCGCCGCCGGCCGGTCCGACCTTCGCGAGGCTCCGTGCCAGGCGATCGAGCGCGCGTTCGCGCCAGGCGCCGGGCTCGCGCTCGCGGCCGCGATCGAAGTCGAGCAGCCAGACCCGGCCCTCTGCGTCCAGCAGGACGTTGCCGGCATTGAGGTCCGCGTGCTGCACACCCGCGTCGTGAAACCGCCGCAGGCAGCGCCCGATCGCCGCCCAGCGCGCGTCGTCCATGTCCCCGGCCGCGAGCAGTTCGGACAGCGGGCGGGCACCTGCGATGCGCTCGGTGATCAGTTCCGCGACGTAGGTGAAAACCGAGCGGCGATAGCAGGCTGCGACCGGCGCCGGCACCGGCAGGCCGCGGCTTCGCAGCGACGCGAGCAGGCGCAACTCATGGAACGAGCGCGTGCGCTCCTCGCCGAGGTAGAGGTAACGCTCGCGCGACACGAGCGCCGGCACGCCGCCCCTCAGGTAGCGCCTGAGCGCCCAGTGCCGGCGACCGTCGTCGATGAAATGGATGGAACCGCGGCCACCCGCCTGCTCGGTCAGCGCGCCCAGAGCGCGCCAGCGCGCGCGGTCGAACAGTCCCGGGCCTGGCGCATCGACGCGTTCGGGATCAAACAGGATCGCGCCGCGGTCGATTGCGAGCCGCTCGAGCATTTCCTGTCAGCGCTTCAGCAGGTACTCGGCGCTGCAGTACGGGCAACGCGCGCGGCCGGTCTGCTCGATCGGCAGGTACACGCGCGGGTGACTGTTCCACAGGGTCATCGCCGGCATCGGGCAGGAGAGCGGCAGGTCCGACGGGGTGACCTCGTAGCAGTTCTGTGCGTTCGGTTGCATGGCCCGCGGATTATAGCGGCGCGGGGTCCGCGCCTGCGACCATCACCTGCTCCCAAACGGCGGCGACCGCGGCCCTGGGACCGGCGAACGGCTCCTCCTCGACGAGCGCGGGCTTCTGTTCCAGCGACAGGTGGTGCGCCGCCTCGCGGTAGCGGCGATACGCGTCCACCAGCTGGTCGATGACGCGATGGTCCACGAGCGCCGCCGAGCCGAGGGACTCAAGGTGCCGGATCGTGTCGGCGAACTCGGCGAGCGGCGGGTGCGTCCCGACGTGGCGCAGCACCCAGTACTGCGCGAGGAACTCGATGTCGGCGATGCCGCCGCGGTCGTGCTTCAGGTCGAAGCGCCCGTCGCGCGGCCGCGCGTGCTCGGCGCGCATGCGCTCGCGCATCGAGACGACTTCCTCGCGAAGCGTCGCGCGCTTCACCGAGTGCATCATCACCTCACGCCGGATACGCTCAAACGCAGCGCCGACGCCCGCGTCACCCGCGACCCAGCGCGAATGCAGCAGCGCCTGGTGTTCCCAGGTCCAGGCCTCGCGGTGCTGGTAGACATCGAATGCGCGGACCGGCGTGAAGGCCAGGCCGCCCTTGCCTGACGGCCGCAGCCGCACGTCCACTTCGTACAGCCGGCCCGCTGGCGTGTGCACGGTCAGCAGATGCACGAGCCGTTGTGCGAGCCGCAGGAAGAAGACCTCGTTTTCGACCAGCTTCGGCCCGGTCGTCTGCTGGCCCTCGCCCGCGGAGTCGTGCAGGAACACGAGATCGAGGTCGGAGCCGTAGCCGAGCTCCATGCCGCCGAGCTTGCCGTAACCCACGATCGCGACCCGCGCCAAGCGCGGGGCTGCGTCCTCGACGCAGCGCGGCTCGCCGTACACGGCGACCGTGGCCTGCCAGGCAAGTACCAGCGCCTGGTCCAGGATCAGCTCGGCGACATCGGTCAGCCGGTCGCTGACCTGCATCAACGGCAGGCGCCCGGTGAGGTCGAGCGTCGCGATGCGAAACATCGCCGCGCGGCGGAAATGCCGGAGCGCATCGACCTGGCGCTCCTCGTCGCCGCCCGCGTGCTCGAGCCTCGCCGCGAGCTCGCGTTCGAACTGCTCGCGGTCCGGCAGGGAATCGAACACGCGCGAGTCGAGCAGCTCGTCAAGCAGGAGCGGGTGCGCCGCGACCTGGCGCGCGAGGTAATCGCCCATGCCGCAGACCCGGACCAGCCTGCGCAACGCCTCCGAATTCTCGTTCAACAGCGCGAGGTAAGCCGTGCGCCCGGCAATCGCCTCGACGACGCGCAGGAGCCGCGCGAGCACGACGACCGCCGCCGCGCGCTTGCCGCCGGCGCTGACGGCGATCACGGACAGCATCCGCGGCAGCAGCGTCGCGAGCCGCCGCCGCCCGTGTGCGTCGAGGCGGCGGAAATACGCGGACTGGCGAAGTTCCATCAGCATCCGGGCCGCTTCGCCCGCATCATCGAGGCCGAGACGGCGCACGTCGTCGGCAACGAGGTCGATCGAGGGCTCCGCCGACCAGAGCGGATCGAGCGCAGCCGGCAGCGCCGGCTCACCCCGCCCGCCGGGCCCGAGCACGACGTCGTTGAATCGCGCGGTCACGCGCTCGCGATGCCGGTCGAGCGCGCGCCGGAACGCATCCGCATCGGCGAATCCCATCGAGTTCGCAAGCGCAAGCGACGCATCCGCGTCCTGCGGCAGCGCATGCGTCTGCTGGTCCGCGACCATCTGGAGCCGGTTCTCGACGCGGCGCAGGAAGGCATAGGCATCCTGGAGTTCAGCGACCGCGTCGGCCGGCAACAGCTTGGCGCCGGCGAGCCGCGGCAGCGCCGCCTGCAGGGAAGTCTCCTGAAGCCGCGGCTCGGATCCGCCGCGGATGAGCTGCTGGGACTGGACGATGAACTCGATCTCGCGGATGCCGCCGGGGCCGAGCTTGACATTGTCCTGGAGATCGCGGCGCGCAACCTCGCGCGCGATCATCGCCTTCATTTCGCGCAGGCTCTCGTATACGCCGAAGTCCAGGTAACGCCGGTACACGAATGGCCGCACGACCGCGTCGTAGAGCTCGCGGTAGCGGTCGACGCCCGTGATCGCGCGCGCCTTCACCCAGGCATAGCGTTCCCAGTCGCGGCCGTGCTGCTGGAGATAGTTCTCGAACGCGTTGAAGTTGACCGCGAGCGGGCCCGGCTCGCCGAACGGGCGGAGCCGCATGTCCACGCGAAACACGAATCCCTCCGCGGTTCGTGCATCGAGCAGGCGGATCAGCGCCTGGCCGAGCCGCGTGAAGTAGTCCTCGTTCGCGATCGGGCTCCGGCCGTCGGTCTCGCCGCCCTCTGGAAACAGGAATACCAGATCGACGTCGGACGAGACCGGCGTTGACCCGTTGGAATTCCGGCTCCCGCATCTCGAATCGGGCCGCTTGCGCGACGTGCTGGCGGCCGCCGCGAAGCGGTTCAAGTGGAGCGAG
>JANNHT010000238.1:0-4378 GCA_031404555.1 Gammaproteobacteria bacterium
GGGGGCGGGGGTGGGGGTGGAAACGGGGTCAGCTCAGGTCCACCGGATGTCGTCGCGCCCACAGTCACTGCCATGACACCGGCTGAGGACCTTTCGGACATTCCGATCAACAGCAAGCTCACTGCGACGTTCAGTGAAGCAATGATCGCGACCGCAATAGGCACCGGAAATTTCAGACTGACTGACGGGGTCAGTTCCATTGCGGGCACGGTCAGTTACGACGCGACCAATCACATCGCCGTGTTCACACCGACGGGTGGCCTCGCTCCGAGCACTCGATACACAGCCACCATCGTCACCGGCATCAAGGATCTGGCAGGCAATCCCCTCACAACAGACTTTGCGTGGTGTTTTGTAACGGCTGTCTCGGGGTTTGCCACGGCGCCCGGCGTGACCATCACGGTGCCCGCCGGCGCTGCCACAAACGTGGCGATGAATTCGGAGGTCAGCGCCACATTCAGCCAGGACATGGACGCGCCGACGATCGCGGCAGGAAGATTCACGGTGGCAGAGAATGGCGTCACGCCGGTTTCCGGCAGGGTGACCTACTTTGGCAGGACCGCCACCTTCGCGCCCACGCGCGAACTCGCATCGAATACGACCTATACAGCGACGATCACCACGGGTGTTGTGAGCCTGGCGGGTGTTGCATCGGATGCGAATGTCACATGGAGCTTTACCACGGGCACCCACGTGGATGTCACTGCACCAGTCGGCACCATTCCGGTCAGTGCCGAATCAGGTGTCAAAAAGAGAATCGACGTTGTCTTCAGTGAGCCGATGAACCCGGCAACTTTCACGACGGCAAGTTTCACGGTGACGGGACCCGGCGCAGCTCCGGTGATAGGGACGGTAGCGCTCGACACTGCCAGCAACACCGCGACGTTCACGCGGATCAACCATCTCACGACTCCCGTGATATCCCATCCTTCGCCGGTGAGCGATCTCGAGCCCAACACCACGTATACCGCCACGCTGACCACCGGCGTAACGGACACCGTAGGAACCGCACTGACCGGCAACCTGGTCTGGAGCTTTACAACGGCACCTTGAGGTAAGTGACGTCGTAAGTACGCTACCGCACGCACAGGCGGTGATTTTGGATGTAGCGTACTTCCCAACCGCCTGTGTAAAGGGGAATGCCATGTTTCAGCGCCAAATGACGGCAATCAAGCACGACTCCGGGGAGTCTCCCGCGCCGCGCGCGCAGGATCAGGCGGAACAGCGTGGCGAGGCCCGCTTTCGAAGCCTGGCCGAACAGCGCGTCGTCGCGATCTATACCTGCGATGCCTCAGGCGTGATCCAGTACTACAACGACCGCGCGACGGAACTCTGGGGCCGTCGTCCGCCATCCGGGTTCACCGACCAGCGGTTCTGCGGTTCGTTCAAGTTGTATCGCGCGGACGGCAGCTACATGCCACATGAGCAGTGCCCAATGGCCGACGTGCTCAGCGGCAGGGCCTCGGGCGTATCTGACGCCGAAGTTCACATCGAACGGCCCGATGGCACGCGGGTCATCGCCATCGTGAATATCGCTCCGATGATCGATGGCGCAGGCGATACTGTCGGAGCCGTCAGCAGTTTCTACGAGATCTGCGAAAGCAGGTACTGCGAAGCAGCGCAAGAGAAACAGGCCGCCCACTGACGGGCGTCATGCGCTTGTCAGAGCGCCAGGGAGTGGTGGTCGGGGTGACAGGATTTGAACCTGCGACCTATACGTCCCGAACGTAGCGCTCTACCAGGCTGAGCTACACCCCGAATTGCGAGTCGGGCAGTGTAATCAAGGCCCTCCGTGTATTCAATGACCGTGAAAAACCGCGTATCTTGCGTGCTCGGTTCAACGGGGAAGCACGCCTATGACCAGTTCGTTCCTTGCCGCAGGTCGCATCGCCGCGCTGGCAATCGCAGCCTTGCCGTTCCTGGCCGTCGCGCAGGACATCGACCTGGTCGATGCGACGCTCGTGGATGGCACGGGAGCGGCACCGCGTGCCCATGTCACGATCAGCGTGCGCGACGGCCGGATCGCGGCCATTTCGGAGCGCGCGCCGGCGCCGACCGAGGGCGTGCGCCGCATTGATCTCCGCGGCCGCTTCCTGCTGCCCGGACTGATCGACGCCCATGCGCACATCGAGTCGCCGGCTGCCGCCCTGCGCGCATTGCGCTCCGGCGTGACGACGGCACGGGTGCTGGGCGACAACCACCTCCAGGCGAGCGGCACGCGTGACCTTATCCGTGCGGGCCTCGTGCCCGGGCCGGAGTTGCTGGTGTCGCCGGGGCACATCCGGCCGAAGCCGGGCCTCGCGTTCTTCATGGTCTACCCGCAGTTCGGCGACGCCATCGAGGGCGAGCTCCGCGGTCCCGAGCGCATCGCAGAGGCGACCCGCGCGTTGATCGCGAAAGGTGCGGATGTCATCAAGGTGGGCGCGAGTGAGCGCGCCGGGCTCGTAGATGCCGATCCGCGCAGGCCGGAACTCACGGAAGCGGAGATGCGCGCCGCAGTCACCGAGGCGGCGAAGCGAGGCCTGTTTGTGGCGGCCCACGCCCACGCGCGCGAGGGCGCGGCGAATGCCGTGCGGGCGGGCGTGCGCAGCATCGAGCACGGCACCTGGGTCGACGACGAAACGCTCGCCGAGATGAAACGGCGCGGCACGTTTTTCGTGCCGACTCTCGCCGTGATGAGTCCGCTCGGCGATCCGCAGGGCAATTCGGCCGATGATGTGACGTTGCAGCTGCGCACCCAGTCCATGATGGGGCCGCTGCGAGCGGCGGTGCGAAAGGCTTATGGACTCGGCGTGAGCGTGGCCGCGGCGACCGACGGCAGCTATGCCGACGGCGACGACACCGGCCGGATCCGCATCGCGCACGAGATCGCGATGCTGCGCGAACACGCCGGGTTTTCGCCGCTCGAGTCCATCGCAGCGGCCACTCAGAACGGAGCGCGGGTGCTCGGCATTGAGGCGCGCACGGGTGCGGTGCAGGTCGGGCTCGAAGCCGATCTCGTCGCCTACGACGGCGATCCGCTCACCGACAGCAGGACTTTCTTCGAGCCGCGGCTCGTCATCAGCGACGGCCGAATCGCGCTGGAAGGGGCGGGGCTCTAGCTCCGGCGGCTGACCGCGAAACGCGCGAGCTCCGCCAGGGCGTCTCGGTAGGCCGATCCGGGAATTCCGGCCAGGGCCTCGAGCGCCCGGCTCGCTTCGTCTTCGGCGAGGCGCGCGGTGTAGTCCAGGCCGCCGGTGCTCTCAACGACGGCGCGGATCGGACCCTGCTCTTCGGTGCCGCCCTGCTCGATGGCCGTTCGGATCATCGCGGCGCTTGCCGCATCGCCGTGCTTCAGCGCGTGGATCAGGGGCAGCGTCGGCTTGCCCTCGGCCAGGTCGTCGCCGGTGTTCTTGCCGAGCTCGCGGTCGTCGCCGCGGTAGTCGAGCGCGTCGTCCACGAGCTGGAAGGCGATGCCGAGGTGCTTGCCGTAGCGGGTGAGGGCGGCCTCCACGTCGGCCGGCGCCCGCGCGACGATCGCGGCGATCTGCGCACCGGCCTCGAAGAGCCGCGCGGTCTTGCGATAGATCACCTCGAGGTAGCGGATCTCCGTCGTGTCCGGGTCGCCGGAGTTCATCAGCTGCAGCACTTCGCCCGCCGCGATCGTGTTGGTCGCATCCGCCATCACGCGGATGAGCGCGGGCGACTCGAGCGCGGCCATCATCTGGAACGCGCGCGAGTACAGGAAGTCGCCGACCAGCACGGAGGCCGGATTGCCATAGGCCTCGTTCGCCGTGTCGCGTCCGCGCCGCTTCGCGGAATCGTCCACCACGTCGTCATGCAGCAGCGTCGCCGTGTGGATGAATTCGATGAGCGCAGCGGCCTGGACATGGCTCGTTCCACGGACCCCGGCGGCCCGCGCGGCGAGCACGACGAGGAGCGGCCGGAGCCGCTTGCCGCCGGCGCCGACGATGTAATCGCCCACCTGGTTCACGAGGGCGACGTCGCTCGCGAGCTGGCGGCGGATTTCGGCATCCACGGCCGCCAGGTCGTCGGCGACTAGGGCTCGTATGTCCTTGAGTTGCATGGCTTCCTGGCGGACCCGGCGAAGGCTCCGCATCCTAGCGGCAAACGGCCCCGCGGGAAATCCGGAATCCTCCGGGATGGTTTGACCCCGGGGGGTCCGCTCACTACAATTGCGGGCTGTTTTTGGAGTCCATTCAATCATGTACGCCGTCATTGCCACCGGGGGCAAGCAGTACCGGGTGAGCGAGGGCACGATCGTGCGGGTCGAGAAGCTCGACGCCGATGCGGGTGCCACCGTCGAGTTCAACCAGGTGCTCCTGATCGGCGAGGGCGCGGACGTTGCGATCGGCGCGCCTTATGTCACCGGCGCCCG
>JANNHT010000239.1:0-9992 GCA_031404555.1 Gammaproteobacteria bacterium
CGCGATCTACCTGCTCGTCAACCTGCTCTACTCGCGCGCGCTCAAGCACCTGGTGATCCTCGTCGACTAGCAGCTACAAGCAGCGGCAAAGGGATGCGTCCCCTTTTAAGGGATGCGTCCCCTTTTAGGCGGGGGACTGCCGCGTCGCGAAGCGGTGCATCCACCAGCCGACCAGCACGAGCACGGCGAGGCCGGCCCACTTGCCCGGCTGCAGGCTTTCGACGACGGCCAGCACGTTGGCGTCCTTGGTCACGACGATCGGGATCGCGATCAGCACGCCGACCAGCGCCTCGCCGGCAATCAGGCCCGCGGAGAACAGCAGGCCCGTCTGTTTCAGCTTCTCGATGTCGGCGCCGGGGCTGCGCCGGCGGTGCCAGCGCGTCGCGAGCTCGGCGATCAGGCCGCCGGCGAAGATCGGCGTGGACAATTCGAGGGGCAGGTAAATGCCGACCGCGACCGCGAGCACCGGCGCGCGCCAGCTCGCGCCGCGGCGCTTCAGGGATTCGTCGAGCGTGATCACGATCGCGCCGACCACGGCGCCGATCGCGACCATGCTCCAGGGCAGGCCGGCGCCGAAGATCCCGCTCGCGACGGATGCCATCAAGGTCGCCTGCGGCGCCGCGAGCGGCGTCGCACCCTCGAAAGCCGGCGTGCCGATGCCGTTCGCCTGGAGCAGCAGGTTCAGCACCGGCGCCATCACGGCGGCCGAGGCGAGCGCGCCGATGCCGAGCATCACCTGCTGGCGCCAGGGCGTCGCGCCGACGAGCTGGCCGGCCTTCAGGTCCTGGAGGTTGTCGCCGGCGACTGCTGCCGCATTGCAAATGACTGCGCCAATCATGATCGCAGCGACCGGTCCGACCGCCGAACCCTTGCCGAAAACCGCGAGCAGCAGGAGCGATGCGAACAGGATGGTCGAGATCGTGATTCCGGAGACCGGGTTGTTCGACGAGCCGACCAGCCCAGCCATGTAGCCGCTGACCGAGGAGAACACAAAGCCGGCGACGACCATGATCACGGCCATCGCGAACGCGATGCCGAGGTGATCGACCACCGCGTAATAGAGCCCGAACAGCGGCAGAACGAACAGCACGATGCCGATCATGATTGCGCCCATCGGCAGGTCGCGCTCGGTTTGCGGGACATTGGATGTATCGGCCTTGCGGAGCGCCAGCCCGGTTCGAACGCCGGAGAACAGGGATTTACGCAGTGACCACAGCGACCACAGCCCGCCGATCAACATCGCGCCGACGCCGATGTAACGGACCTGGAGGTTCCAGATCGTGAACGCGGCGTCCTCGGCGGAGAGCCCGACGAGCTGGGTCGCGAGCGCCGGATTGGTGTCGATGAAGAACGTGTTGTAGATCGGGATGAAGATCCACCACGACAGCGCGCCGCCCGACAGCATCAGGCAACCGATGTTGAATCCGACGATGTAGCCGACGCCGAGCAGGGCGGGCGACAGGCCGATGCCGAAGAATCCGATCGTGCGTTCGCCAAAGAAGCGTGAGATAGAAAAAGCCTCCGGCGACAGCTTCAACCCCGCCAGCGCGAACTTGAAAAGCGCCGCGGCGCCCGCCGCGAGCGACAGCGCCTTCAGTCCGCGGCCCGGATTCTGGCCGACCTTCAGCACCTCCGCGGTCGCGACACCTTCGGGGAACTGCAGTTTCTGGTCGAGGATCAGCGTGCGGCGCAACGGCACCGAGAACAGCACGCCCAGCAGACCGCCGAGCCCGGCGATCGCGAACACCCACCAGTAGTCGAACGTGGTCCAGTAGCCCATCAGTACCAGCGCCGGGATCGTGAAGACGGTGCCGGCCGCAATCGACGAACCGGCCGAGGCGCCGGTCGCGACGATGTTGTTCTCGAGGATGCTCGAGCGGCCCATCAGGCGCAGCAGGCCCATGGACACGACGGCCGCGGGGATCGCCGTCGCGACGGTGAGTCCGGCGAACAGGCCGAGGTAGGCGTTTGCTGCTGCGAGCAGCACCGTCAGGATCAGCGACAGGATGATCGCGCGTGCGGTCAGCTGCCGGCCGGCATCGATGTCGGTCATGGCGGAGTCCTTCTTGTTCTTACGTTTTTCTTACCAGCCGCACTCACGGCCGCGATTCTGTTCCTCGAGCCAGCCCATCAGCGGCTCGAAATATTCGACGATCGCGGTCGCGTCCATCTGGCGCGTGCCCGTCAGCTTCTCCAGCGCATCCTGCCAGGGCTTGCTGGCGCCGAGCGAGAGCATCTCCTGGTAGGCGCGGCCAGCTTCCTTGCTGCCGTAGATGGAGCACTCATGCAGCGGCCCCTTGAATCCCGCCTGATCGCAGAGCGCGCGGTGGAACTGGAACTGCAGCACGAAGGACAGGAAATACCGCGTGTACGGCGTATTGCCCGGCACGTGGTACTTCGCACCCGGGTCGAAGTCTTCTTCGCTCCGCGCGACCGGCGCATCGACGCCCTGGTACTTGCGGCGCAGGTCCCACCAGGCCTCGTTGTATTTCTCCGGCGGGATCGCGCCCGAGAACACGCCCCAGCGCCACTGGTCCACCAGCTTGCCGAACGGCAGGAAGGCGATCTTCTCGCTCGCGACCTTCATCTGGCGGTTGATCAGCGCCTCGCGGCTCGACTTGGCGCCCTTTGGCAGCAGGCCGACGCTCGCAAGGTAACCCTCGGTCATCGACAGGTTGATGGTGTCGCCGATCGCCTCGTGGAAACCGTCATGCGCGCCACCGTGATAGAGGTACGGCTGCGACATGTAGCTCGTGTCGTAATAGATGTGTCCGAGCTCGTGGTAGAGCGTGTAGAGGTCTTCCTCGGTGACGTTGGTGCACATCTTGATGCGCACGTCGCCTTTCGTGTCGATATCCCAGGCGCTCGCGTAGCAGTCGACCTCGCGGTCACGCGGTCGGGTCAGCATCGAGCGTTCCCAGAAAACCGGCGGCAGCTCCGGGAAGCCAAGCGAGGTGTAGAACGATTCCGCCGAGCGCGTCATCTTGATGGCGTCGTAACCCTGCTTCTTGAGCTCCGCCGTGACGTCGAGATTCGATACGCCGGGGTAGGGCTCGAGCAGGTCGTATACGTTGTTCCACTGCTGGGCCCACATGTTGCCGAGCAGGTGCGCAGGGATCGGCTTGCCGTCTGGCACGAGCTCCTTGCCGTACTCGCCCTGGAGCTTGCCGCGCGCGTAGCAGTGCAGGCCGTCGTACAGCGGCTTCACCTGCGACCACAGCCGGTCGGTCTCCTGCTCGAAATCTGCCGGCGGCATGTCATAGCCCGCACGCCAGAGTTCGCCGACGTTGGCGAAGCCGAGGCCAGCCGCGCCCTCGTTCGCGAGTTCGACGAAACGCTGGTAGTCCTTGCGGATCGGCTTCGAGATCGCGTGCCAGCCGCGCCAGTTGTCGAGCAGCTCGTCCGGATCGCGGCTCTTCGCGAGCGTGGCCGACAGTTCCTCGAAGTTCTTGCAGCTCTCCGGGCCCTTCGGGCAGTACTTGCCGGCGCTGTACACCGAGACCATGCGGGTCTCGATCTCCGACAGCTCCGCGCGTTTGGCCGGATCGTCGGGAGCGGGGGCGGCGAGGCCGAACTTCAGTTGCTGGATGGTGCGCGCGGCATTCTCGGAAATGTCCTCGCCGTCGAATGCCTTCGCTTCCTTGATGAGGCGCGAGTAGTCCTCCTGGATCCGCTCGCTGGCGAGCGCGTTGAGCGCCTCGGTGTCCGGGTTGATGTAAGTGAGCTGCGTCCAGGCCGCCAGCGCGCCTTCGTGCCCGCTCTTCAGGAGCTCCTTGTTCGCGCGTACGACGAACTCGTCGGCAGTTTCCTTCGGCGCGCTGCCGCCACAGGCGGCGAGGGCCCCGGCGAGGCAGACCAGGGAGGCAATGCGTTTCATGTTTCCCCTCACTTCGTCGTTTTTTCCGCGCCGTGCATCCACCCGACGATGCGTCCGGATATCGCCCACAGGACCAGGCTGAATCCGACCAGCACGACCGCGAGGCCGCCGAACACGCCGAACAGGCCCGCGTGCTCCTCGCGTATGCCGACATCGGCGGCGAGCGAGATCATCCAGGCGTATTGGCCCATGTTCTCGGAGAATGCGCCGATGTAGCCGGCGAGCAGGTTACCGGTGAAATTGACGAGGAACCACACGCCCATCATCAGTGAGCCGAGCCGCATCGGCGCGAGCTTCGTGACCAGCGACAGGCCGACCGGGCTGATGCAGAGCTCGCCGGTCGTGTGGAAGAGATACGCGAGGATCAGCCAGATCATGCTGGACTTCATGTCGCCGGTGCGCTGCATTTCGAATACGGCGACGACCAGGAAGACGAATCCGAGCGCAACCTGCAGGAGGCCCAGGTACATCTTGACCGGCGTCGCGGGATTCCGTCCGCTTGCGCCCAGTCGCGTCCAGAGTATCGAGAACGGGATGCCCAGCAGCACGATGAATAACGGGTTTAGCGACTGGAACCATCCGGTCGGCACCAGGAACGAGCCGACTTGCCGGTCCGTGTGCTTGTCGGCGAACAGATTCATCAGCCCGCCCGCCTGCTCGAACGCAGCCCAGAACAGGGCCACGAAGACGAAGATCACGAAGATCACCCGCAGCCGGTCGCGCTCCATGGGCGTCAGCGGGTGCTTGGTACCGCCTGCGAGCTTCAGCGATCGCTTGGCGCCGGGCTCGACGCCGACGTCGCCCAGGTAGCGGCGCGCGAAAGTGAGCTGGATGATCACCGACAGGACCATGCCGATGCCCGCGGCGATGAAGCCGACGCGCCAGCCGTAGGCCGGATCCTCGCCCAGCGTCGAGCAGACCAGTGGCGCGAGGAAAGCGCCGATGTTGATGCCCATGTAGAAAATGATGAAAGCGCCGTCGCGGCGCGCGTCGCCCTGCGGGTACAGGTCGCCAACCATGGTCGAGATGTTCGGCTTGAAGAAGCCGTTGCCGATGATCAGGCCCAAAAGGCCGAGATAGAACGTGACCGGCGTTTCCGGGAACGCGATGCCGAGCGGAGCGAATGACCAGGCGCCGGCGGTACCGAGCGTATCGAGCGGCGAAGCCAGCGAGAACTGGCCGAGCGCCATGATGATGCCGCCGATGATGACGGCCTTGCGCTGGCCGAGGAAGTTGTCCGCGAGCCAGCCGCCGAAGATCGGCGTCAGGTAAGTCAGCCCGGCATACCAGCCCAGGAGGCGTAGCGCCTGCGGCTCGTCCCAGCCGAGGCCCGGATTCACGGCACTCGTCGCGGCCGCTGCATAGAGCACGAGCAGCGCTCGCAAGCCGTAGTAGCTGAATCGCTCCCACATCTCCGTCGCGAACAGGAGATACAACCCTTTCGGGTGGCCCATCAAAGTCCCCGGCGGGATGCGCAGGTCGGTGGTCATGTTCTTGGTTCTCCGAAAGTCCGGCGAGTCTCCGCCATGTTGCGGTGCAACATCAAGCCGGATCGGCCTCCGGGTCGGGCGGCTTGGCGCGAATCAGCACGCGCGACATCAATACTCCTGCTTCGTAGAGCAGGTACATCGGGATCGCCATCAGGGTCTGGGAGATGGGATCGGGCGGCGTCAGGAACGCCGCGATGATGAAGATGCCGAGGATCACGTAGCCGCGGTTCTTCGTCAGCGCTTCGCGCTTGACGAGCCCCGTGCGCACCAGCAGCACGGTCGCGACCGGGATCTCGAAGGCGATGCCGAACGCGAAGAACATCAGCACAGAGAAATCCATGTACTGCGTCATGTCCGTCATCATGCGCACGCCCTCGGGCGTCGTGCCGACGAAGAACTTGAACGCCAGCGGAAACACGATGAAATACGCGAAGGCCGCGCCGCCGTAGAACAGGATCACGCTCGAGATGAACAGCGGCAGCGCGAAGCGGCGCTCGTGCCGGTAGAGTCCCGGGGCGACGAAGGCCCAGATCTGGTAGAGGATCACGGGCATCGCGAAGAAGACCGCAGCGAGGAGCCCGAGCTTGAACGGCGTCATGAAGGGCGCCATCACCGACGTCGCAATGAGCGTCGTACCTGCCGGGAGTTGCGAGCGCAGCGGCGCAGAGAGCCACGAGAAAATGTCGTTTGCAAAGTAGAGACAGGGCACGGCGATCACGAGGGTCGCGAGCATCGCCCGGAGCAGCCGGTCGCGCAGCTCCAGCAGGTGCGAGAGCAGGCTGCTCTCCTTGAGCGAACTGTCCTCGGAGTCGGCCGGGCTCATGCGGGCGGTGGTGTTGGATCGCTGGTGTCGGTGGAATCAGCCGCGGCCGGAGTCGCGGGGGCAGGCGCTGCGGGTGTCGGCGCCGCAGGTGTAGCAGGCGCCGCCGTTCCCGGCGCGGCGCGCCCGGGCGGCCGCTTCGCCGCCGGATCGAAATCCGGCTTCGGCACGATCGTCACCTCTTCGTCGAGCTGCTGGCGGAGCTGGCGCGCCATCGAGCGCGCGCGGCCGACCCAGCGTCCGACCTGGCTCGCGAGCTTGGGGAGTTTTTCGGGGCCCAGCACCAAGAGCGCGATGCCGAGGATCAGGATGATCTCGGTGAAGCCGACCTCGAACATCGGACGTCAGGCGTTCTTGCTGGAGTCGCTGTCGCGGTCGCGCTTGAAGTCCGCGTCCGGCCGTTCGTCCTGGGCGAGCTTGCGGCCGGCCTCCTCGGAATCGCCATCGCTCATGGACTTCTTGAAGCCGCGCACCGCGGCGCCGAGATCCGAGCCGATATTGCGCAGCTTCTTCGCCCCGAAGATCAGGAGCGCGATCGCGAGGATGATCAGCAGTTCGCGAAAACCAATACCCATGTCGATGACTCCGGTCCGCGCACTTCGCGGTTACACATCATGATACGCCATTCGACTCCAGGCCTTCGTGACCCGGGACCCGGATCCAGAACGTGACCGGGCCGTCGTTGACCAGCGACACCTGCATATGGGCGCCGAAACGGCCGGTTTTGGCGCCCGGCAGGCGTTTTTCGGCGCGCTTTGCCATATGGCCGAACAGGCGTTCCGCCTCCGCCGGCGGCGCCGCGCGGCTGAATCCCGGCCGCAGCCCGCCGGTCGTATCGGCCGCCAGCGTGAACTGCGGCACCAGCAGGAGTTCGCCGCCCGTGTCCGTCAGGGAGCGGTTCATGCGGCCTTCGGCATCCGCGAACACCCGGTAGTTCAACAGCCGATCGAGCAGCCGCTCGACCATCGCCTCGTCGTCGCCGCGCTCGATGGCAACCAGCACCAGGAGCCCGGCGCCGATCTTCGCGATCTCGCGCCCGTCCACCGCGACCGCGGCCGTGGTCACGCGCTGGAGCAGGCCGATCACGCGCGACGCCCCTCAGCCCTTGTCCAGGTGGAAACGGTGGATCACGCGATGGGCCACGGGACCCAGGATGAGCGCGGCCGTCGCAATGAACACGAGTCCGGCGTAGAGCGCGTAGAAGCCCGCGAAGAGCTTGCCGCCGGTGGTCACCGGCGCATGGAGCGGCCCCATGCCGCCGAGCAGCATGGAGGCCTCGACAAAAGCGTCGAGCGCAGAGAGGCCCTCGAAGCACACATATCCCGCCATGCCGAGCGCGAGCGAGCCGACGATCAGCAGCAGCGCCGCGGCCGTATGAGTGAGCAGCCGACGCATGAAGACGGACGAAGCGATGAGCGGTTGGCGGTGCGATTCGTACATGCGATCACCCCAATTTCACGGCCATGACCAGGTCGCGTTGGCGTTCCTGGCCGAGCATGAACGCGTGCGTGCCGACGATCTCGAACCCGAACTGGCGGTAGAACGCCATCGCCTTCGGATTGTGCTCCCAGACGCCGAGCCACAGACAGTCACAACCGGCGCGGACCGCGGTGTCGAGGGCGTTCTGCACCAGGTCGCGGCCGACGCCGCGCCCGTGCCATTCGGCGGCGACGTAGATGCGGTTGAGCTCGGCGGGCCGCTCCGCGACGACGCTCGCGTGTGCGTGCAGGAGCCGGAGCTGCGAGTACCCGATCATCTCGCCGTCCGATTCCGCGATCGTGGTGACGAGCCCGCGATCGCCGATCTCGTGTTGCTGGATCTCAGGTCCGAATACCTTCGCACAATGCAGGTTCATGTTCTCCGGCGAGTTGCGGGCGTCGAAGGCGTCACGGAAAGTGCGCTCCGCGAGCACGGCGAGCGACGGCGCGTCGGCCAGATACGCCAGTCGCAGGGTCGTCAAGCGTCCCCCGCGTGCACTTTGCGCAGGCGCTTCAGGAAGACGGTCATCTCCTTCGCAGCCTGGATGTCGCCCGCGGCCTGGGCTGCCGCGATGCCGCGTTCGTAAACATCGATCGCGCGCTCGACGCTGCCCACCTGTGCGTGCGCCTCGCCGAGCGCTTTCCAGGCGGCTGAGTAACGCGGGTTCTGGTCTACGGCGTTCCGCAGGTGGTCGATCGCGGTGACGAGGTCGCCGGCCTTCAGGCATTCCTGGCCGAGCGCGAAGCGCAGCAGCGGCGAGTCCTGGCCGCGTTCGAGCATGAGCTGGAGGTTGTCACGGAGCGCCATGTCAGCGCTGCCAGAACGCGGGCGTCAGCAGCAGGATCAGCGCGAACAGCTCGAGGCGACCGACGAGCATCGCGATCGCGCAGACCCATTTCGCGGAATCATTGACGTCGACAAAGGTCATCGTGACGTCCGCGAGGCCCGGGCCGACGTTGTTGAGCGAGGAGGCGACCGCGGACCAGGCGGTCACCTGGTCGAGGCCGAACATCATCAGGAGCAGCATCAGCACGGCGAACACGATCAGGTACATCGCGAAGTAGCCGCCGACGCCGACGATCACGCGCTGCGGCACGGCGCGCCCGGCGAGCTTGACCGGGATCTCCGCGCTCGGATGAACGAGCTGCTTCATCTCGGCGATGCCTTGGCGGAACACGAGCAGCCAGCGGATCACCTTCATTCCGCCGGTCGTCGAGCCCGCGCAGCCGCCGACGAAGGACAGCAGGATCAGGAGCGCGGGCATCGCCCCCGGCCAGTGCGCGAATCCCTCGGTCAGGAGCCCGGTCGTCGTCTGCATCGAGACGACCTGGAAGATCGCGTGGCGGAAGGACTCGAATATGGTCGGGAACTCGGCCATGGCCCAGAGATAGACGGTCGCGAAGGCCGACACCGCCACGGTCAGCACGAAGTAGGCTTTGAACTCGGTGTCGCGCCAGTACGTACCGACGTCGCCGCGGCGCACGGCCGAGAAATGCAGCGCAAAGCTGGCGCCGCCCAGGAACATGAATACGGTCGCCACAGCCTCGATGGCCGGGCTGTTGAAGTGCGCGAGACTCGCGTCGTAGGGCGAAAAGCCCGCGGTCGAGACCGTGCTGAACGCGTGGGCAACGGAATCGAAGAGGTTCATCCCCGCGAGCCAATACGCCGCGATGCAGACGACCGTCAGGAAGGCGTAGATCGCCCAGAGCGCCTTCGCGGTCTGCGTGATGCGCGGCGTCAGCTTCTGGTCCTTCATCGGGCCCGGCGTCTCGGCCTTGTACAGCGACATGCCGCCGATGCCGAGGATCGGCAGGATCGCGACCGCGAGCACGATGATGCCCATGCCGCCGAACCACTGGATCTGCTGGCGGTAGTAAAGGATGGACTTCGGCTGGTCGTCGAGGCCGTCGATGACCGTCGCGCCCGTGGTCGTGAACCCGGAGATCGCCTCGAACACGGAATCCGTGAACGACAGGTCCGGCACCTGCCTTGCGCGCCATTCTGCGACCGTCCAGCCTTGAGGCAGATAGCCATGAAGCGGGTCATGCGCGCTGGTCTGATCAGTCACGATATCGGGGCGGGGGCCGCCCTGTTTCATCCGGGAATAGAGTTCTGGGAAGACATCGGCCGCATTGCCAAGCAGCCCCACGGATTTCGCTTCGCCCTTGGCCGTCCAGTCGGCGATGAATGCGAGAGCTTCATTCAGAGTCTGCGCTTTGGCATCTACGTATTTGGTCCGAATACGAAAATCGATCCGCGTCTCATCACATTCAACCGCAAGGCAGCAGGCCCCCGCCATCACGGCGGCAAGCGGTTGCGCGCCGCC
>JANNHT010000240.1:0-13368 GCA_031404555.1 Gammaproteobacteria bacterium
CCCCCCGCCACCACAAACTTGCCATTAGTTGCAGTTGTAACTAAATTGGACCGATGAGACGCCATATCGGCCATCCCCGCGTTGAAGGCACCGCCTCCCGGCAGGCCCACTGCGACCTGCCGCCCGGCACCTACGAGCGCGAGATGAGCAAGGAAGGATTCTTCGGCCCGGCCGCGTTCTTCCACCACAAGCACCCGCCGACCGGCTGGTCCTCGTTCGAGGGACCGCTGCGGCCCCACGCCTTCGACCTGACGAAGCTCGATGCGATCGCGGCGCACCCCTGGGCGGCGGCCGAGATCCTGCACAACGCGCATTGCCGTATCCGCTTCTGGCGCACGGCCGGGCGCATGGACGGCCTGGCGCGAAACGCCGACGGCGACGAGCTGCTGTTCGTGCATCAGGGCCGCGGCGAACTCTTCTGCGATTTCGGCCACCTGTCGTTCGAGGCCGGCGACTACATCGTGCTGCCACGCGGCACGATGTGGCGGCTTGACTGTGCGACGCCGGTCGCGGCGCTCCTGATCGAGGCGACGAACGCCTCATACATGCTGCCCGACAAGGGCCTCGTCGGCGGGCACGCGATCTTCGACCCGGCGATGCTCGACGTCCCGCGCGTGGACGAGGCCTTCCTCGCGCAGCAGGACGAGAAGTCCTGGCGTGTCGCGGTCAAGCGCCGGAATGCGGTGTCGACCGTGACTTTCCCGTACAACCCGCTCGATGCGATCGGCTGGCACGGCGACCTCGCGGCGTGTCGCATCAACCTGCGGGACATCCGCCCGCTGATGAGCCACCGCTACCACCTGCCGCCGTCGGCGCACACGACCTTTCTCGGCAACCGCTTCGTCGTGTGCAGCTTCGTGCCGCGGCCGTTCGAGACCGACCCGGGCTCGCTCAAGATCCCGTTCTTCCACAACAACGACGATTACGACGAGGTCATCTTCTATCACGCGGGCGATTTCTTCAGCCGCGACAACATCCACCCGGGCATGGTGACGCTGCACCCGGGCGGGTTTACGCACGGCCCGCATCCGAAGGCGCTGTCACGGATGCTGGTGCAGCCGAAGCCCGCGACCGACGAGTACGCGGTGATGGTGGACACGCGCGATGCGCTCGAGATCGGCGGCGCCGGCGCCGCCGTCGAATGGCCCGGCTACGTGGACAGCTGGAAGGGCGCGGCCAAGTGAAACTGGCGACCCTCGCTGGCGGCCGCGACGGCCGGCTCGCCGTTGTCACCGGCGACCTGTCGCGCGCAGCGCTTGCGACCGGCGTCGCGCCGACGCTGCAGGACGCGCTCGACGACTGGGCGGCGATCGCGCCGCGCCTCGCGGAACGCGCGCGCGAACTCGAGGCCGGGCGCGCGGACTCGTTTCCTTTTGATATCAAACAATCGCTGGCGCCGCTGCCGCGCGCGCACCACTGGGTGGACGGCAGCGCCTACGTCAATCACGTCGAGCTGGTGCGCAAGGCGCGCGGCGCGACGATGCCGGATTCGTTCTGGACCGACCCGCTCGTCTACCAGGGCGGCTCGGATGACTTCCTCGGCGCCACGGCGGATGCGCCGTTCGCGGACACGGACTGGGGCATCGACCTCGAGGGCGAAGTCGCGGTCGTGACCGACGACGTACCGATAGGGACGGACGCGACCGCGGCCCGCGGGCATATCCAGCTGCTGATGCTGGTGAACGACTGGTCGCTCCGCAACCTGATCCCGGAAGAACTCGCCAAGGGTTTTGGTTTCTACCAGTCAAAACCGGCGACGGCGTTCTCGCCGGTCGCGGTGACGCCGGACGAGCTCGGTCCGGCGTGGCGGGATGCAAAGCTGCACCTGCACTTGACCGTGCACCTGAACGGCGAGCTGTTCGGGCGCCCGCACGCCGGCACCGACATGACATTCGATTTCGGCCAGCTCATCGCGCACGCGGCGAAGACGCGAAAACTCGGCGCCGGCGCGATCGTGGGATCCGGCACCGTGTCGAATTACGACCGGACCCTGGGCTCGACCTGTCTCGCCGAGCGGCGCATGCTGGAGACCCTGGCGCGAGGAAAACCAGTGACACCTTTTCTTTCTTTCGGCGACCGCGTGCGGATCGAGATGTTCGACGACGCCGGCCGCTCCATCTTCGGCGCGATCGACCAGCGCGTCGTCAAGGCGGGCTGATGCGCGCGCAGGATGACAGCCGCCTCGCCGCCGGCAGCCTGAGGCTCGAGGACCCGGCGCTGCTCCGCCAGCAGTGCTTCGTGAACGGCCAGTGGCTGGACGCGACGAACGGCGCGACGCACGAGGTCCGCAATCCCGCGACGAATGCGCTGCTCGGCACCGTGCCCGCGCTCGATGCGGCCGCGGCCGAGAAAGCGGTCGCCGCCGCGTACGCCGCCTTCCCGGCCTGGGCCGCGAAGACCGCGAAAGAACGCGCGATCATCCTGCGCCGCTGGCACGACCTGATCCTGCTGAACGCGAACGACCTCGCGCGGCTCATGACGGCCGAACAGGGCAAGCCGCTCGCGGAAGCGAAAGGCGAGATCGCCTATGCCGCCTCGTTCGTCGAATGGTTTGCCGAGGAAGCGAAGCGCGTCTACGGTGACGTGATCCCGGGTCCGCAGGCCGACAAGCGCATCCTCGTGCTGCGCCAGCCGGTCGGCGTGGTCGCGGCGATCACGCCGTGGAATTTCCCGGCCGCGATGATCACGCGCAAGGTCGCCCCGGCGCTCGCGGCCGGCTGCACCGTCGTCTGCAAGCCGGCGACGCAGACGCCCTACTCCGCACTCGCGCTCGTGGATCTCGCCGCGCGCGCCGGTGTCCCGGCGGGTGTCTTCAACGTGGTCACGGGACCCGCGCGCGAGATCGGCGGCGTGCTGACGGGCGATGCGCGCGTGCGCAAGCTCTCGTTCACCGGCTCGACCGCAATCGGCAAGCTGCTGATGGCGCAGTGCGCGACGACCATGAAGAAGCTGTCGCTCGAGCTCGGCGGCAATGCGCCGTTCATCGTGTTCGACGATGCCGACCTCGATGCCGCGGTCGCGGGTGCGATCGCCTCCAAGTACCGCAACACCGGACAGACCTGCGTCTGCGCGAACCGCCTGCTGGTGCAGGATGGCGTCTACGACGCCTTCGCCGAGAAACTGGTCGCGGCGGTGAAGAAGCTCCGCGTCGGTGACGGCCTCGCCGGCGAGACCGAGCAGGGCCCGTTGATCGACGCGGCCGCGCTCGCGAAGGTCGAGGAACACGTCGCGGACGCGACGGGCAAGGGCGCGAAGATCGCGGCCGGCGGCAAGCGACACGCGCTCGGCGGCACCTTTTATGAGCCGACGATCCTCACCGGCATGACGAGGGCGATGATGGTCGCGCGCGAGGAGACCTTTGGTCCCGTAGCGCCCCTGTTCCGTTTCAAGACGGAGGCCGAGGCCATCGCAATGGCGAACGACACCGAGTTCGGGCTCGCGAGCTATCTCTACACCCGCGACCTCGCGCGCTCCTGGCGCGTGTCCGAGGCGCTCGAGTACGGCATCGTCGGGCTCAACACCGGCATTATTTCCAGCGAAGTCGCGCCCTTCGGCGGCATCAAGGAATCGGGCACGGGCCGCGAGGGCTCGAAGTACGGGATCCTCGACTACACCGAGATCAAGTACGTCTGCGTCGGCGGAGTGCAATAACCGCCTTAACGGCAACGCCGGCCTGGGGTTTCGATACGCCATCCACAGCGTTCACGATCTCCCACTTGAGCAATGACTTGCCCAGTTCGACAGTCCCTTTTTTGTTGCACAAAACCAACAAAAGAGCAGTGCAAAATGGTTGCTGGATCTTCGGTTTCGTGCCACGACTAACTGATTGGTTTAACTGTGTTTTAAGTCACACATCTACATTCCAACAGGGCCAGAACTCGCCGATAATGTGGCGGTCTGAGTACGGTGCGCATGACTCGTAGACCCCTCTCTATGGGTCAGCGGCTACCTCCCTCCCCAGGGGCGGCCGTGTGCGCACTTGGTTCCCTCAACCCTTAAAGGAAAATGATCATGAAGATCCTGAAAGCCATGGTTGGAAGCCTGATGCTGGCGGCGCTGCCGCTGGCGGCGCAGGCCGAGGACATGAGCTATTCGTACGTCGAAGTCGGCTACGTCAGCACCGATATCGACAGCCTCAGCGAAAGCGCTGACGGCATCGGCGTTCGCGGCTCGGTCGGCTTTGCGGAGAACTTCTTCGGCTTCGCCGAGTATGCGACGCAGGAAGCGGAAGTCGGCGGCATCGACATCGACGTCGATCAGATGTCGGTCGGCCTGGGCGGACGATTCGGCATTTCCGAGAAGGTGGACCTGGTCGGCCGCATCGGTTACACCGAAGTAGATGTTTCCGGCGGCGGCGCCAGTACGGATGCCGACGGTTATCTGGTCTCGGCCGGCGTCCGCGGTCAGGTTGCCGAGGACTTCGAGCTGGAAGGCCATGTGATCCACGTCGACCTGGGATCGCAGGGTGGCGATGACACGTCGCTCGCCGTGGGCGGACGTTACTTCTTCACGGAGAACTTCGCGGCCGGCGCGGAGTACCAGTTCGGCGACGATGCCGATACCTGGATCCTGGGTGTGCGTTTCACATTCTGATCAGCACGATCTGAAAAAGAACGGCGGCCGGAGCTCGCTCCGGCCGCCGTTTCTATTTTGCGGTATCGTCACGCCATGTCGAGCGACACCGGCGTGCTCATCGTCAATCTCGGCACGCCGGATGCGCCGACGCCCGCAGCCGTGCGCCGCTTCCTCGCCGAGTTCCTCTGGGACCGCCGCGTGGTGGACCTGCCGCGCATTCCCTGGTGGATCCTGCTGAACGGCCTTGTGCTTCCGTTCCGTCCGCGGCGCAGTGCACGCGCCTATCGCGAAATCTGGACCGACGCGGGTTCGCCGCTGCTGACCCACACGCGCGCGATCATCGCCGCGCTCGAACGGAAGCTCCACGCGACGCTGCCCTCGCCGCCGCAGGTCGCGATGGGCATGACCTATGGCAACCCGTCCATCGCCTCGGCGCTCGAACCGCTCCTCGCAGCCGGCATCCGGCGCCTCGTCGTGCTGCCGCTCTACCCGCAGTACTCCGCGACGACGACGGCCGCGGCCGTCGATCGCGTACAGGCGGCGCTCGCCGGCCGGACGAACGCGCCCGCGATCGACGTGATCGAGGACTACCACGCCGAGCCCGACCACATCGCGGCCCTCGCTCTGCGTATCGCCGCCCGCGTCGTCGCGCACCCGGCGGACGAGCACCTGCTGTTCTCTTTCCACGGCATCCCGCGCCGCAATGCCGATGCCGGCGATCCCTATGGCACGCGCTGCCTGGCGACGGCGGCCTTGGTCGCGGCACGGCTCGCCCTGCCGCCCTCGTCCTGGTCCGTCGCATTCCAGTCGCGGGTCGGCGGCGCGCGCTGGCTCGAGCCCTACACCGAGCCGCGCCTGCGCGAACTCGTCGCCGCCGGCGTGCGCGGCGTGTCGGTCGTCTGCCCGGGGTTTTCGGTCGATTGCCTTGAGACGCTCGAGGAGATCGCGATCCGCGACCGCGCCGTGTTTCTCGGGGCGGGCGGCCTGCGCTTCGACTACATCCCGGCGCTCAATGACGATCCCGCGCAGGTCGATTGCTTCGCGCGCCTGATCGGCGAGCGCATCGCCGCGGGAGCGGCGCGATGATCGGGCGCTTCCTCGAGGTAAGCGTGCAGGCGCCCGACGTGCTCGCCTCGCTCGTGTTCTATGAACGCCTCGGCTTCACGCAGGTGACGACCGGCGAGGCCTGGACGTATCCGTACGCCGTCGTCACCGACGGACGGCTCGGCATCGGACTGCACCAGCACGAGCTGGCGCAGTCGCCGCTGCTCGCCTTCGTGCTGCCGGATCTCGGTACGCATCTGCACGCGCTGGAAACCGCTGGCGTCGCGCTGGTCGATCGCCGGCTCGGCAGCGACGTCTTCAACGAGGCGAGCTTCGAGGCGCCGGGCGGGCAGCTCATCCGGCTGCTCGAGGCACGCACGTTCTCGCCAGCGCACCGCGCGCCGGGCGAGACCACGCGCCTCGGCTGGTTCGAGGAGTACGCGTTGCCGGTCGCCGATCCGGCGGGGACCGCGCGTGACTGGGAAGCGCTCGGCTTCGTGCCGGCCGAGGAAGGCGACGAACCCTATCCCCACGTCGGGCTCACGAGCGACACATTGAATGTGGCGCTGCTCGGGCGCGGCACGCTCGCGCGCCCGGCGCTCGTGTTCACGGACGCGGACATGCCCGCGCGCATCGCCGCCCTCGCCGCCGCCGGATTCGAATTCCAGCGCCGCCCGCCGGGCGGACTGGATACCGCGCGTCACGCACTCCTCGTCGCGCCCGAGGGCACGCAGCTCCTGCTCTCGACCGCGGAATGAATCGCGCGATCGCCGTCGCCACGCTCGCCCTTGCCGCGCCCGCCGCGGGCGCGTGGACACCCTGCGACCGGCCCGGTATCCAGCCCCCGGTCGCGATCTCGCGCGAGGCGCCCGCGTATCCCGCGCCGGTGCGCGCAATCGGCATCGAGGGCACGGTCGAGGTCGCGCTCATCGTGCTGCGCGACGGCACGGTCGGCTGGGTGAGGGCGCTGCGCGGTGAGCCAAGCGGCTACTTCGAGCAGGCGGCGATCGCGGGCGTGCGCAGCTGGCGCTTCAAGCCCGCCATGGCCGACGGCGCCGAGATCGAATGCCGGCTCGTCACGCGCGTGCGCTTTGCGCTCGTCGACACGGTCGCGCCGCAGGCCGATGCGACGGCGCGCGACCTGCCGGTGCCCGCATATCCGCCGAAGCTGCTGCAACAGCGCGTCGAGGGCTATGCCGAGGTCGAGTTCGACCGGCGCGTCGACGGCGGCGTCGCCAATGCGCGCGTGATCACCGCGATGCCGCGCGGGGAGTTCGAGGGGGCGGCGCTCGCCGCGATCCTCGGCTGGCGCGTCGCGGCGGGCCTGGCGCAGCGCGAGACCCGCCGCTTCGAATTCCGCCTGCCGGATTCGACGCTCGGCGCGGTGCCCGCGATCATGCTCGCGAGCGCGCCGTTCCCGATGGCGGCCTGCGAAAAGAACCAGTCCGGCCACGTCGTGCTCGAGGTGCAGACCGACGCAGCGGGCGAGGTCCAGCAGGCGAAAATCCTCTCGGGCATGCCCGCCGGCCTCTTTGACCGGACGGCGCTCGCGATCGCGCGCGGCTCGCGCCTGACGCCGGCCTACCGGGACGGGCAGGCGATCGCCGCGGTCGCGCTGTTGACGCTCTTTTTTGACCCCGCCGAGGCCACCTGTCCCGGCAACCAGTCGCCGGACCGGGACAAGCCGGCCTCCCGGCCGCCCCCGCGCGTCACCGGCACGATGAACGGACGGCCCGTCGCGCCGACCGGTTGAGCGCCCGGTCCCGGGGAGCCGGTAACATGGGCGTATCGCCGCATGCCCGCGGCCCTGCCGACCGACCGGAGTCCTCCCGATGAACCGTTTCCCGCTGGCGGTGCTTGCCGCCCTGGCATCCTCTGCCGCGATGGCTGACGAAGGCATGTGGACCTTCGAGAACCCGCCCCGCACCGCCATCGCCGACAAGTACGGCGTGAATCTCACCGACGCCTGGCTCAACCGCGTGCGCGAGGGCACGGTCCGCCTCGACGGCGGATGCACGGGCTCCTTAATCTCCGGCGAAGGCCTGATCCTGACCAATCATCATTGCGCCGAATCCTGCATCGCCAACAATTCGACGCCCGACAACGACCTCAACACCAACGGATTTCTCGCCGCCACGCGGGAGAAGGAACCGCAGTGCGGCGGTGCGTCGATCTCCGTGCTGGTCGGCACCGAGGACGTGACGGCGGCAGTCGCGAAGGCGACGGCCGGCATCGCCGACGATGGCGTCGTCGAGGCGCGCCGGCGCGAGCTCACGCGGCTCGAGCAGGCCTGCGAGGAGGCCTCGAAGAAATCGAAGGACGGCGCGCTGAAGTGCGAACGCGTGTCGCTCTACCAGGGCGGCCAATACTGGATCTACAAGTACAAGCGCTATGACGACGTGCGACTCGTGTTCGCGCCCGAGAGCGACATCGCGGCTTTCGGCGGCGACCCGGACAACTTCCAGTTCCCGCGCTGGTGCCTCGACATGTCGATCTTGCGCGCCTATGAGAACGGCAAGCCCGCAAAGACGCCGAACCGCCTGCGCTTCAATTGGGACGGCGCCGATCCGGGCGACGCGGTATTTGTGGTCGGCCATCCGGGCAGCACGGACCGGCTGCTGACCGCGGCCCAGCTCGAGACCCAGCGCACGACGTTTATGCCGTTCTGGCTGATGCGGTTCTCAGAGCTGCGCGGCCGCATGCTGCAGTACGCGAAGACGGGCGACGAGCCGAGGCGCACGGCCGAGGCTTACCTGAACCAGATCGAGAATGCGATCAAGGTGCGCCGCAAGCAGTTCGACGCGCTGCTGGACCCCGCACTGATCGACGCCGCGCGCGCCAAGGAACAGGCGCTCCGCGCCTCCGTCGCAAAGGACCCGGCACTCGCAGGCACGGCTTCGGCCTGGGACGACATCGAGAAGGCGCAGCTCGTCTGGCGCGACATGCTCGTGCCGCACACCTTCCTCGAAGGCGGCGCGGCCTTCAACAGCCTGCTCTTCATCCACGCGCGCGCGCTGGTGCGCGCCGCCGCCGAACGCGCGATGCCCAATGAATCGCGGCTCGCGGAATTCACCGAGGCGCGGCTTCCGGCGGTCCGGCAGAACCTCGAGGCCCCGAACCCGATCTATCCGGACTTCGAGGTGCTACGCCTGTCGTTCGGCCTCGAGCGCATGCGCGAATGGCTGGGCCCGGATGATCCGCTGGTGCGCCAGGTGTTCGGCAACGACTCGCCGGACACGATCGCGAACCGCCTGGTGCGCGACAGCACGCTCGGGGATCCAGCGGCGCGGCTTGCGCTCTACGAGGGCGGGCAGGCCGCGATCGACGCCAGCACGGATCCGATGATCCGGCTTGCGGCACTGGTCGATCCGACCGCGCGCGAACTGCGCAAGCGCTTCGAGGAGCAGGTCGAAGGACCGGTGCAGCGCGCGCAGGAGGCGATTGCGAAGGCGCGCTTCGCGGCCTACGGCACCAGCATCTATCCGGATGCGACCTTCACGCTCCGGCTCTCCTATGGCGCGATGACGGGCTGGAAGGAAAAGGGCGTGGACGTGCGGCCGTGGACGGAACTCTCGCGTGCATTCGAGCGCGCGACCGGCGAGCCGCCGTTCAAGATCCCGGCGCGCTGGATCGCCGTGAAGGACAGCCTCAACATGACGGCGCCCGCGAACTTCACGACCAACAATGACATCACCGGCGGCAATTCGGGCAGCCCGATGGTGGACGCGAAGGGCGAGATCGTCGGTCTCGCCTTCGACGGCAACATCCATTCGATCGCGGGCAGCTACTGGTTCGACGACCGGATGAACCGCACGGTCGGCGTGCACCCGGCCTACATCCGCGAGGCGATGTCGAAAGTGTATGGCGCGGGCGCGCTCCTGAAGGAGATCGACGCGCGCTAGGCGAAGAGATTCCTCAGGAACTCGACGGCTTTGTCGTGATTGAGCCCGACGTAGAACACGAGCACCAGCAGGCCGCCGACGTAGGCGAGTGACACCAGGGTTGCGAACCAGCCGAGCGCGATGACCAGGCCATCGCGCTCGGCCATGCCGAAGCACAGCAGCAGGATCGCGAGCGCGGGCATCGTGTTCGCGAGCGGGACCAACGGCAGCGGCGCCATCAGCAGTCCCACGGCGAGCATCAGCAGCCCGCCGTTCAAGACATTGATGAGCGGGCCCTTCGACAGCCCGAGGAGCCGCGGGCGCACCAGGTGCTCGAAGCGAAGCGCCCAGCCCCTCACCCTCCCGAGCACGGTGCGGATCGTCTCCGACTGGATCCGGTGATCGAGCAGGCGTGCGGGCAGCCAGGGCACGCGCGAACACATCACCGCGAATCCGATCAGCAGCATCGGGATGCCGAGCACCGTGCTCATGACCGGCACGGTGACCGGCAGCAGGAAGGGCGCCGCGAGCACGCCGCAGAACACGAGCAGCCCCTGCTCTCCCAGCATCGCGAAGAGCTCGCGCAACGTCACGACCGGATCGCGCACGGCCGCGAGCGCCGTCGCAAGCGCGGCGGAGATGCGGACTTCCGGGTCGCTGAAGCGGATCGCGGTCACGTCGCCGGCCGCGCCTCGAGGTCGCAGGCGACTTCGAAGTCTTCCCGCACGCTGATCGCACCGAGCCCCGCGGTGAAGGGCTTGAGGCCCAGGTCCGCATGGCGGAGCTTCATCGCGGCGCGCATGCGGAGCCTGCCGCCCTCTTCCGTGACCGTCACGGGCACCGTGATCGTGCGTTCACCGCCGCGAAACTGCACGCGCACGCGCGCGCGGTAATCGCGCGGGCCGCCCTCGAGACCGTCGGACACGAGCTTCAGCACCGGCTGGCGCTCGCTGTCGAGGAGCGCGGGGCCCAGCATGTTGCGGCGCGTGCCCTCGCGATCGCTGTCCTTCACGCTCGAGCTGAAATCCGCGCCCGCCGCCGCGCGTGCGGCCGGATCGTCGATCACGAAGGAATCGAGCGGCAACTCGAACTCGAAGCTCGTTGCGGTGCGCGGCTCGCGAAGTTCGATGCGCCCGCGGATGCCGGTCGACGTGATCACGTGGTTGTGCGCGAACTTGGCCATCGCCCCGTCCCGGAAAACCCGCACCTCGAGCCGCGAGGCCGCCACCACCCAGGCCTGGGACGGGCCTGCGGCCGGGGCTGCCGGCTGCGGCACCGGCGCCGCCGGTTCCGGCGCGGGCGGCTGCTGGGGCGGCGAGACGCAGCCCGCGAGCATCACGACGAGCACCGACAGGAACTTGCGCATCAGGCTATTCTCCAAGACATCATGCCGATTCGGAACACTGCCAGCCGCTACGGTTCCGTCGCGCAGGCCCTGCACTGGGCGGTTGTCGCCCTGCTGATCGTACAGTTCACGCTCGGCAAAATCGCGGACGACCTGCCGCTCGGGTTCGACAAGCTCGTCACCCTCGCCCGCCACAAGTCTTTCGGCATCACGATACTCGCGCTGGCCGTGATCCGCCTCGCCTGGCGGCTCGGCAACCGCCCCCCGCCGCCGCCCCCGATGCCGGGCTGGCAGCGCGTCGCCGCAAACCTGAGCCATGCGGCCCTCTACACGCTGCTCTTCGCCATGCCGCTCACCGGCTGGATGATGTCCTCCGCATCGAATTATCCGGTGAGCTGGTTCGGGTTCGCGCAGCTGCCCGATCTCGTCGCGCCCGACCGAAACCTCGCGCACGATCTCGAGGACCTGCATGAGCTGCTGTCGACCGTGCTGCTGTGGGTCGCGGCGCTTCATGTGCTTGCCGCGCTCAAGCACCAGTTCGTGGACCGCGACGGCCTCCTGATGCGCATGCTGCCGTGGGGCAAGCCGTGAGCCCGCGCGCGATCTTTGCCTGCCTCGCACTGCTCGCCGCGGGCGCCGCGGGCGCCGCCGCCTGGCAGGGTGACCAGGCCGCGGGCAAGCTGCAGTTCATTGCAACCCAGGCCGGCGCCAAATTCACCGGCGGGTTCACGAAGTTCCGGGTGTGCTTCGACTTCGATCCCGCGAAACCGGCGGACGGCCGGCTCGACGTCACGGTCGTCACCGCGAGCGTGGACACGCTGGATGACGAGCGCGACGCGATGCTCACCGGCGAGGACTTCCTCTGGACCAGCAAGCATCCCGAGGCCAGGTTCCACGCGGAGAAATTCCGGCGCGAGGGCAAGCGCTGGCGCGCCGACGGCGAATTGACGCTCCGCGGCATCGCGCGCCCGGTCACCGTGCGCTTCCAGATCGCGCCCTCGGGCGCGGTCCTGACGATGAAGGGTGATGCGAAATTCAGGCGCCTCGCCTTCGGCGTCGGCCGCGGCGAATGGGAATCGACGGAGTGGATCGGCGACGAGGTCGAGGTCCGCTTCGACCTCAGGCTCCCGCCGGCGCCCGCCGCAGCCAGCCCGTGATGCTGTAGCGCGGCGCCACCGCGAATCCCGCGACCTGCGTGACCGCGTGCAGCATCGGCACGCGGAACAGGTTGAGCGAATTGAATGCCGGCGCATACGCCTCCGCCAGGTGGCCGTGCGCGTCGGGAAATGCGAGCAGGCCGCCCCAGTCGGTCACCCAGTCCGGCGTGAAGCCGAGCACATAGGCCGCGATCCGGTCCTTGCCGTCCACGCGGTCGTCGTGACGCGTCAGGAAATCGCCGGCGACGTACTTCGTCGCCTGCGCGTCGGCCCAGCCGATGGCGCGCTCGCCGGTGATCCGGCGCGCGAACCCGAGGAAGGAAGGCGAGTTCAGGAACTCGAGCACGCGCATCAGCGGCGATTCGCGATGCACTCCGCTCTGCCAGTTCTCATACAGCCGGAAGCTCGCGTAGCGATAGGAGAAGCCGCGCGCCGCCGCCGCATCGCTGGATGCGAGGAGTTCCGCGCGCTCGGTGCGCGGCAGCTCGGCGAGCGAGCCGACGTTGAGCTCGCGGTGCTCGAGGCCGTCGTATAGCACGGCGCGCCACGGCGTCGCGGTCGCGAGCGTGCGATGCACCGATGCTGCGGACCCGGGTTCGAGGATGTCCGGAATATGCGCGCGGCCGGAAGATCGGAACACGCGCGCGATCAGGTCCGGATTGAGCCGCGGGTGCAGCCGGACCGGCGGATCGTCCGGCGCGGCGTCCGGGATGACGTTGCCCTGCTTTTCCATCATGATTTTCCGGCGGTCGCGCGACTATACGATAGAGTCCCGCCCATGGCTGATCGTGGACCCCGGCAGTTTGCGAGCGTCGCCGAATGCGTCGAAGCGACGCTCGCGCGCGTCGGGCCGCGCATCGTGCTCTGCGCGCCGATCGGGGCCGGCAAGCCCGTCGCGCTCGTCAACGAGTTCTACCGGCGCGCCGGTGCGGACGCCGGCATCGAGCTCACGATCCTGACCGGGCTCACGCTCGCGCGGCCGCGCGGCAGCAGCGAGCTCGAGCGCCGGCTGGTGGAACCGATGGCGGCGCGTGTCTTTGGCGGCGGGCCAGACCCGGCCTGGCTGCCGGCGATTCGCGCGGGAACGCTGGCGCGGAACGTGCGCGTACAGGAGTTCTTCATGGAGCCGGGTGCCTGGCTCGGCTCAGCGCTCGCGCAGCAATCCTATGCGAGCATCAATTACACGCATGTCGCGCGCACGACGCTCGCCTCCGGCGCTAACGTGATCGCGCAGCAGGTCGCGCGGCGGCGCGGGCCCGGTGGCGATGAGTTCAGCCTCGGCACGAATCCCGACGTCACCGCGGACCTGCTGCCGTCCTTCGACGACGCGCGCAGGAACGGAACGCAGGTCGCCGTGATCGGGCAG